>DATABL010000233.1:0-10249 GCA_036259595.1 Actinophytocola sp.
GGCGGTCGACCGGGCCGGCCGTCGCGGTCCGGTCGCCTACCCGACACCGTTGCGCTAGAACCGCACGAGCGCTTCCCGGAACAACATGTCGAGCACGAGGATGACGTAGTGCCAGGGCCGCGGCCGGGCCGGCCGCGGCACCTGGAGTTCAGGTACATCAACACGAACGTGCGGCGAGCTCCGCCTGGGAGAGCCCGATCTCCTGCCGAAAGCTGGGCGAGCCGGAAGCCGGCCGCGGCTCCTTCGTGTCGTGGTAGGTCGATCCCTTGGCGCGATCGACCAAGGGACGTCCCCAGCACGGGGCCCTAGTCCCGGTCCTCACGCTCCGACTCGATGACGATCGGGTCGGGGTTCCGGCGATGGTCGGGGTCGGGGTGGACGACCTCCGAGTCGACGACGATCACCGGGGCGTGCCGGCGCTGGCGTTCGGCCGCGCGGTGCAGGACGCGGCGGCGCACCGCCGCGCGCGTGGGCGGGAACAGCAGCAGCAACGCGAGCACGTCGCTCACGAAGCCGGGGAACAGCACCAGCGCCGCCGACACCCCGACCAGCATCCCGTCGACCATCTCCGGCGACGGGTCGCGGCGGGTGCGCAGCGCCTCGGAGAACGCGGTCAGCGTCCGCGTGCCCTGCCGGCGCAGCATCGCCACGCCCACCACGGACACGGCGACCAGCAGCACGATCGTGGTCAGGAACCCGATCGTCTGCCCGATCGCGACCACCACCGCGATCTCGGCCACGAACACCAGCAACAGGAACACGAACACAGGCATACCCGTACAACGTCCGAGCCGCCCGAAACACTCCCGGGATCAGGGCCTGGCGTACACGCAGCCCTCGACGTCGGCCGGCACGGTGTGCGCGCCGGGGTGGTCGACGGGCTCACACCACAGGTAGTGCAGGCCGAGGCGTCGGGCACCCAGCGGGCCGGCGGTGACCGCGAAGCCGTTGCCGAACGCCCAGTCCGGGTTGTCGGCGAGCTCGCCGGACCGCAGGCCGCGCAGCCAGAACTCCTGCAGCGCGCGCTGCCGGCCCGGCTCGAACAGCACCAGCCCGAGCCGGTCGTACGGCTCGATCCGGCAGGTCGCCCACTCCGCCACGAACGGCCCGTACCAGGTGACCCGCTTCGGGCCGAGGTACTCCGCGAGCTCCGCCTCGCCCGCCGGTGCGACCTCGTCGCACTCGCCGGTCGCCTCGCGCACCCACGTCGCCAGCTCGTCCATCGACTCGACCGGCTGCCCCAGCGCCGGTGCGCCGACCTTGCCCGCCGGGATGAGCTGGGGATCGTTGTTCACGGCCCGGTGGTGCCCGTGGCCGCCGCTGGTCGGCTCTGCGGGCGGCTCCGCACCGGAGCAACCGGTCAACGCCAGAACCGCGGCCATGGCGAAGACGATGCGCCACATGGGTCTCTCCTTCGCTCGTGCGAGCTTTGGGAGCGCTCCCAAAATTGGTAGCACCCAGGTCGGCGCCCTGTCAAAGAAGTGAGGTCAGCGGCCGAGCACCAGGTAGGCGAAACCGAGCACCCCGCGGTAGGCGGTGAGATACACCCGCTCCCGGCTGTCGATCCACTCCCTGACCTCGGCCGCGCGCGGGTCGTCCTGGTTGGCCATCAGCCACTCCTGCTGTCCGGCCCGGTGCCGCGACTCGAAGTCGTCCCACTCGAGCTGGCTGGCCGTGCTCAGGTGCAGCACCCGCCACCCGGTCGCGTTCGCGGCCGTGACCAGCTCGGGCAGCGACAGGAACTCGTTGCCGAACAGGTCGAGGGCGCCCGGGGTCGGCGGCGCCGGCCAGCAGCCGTCGCCGATCAGCACCCGGCCGGACGGGACGACGTCGGCGAGCGCGGTCAGCATCGCGCGGGTGCCGCCCAGCGTGTGCGCCGCGCCGATGCAGATCGCCCGGTCCGCGGTGCCGCGCCAGGACTCCGCCTTCTCCTCGACGAAGTCGACCCGGTCCGCCAGGCCGCGTTCGCGGGCCGCTCGCCGCCCGCGGTCGAGCGCCGCTGGGTCGGAGTCCACCCCGATGGCCCGGTTGTAGGTCTTCGCGACCGCCCGGAGCAGCAGCTCACCCCAGCCGCAGCCGACGTCGACGAGGCTGGTGTCGGCGGTGAGGGCCAGCCGCTCCAGCAGCAGGTCGGCGTGGTCCTCGGCCAGCGGGGTGTTCCATCGCAGGCGCGCGTACCGCGCGGCGGCGAGCGTGTCCGTCACTTCAGGTAGACCCTTTCCTGGCTGATCGGGTAGCCGGCGCGTGCGAACGTCGCCGCCATCGGGGTGTTCGTGGTGTCGGTCTCCGCGACGATCTCCTCCGCGCCCTCCGCTACGAGCAGGTGTGTCGCCTCGACCAGCAGGTCGTAGGCATACCCGTGGCCGCGCTGTTCGGGCACCACGCCCACGAGGCCGATCACCGGACCACCGTAGTTGCGACCGGGCACGGTCAGTCCGACCAGGTCGCCGTCCGGGGTGTGGGCCAGCCGCCACCAGTGTCGTGGTGCGGGCATCCAGTGTAGGAACTCGAGCTCGTCCCGGGCGGCGGCGTCCGGCCCGCCCTCGGCCATGGCCCGACGCTCGTGCGCGTCGAGCGAGCCGTGCACGATCCGGCGGAGCACGGCGAGGATGGCGTCGTCGTCGGCTTCGGGCGTGAACCGGAGCCGGCCGGGCCGATCCGGCAGCCCGTCGGCGGGGGTCCACCTGTAACGCAGCCGGTCGACGAACCGCCGCAGGCCGGCCTGTTCGGCTACCGCGATCCGGGCCTCGCCCGCGTCGCGGACGGCCGGGTCGTCCCGCCAGCGCGGCGGCAGGATCAGGCAGTATTCGGCTTCGATGCCCGCGGTGCGGAGGAGTTCGACGGCGGCGTCGTCCTCGCCCGGGGCGAAGTCGAGCCAGTCCAGGGCGAGCGGGGCCGGGTCCTCGGGGCCGGCCCACCAGGCGGCGCGGGCGACGACCCGGTCGCCGCGCTGGGCGATCCAGGTCCATTCGGGGCGGTACTGGTTGAGTTCCAGCAGCGCGCGGTAGTCGCGCCCGATGGCTTGGACGCCGACGAGCACGGGTTCGTTGAGTTGGTGGAAGAGGTGTTCCTCGCCCGCGTGCAGCGGACGCACGACCAGATCGGTCATTCGATGTTCCTCGGGGTGGAGGTGCTCCCTCAGCCCCGCCGGAACGCCACGGCGGCGGGACGGGAGCACATGATCGGGACAGCGAACATGTCCTCACCTCCTCTCGCGGCAGTGGCGTACCGCGACCCAACCACGAGGGGCGCCGCTAGTCCACTGAATTACCGCACCAGGGTGAATCGCTGGTCCACGGTCGTGTCCCGAGCCCGCCTCGGCCTTGGGTTCCCACCCTTCCGAGTCCGCCCGCTCACCCGCCTGGGCAATGCGCGCCGGCTCATTGTCACAAGCCGTGGCGACGCCCGAAGCCCAGGCGGTCACGTGTGACCGTTTCTGTCAGACCCTCGTGACAGTGTCGCCACCATGACGAACCGAAGCCGGAATCATGCCGCTGACCTGGACCGATGCGCCGACCTGGTGCGCCAGGAGACCCAGCGCCAGCTCGAGCTGTTCCGCCACCGCAAGGCGTCGAGAGCGGCCGACCGAGCCGCGTTCGAGGCCCGCCGCGAACACGGCCTGAAGGCCCGACACAAGGCCAAGCTGGCTCACCTGGCCCAGCGCGCCCAAGCCCCCGAGGAGGAGATCCCGCCGACGAAGAGACCCGGAACAGCAGCAGCCTGACTCCAGGCCCGACGAGCGGCCGGCCGTGCCCACGCACGGCCCGGTCGCCCGCCGGTCACCGGCTCCGCGTGGCCGGGGCAACAACACACGCGCCCGCCAAGCCGAGAACGAGCTGGCGAGGTACGGCGGCTGGCCAGGCACGGTCCACCGAACTGCTAGCGCGTTGCTCGTGGCACGGCACCGACTGGCTGCGGGGCTACCTGCCGGCTAGTTCAGCCCAGCGTTCGCGGGCCGGGCGCCGCCAGTGCTGGTGCTTCTCGTTGAACAGGGCCGTTGCCGTGGTGCCGCACCACTTCGCCGGCAGGAGCTCGTTCGGGAGCTGCGGGTCGAGGAACGGGAACCGGCGCCACTCGTGGACCAGCAGGGTCTGTGCGCGCAGGATCCCGTCCGGAGTGTCCGGGTCGAGGGTGGCGAACTCGTCGATGAACGCCGCGTACCGTTCCGCCACGTCGGTGAGGTTCCACGCGCTCGCGAGCATGTCGCGCTCCCGCCCGAGCGCGCCGTAGTTGGCCAGGAACGACATGGCCTGCGACGACAGATCCAGCTCGTCGAGGATGACCTTCGCCTCGGCCTCGGCGGCCGCGTGCGGGGTGATCCACACGCCGGCGGTCGGGCTGCCGAAACCGGCCCAGCTCAGCCGGGTGCGCAGCTTGTGCCGCAGGTCGCGCATCGCCTCCGGTACCGAGACCAGCAGGACCAGCCAGCGGCCGTCCCAGTGCCGGTCGCCGCTGCCGAAGCCGTAGATCCGCTCCGCGCCCTCGACGAGCAGTCGCCGGCCCGGCGGGGACAGCCGCCACCGCACCCGGCGGCCGAACCGGTCCGAGGTCAGCCAGCCCTCGGCCGCCGTCCTGGCCAGCGCCTGCCGGGCGGCCTTCTCCTCGACGTCGAACAACGCGAGCACGTCGACGAGCGTCGACGTCCACACCGGCTCGCCCGCCGGCAGCACGTACTCGCCGAGCAGGGTGGTCAGCAGTGAGCGTGCGCTTCCCCCGCTGACCTCCCGCCGTCGGCTGACCACCGGACGTGGGCCGACCGTGCCCATGACAACGCCCCCCAGTATCTGTTCGTTTCGGCGCACGAGGAACAACGGCCGACCGGCAGAAAAGATGCGGTGACTACCAGAGACCCGGCGGAAGATAACCCTCCAGAGTGAGCAGCCGACGTTTCGACTCCACTCCGCTACCGCCGCTGAACCCACCCAGCCCATCGCCCGCCACGACCCGGTGACACGGCACCACGATCGGGATCGGGTTGCTGCCCATGATCGCGCCGATGCCCCGCGCCGGGATCCCCGTGCGGTGCGCCAGCTCGCCGTAGGTCACGACCGCTCCGTACGGCACCGTCTCGTACAGCGTGCCGAGCACCCGCCGCTGCGCGCTCGACATCAGCCGCCAGTCGACGTCGAGCTCGAACACCCGCCGCCTGCCCTCGAAGTACTCCCGCACCTGGGCGAGCACGCCCTCGACCGGCACGGCGTCCACCGCCTCGGTCAACCCGAGCCGACCCGCCACCGCCGCCCGGATGTGCGGCGAGTCGGAGAACGCGGTGGCGACCAGCCCGCCGGAGGTCACCGCCGCGAACACGTCCCCCAACTCGGTCGGCACGCTGCCGAACGCCACGGTGTCCGTCGCACTGCTCATGCCAGTCAGTATGCGGATCGCACCGACAGAAGGGAACGAGCCGTCAGGCCGACTGCTCGGACCCGCCGATCCGGGGGAACGGCGAGGTGGAGAACACCACCTCGACCGCCACCCCGAAGTACTCCGCGATCCGCAGCGCCAGGTACAGGCTCGGGCTGTACTCGCCCCGCTCCAGGTACCCGATCGTCTGGTAGTGCACCCCGAGCGCCTCGGCGAGCTGGCGCCGCGACACCCCGCGCTCGACCCGCATCACCGCGATCCGGTTGTAGATCGCCTCGCTCACTGTTCCGCCTCCCCGGGCTTGTCCCGTGTTGGTCGCGTTGGGCGGTGTGGGTTCGGCCTGGTCACGTACTTGTGGCTGGGTTGCGACACGTTCCCCTGGGGTGACGGTGTCGCCGAATCACGTGACCCGCCGCATCGCGCGTTCGCGGCGTTCGGCGACGCTCGAGCCGGACTCGCGGCGGGCCATCCGGCGCAGCACCCATGGTGCCAGCACCAGCCCGACGACCGCCCAGGCCCCGAGGACGGCCACCGTCTCCAGCTGCCGCCACGACTCGCCGATCTCCACCGCGGCGAGCTGGTCGGGCAGCATCGCCGAGCGCATCCCCAGCGCGAGCCAGTAGATCGGGAACACCTGCGCCACGCCCTGCAGCCACTCGGGGAACGACTGGATCGGGTAGAAGACGCCCGAGATCGCCACCATCCCCATCACCGGGATCATGATCACCCCGGCGTTGCGCGGGTTCGTGAACAGCGACCCGAAGATCGCCCCGATCGGCAGCGTCGCGACCAGCCCGAGCACGAGCACCCACAGGAGGGTCAGCCAGGCGGTGACACTGGTCAGCGCGACCCCGTCGAGCATGAACATGCTCGGCACCAGCACGATCAGTATGCTCGCCACCGTCATCCCGGAGACCAGCACCAGCTTGCCGACCAGGTACCCGAGCATCCCGTTCGGAATCGCCTTGGCGCGCAGCAGGGTGCCGTCCTCGCGTTCCAGCGCCAGCGACATCATCAGCGTCGACAGACCGCCGAACGCCACGTTCATGCCCAGCACGCTGGGCAGCGTCCGCGAGCCGAGCGAGAAGTCCGTGCCCGGCACGGCGGCGCCCCGCATGAAGAACATGACCACCAGGAAGATCAGCGCCGGGAAGAAGTAGTTCCACAGGTCCTGGCTGTTGGTGAACGTGTGCCGCACCTCCAGCCCACCCCGCCGCATGCCGATCCGGGCGGCGTAGGCCGCCGAGCCCGTGCTCATCGCGTCACCTCCGAGAACTGGCGGACCGCCGCGTCGTGCTGCCCGGCCTCGAACTGGCGCACCATCGCCATGTACACGTCCTCCAGGCTCGGCCGGCGCACCTCCAGGTCGCCGATCGCCTCGTCGTGCTCGCGGAACAGCTCCCGCACGAACCCCGTCGGGTCCTGGGTGGCGTGTACGAACCGCTGCCCGTCGCGCGTCCAGCGCACCTCGGCGTCGGTCGACATCGCCCTGGTCAGCTCGTCGGCCGAGCCGTCGGCGATGATCGTGCCGCCGGCCAGGATCAGGATGCGGTCGGCGAGCTTCTCCGCCTCGTCCAGGTCGTGCGTGGTGAGCAGGATCGTCGTCCGCTCGTCGGCGAGGCGGTGCACCAGGTCGTGGAACTCGCGCCGGGCCTCCGGGTCGAACCCGGCGGTCGGCTCGTCGAGGAACAGCAGCTCGGGCCGGCCGACGATGCCGATGGCCACGTCCAGCCGCCGCCGCTGGCCGCCGGAGAGCTTCGCGACCTTCTTGTCCGCGTGCTCGGTGAGCCCGACGACCTCGATCAGCTCGTCGAGTGGCCACGGACGGGTGATCCGCTCGGTCGAGTACGGCTTGTAGTACTCGCCGAGGTGGCCGAGCAGCTCACGGATCCGCCACTGCCCGTGGTCCCGCCACGACTGGAGCACCACGCCCAGCCGCGCCCGCCAGTCCTCGCCCCCGTGCGCCGGGTCGACGCCGAGCACGCCGACCTCGCCGGCCGAGCGCATCCGGAATCCCTCGAGGATCTCGATCGTCGTGGTCTTGCCGGCCCCGTTCGGCCCCAGCAACGCGACAACCTCACCCGGACGGGCGACGAAGTTGACCCCCTTGAGGACATCCGTCGTTCCGTACCGCATCCGCAGGTCATGGACGTCGAGAACCACGTTCTCGTCCGGCCGACGCGTCTCGCGCGCCGGCGTGTCCACCTCTTCCACCACAGCCACGGCCCCACCTCCTGTCGAATGTGTCGGTCAAACGATAGCAGGTGTACTACGACTCGATGTAGGGCTACTCCGACGCCGGCCCGGAGAAGTCCGGGCGCCGCTTCTCCCGGATCGCGGCCACGCCCTCGCGCACGTCGGGCCCGTCGAAGCCGAGGAACTCCAGCCCCAGCGACGCGTCGAAGATCGGCCCCGCCTGCCGCAGCCAGTTGTTCAGCGCGTACTTGGTGAACCGCACCGCCGACGGCGACCCGGCCGCGAGCCGTCGGGCGACCTTGAGCGCGGTCGCGTGCAGCTCGGACTGCTCGACGCACAGCGACACCAGGCCGATCCGCTCGGCCTCCGCGCCGGACAGCGGTTCGCAGGTCAGCAGGTGGTACTTCGCCTTCGCCATCCCGCACAGCAGCGGCCAGACGATCGCCGCGTGGTCGCCCGCGGCCACGCCGAGCTTGGTGTGCCCGTCGATGATCCGGGCGTCGGTCGCGGCGATCGACACGTCCGCGAGCAACCCGGCCACCAGGCCCGCGCCCACCGCGGGCCCCTCGATCGCGGACACGACCGGCTTCGCGCAGTTGATCACGTTGTAGACCAGGTCGCGGGCCTCCCGCAGCACGCGGATGCGCACGGCGAAGTCGTCGGCCATGTCCTCGACCAGGTCGAGGTCGCCGCCGGCGGAGAACACGCCGTCCGAGCCGCGGATGATCGCCACCCGCACGTCGGGGTCCCGGTCGACGGCCCGCCAGACATCGGCCAGGTCGCGATGGCCCTGGTGCCCGACCGCGTTGAGCCGGCCGGGCGCGGACATGGCTACCTCGAGGATCCCGTCGCCCAGATCGTCGAAGCGCAGGCTGGAGTACTGAGTGGAGTAGTCATACACGCCCCATGCTTACTCCAGGGCGCTGCCGAGCAGCCAGTACCCCGCGAAGTAGATCAGCTCCTTCTCGATCTCCCGCTCGTTGACCAGGTACCGGCGCAGGTCGGTGACCGAGCTCGACTCGCCCGCGATCCACACGTACGGCTTGCCCCCCGGGAACTCCGTGCGGCGCACCGCCTCGCGCAGCAGTCCCGCGCGGCCCCCGCGGCACAGCCAGGTCATCCGCACCTCGGCGGCCGAGTCCACCGGCAGCATCTCCGCCGGCGAGTCGACCTCGACGAACGCCAGCACCTCGCGGCCGGCGGGCTGGGCCTCCAGGATCGCGCAGATCGCCGGCAGCGCCGTGTCGTCGCCGGCCAGCAGCAGCCAGTCGGTGTCCGCCGGCGGCTTGAACTCGTAACCGAGGATCGGGGTGTGCCCGGCGTTCGGCCCGAGGATCGCCACTCGGTCACCCGGCTTCGCCGCGCCCGCCCAGGTGGAGCCGGGGCCGGTGTCACCGTGCAGCACGATGTCGACGTCCAGCTCGCCTGCCTCGGGGCGCAGGTAGCGGATGGTGTAGGTGCGCATGAACGCGCGCTCGTTCTCGGGCATCGCGCGGTACTCGGCGTACCAGTTCTCGCCCTCGGGCACCACCGGCTCGGACTGGCCGGGCAGCGGGAAGAACATCTTGATCCGCTGGTCGAACCCGGCGCTGACGCAGCCGGCGAGGTCGGGTCCGGCGAGGGTGAACCGCCGCAGGTGCGGGGTCAGCTGCCGGACGGCGGTGACCTCCGCGCGGAACAGGGTGTAGGACTGGCTCACGGGAGGCTCCAACCGCTGTAGGCGAGGGGTGCGGCGCGCCGGGCGCTGATCGAGCGCAGGATCTGCCCGGCGCGGACCGCGGTGGTGGACAGCAGGGACGAGGAGATGCCGTGCGTGTGCTCGGTGCCGCCCTGCAGGTACAGGCCGGCGCGCAGCTCGGCGTCGGTGCTCACCCGGTAGTCGCGGTCCACGGCCGGCCGGTCCTGGTCGTCGCGGTGGCACAGCGCGTCGAGGTCGCCGAGCAGGCGCAGCGGGTCGGCCGGGCGGTAGCCGGTGGCGTAGACCAGCACGTCGCAGTCGAGCACGGTCTTCTCGTGCGTGGTCAGCGACTCGACGGTGGCGCGCACGCCGTCGCCGGTCTCGACGGTCTCGGCCACGCGGGAGACGTTGAACAGCCGCAGCCGGGGAGTGCCGAGCACCTTCTCCTGGTAGGTGCGGCGGTACAGCTCCTCGATGAGGTCGGTGTCGACGACCGAGTAGTTCGTGTTGCCGTGGTAGTCGAGGATCATCTCCTTGACGTGCTCCGGCGCGGCGAAGAAGTGGTCGACCGCGTCCGGGTCGAACACCCGGTTCGCGAACGGCGTGTCGTCCGAGGGGCTGTAGCCGTAGCGGGAGAACACCCCGCAGACCTCGGCGGCCGGGAAGCGGTCGTGCAGGAACTTGGTGACCTCGGCGGCGCTCTGCCCGGCCCCGACGACGGCGAGCCGTCGGGGGTCGGTCAGCCGCTCGACGCGGGTGAGCAGGTCGCGGTTGTGCCACACGCGTTCAGACAGCGTCGCGCCGTCGGGCAGGCGCGGTTCGAGCCCGACGCCGAAGACGAGGTTGCGGGCGCGGTAGGTCGTGGTGTCGGCGCCGTGCCGGGCGATCACGTCGAAGGCGACCACGGTGCCGGCGTCGGTGACGGGCTCGACCGAGATGACCTCGCGGTGGTAGCGCACGGAGTCGGCGACGCGGGCCGCGGCCCACTCCAGGTAGTCGTGGAACTCGATC
>DATABL010000234.1:0-11249 GCA_036259595.1 Actinophytocola sp.
GCCGCGGCCGCGGCGGTGCCGGCGAGCCGTAACGCGTGCCGGCGGGAGATCGGGTTGTCGAGTGCCATGGCATGTCCCTCCGTTGGAACCGTGGTGGCGGGGATGGGGCGGTCAGGCCGAGCCGCGTCTGACGAACGACCAGGGCGTGGTGAGCACGCGGAAGGGCGGGGGCTCCTCGGCGAGCACCCGGTCGAACAGCAACCGCACGACGTCGTGGAAGTCCATGACCGGCGGGCCGACCGTGGTGAGTGCCGGGCGGGTGATCCGCCCCTCCTCCAGGTTCCCGACGCCGACCACGGCGACCTCGTCCGGGACGGCGACGCCGGCGTCGCGCAGGGCGAGGATCGCGCTGATCGCGGCCCGGTCGGAGGCCGCGAAGATCGCGTCGGGCGGACTGGGCCGGGTGAGCAGCGCGCCGACCGCCCGGTAGGCGGTGACCCGGTCGTCCGCGCCGGCGACGGTGAGCTCCGGCGCGCGCGGCAGCCCGTGGCGGTCGTGCGCGTCGAGGTAGGCGTCGCGCCGCTCGGACGGCTGCCGGCCGGTCAGCTCGAACTCGTGGCCCAGGTAGGCGATGCGACGCCGGCCGGTGGCCACGAGATGGTCGAGTGCCTCGGCGCACGCGCCGGCCTCGGAGGTGCGCACCACGTCGAAGCCGTCCGGGGCGACCGCGTTGCTCATCACCACGAGCGGCAGCCGGCTGCCGGTGAGCGCCCGCAGCTGGGCGTCGGTGAGGTGGGGCACCGAGGGCGCGATGACCGCGCCGTCGGCCACGTGCTGGCGGAGCAGGTCCACGGCCTTGTCCGCCCGGGCCGGCGAGTCGACGACGATCGTCATCACGCCGTAGCCGGCCTGGTCGGCGGCGGTGTAGAGGTCGCGGGCGAGCTGGTCGTAGGCCGGCACCCCGATCGACCCGACGACCAGGCACACCCGCTCGGTGCGGCGCAGGCGCAGGCTGCGGGCCGACGAGCTGCGCACGTAGCCCAGCTCCTCGGCCGCGGCGAGTACCCGCTGCCTGGTCTCCTCGCCCACGCGGCCGTCCTTGCCGTTGAGCACGTAGGAGACCGTGGCGACCGAGACGCGGGCGAGCGCGGCGACCTCACGGGTCGTCGGCCTGGGTCCCGGCGCAATCATGTTAAACGTTTAACGTCAGCGCCACCCCGTTGTCAAGGGCTCACCGGCGCTACGTCCGATCGGTGAAGGTTCGGCCGGTGGCGAGCAGGCCCAGCGACAGCTCGAGCTTGTCCTGCGGCCGGGACAGGGTGCGGCCGGTGAGGGACTCGATCTGCTTCATCCGGTAGATCACCGTGTTGCGGTGGCAGTACAGCGACTCCGCGGCGTGCGTCGGGGACCCGTCGTGCGCCAGCAGCGCGGACAGCGTCTCCAGCAGCGTCTGCGACAGCGGCGCCGGCTGCGACAGCAGCGGGCCGACGGTCTCGGCGACCAGCACCGGCAGCACCTCCGGGCTGCCCGCGAGCAGCACCTCCGGCAGCCGGTCGGTCAGCGGGACCACCCGCTGGGTGCCGCGCGGCAGGGACTCCGCCGTGCGGGACGCCAGCCGGTAGGCGGTGGCGAACCCGGCCAGCCCGTCGCCGCACGGGGCCAGGCCGACCCGGCCGGCGACGCACGGTTCGAGCACCCGCACGAGCTGGGCCACCGACAGGGTGCCGCGCGGGACGATGCCGAAGAAGTTGCCCTCGCGGACGTGCCAGTGGGAGCTGACGCCCGCCCGCTCCAGCCGGTCCTCCGGCGCGCGCAGCGGCTCGTCGAGCGGGTCGGCGAACGGCGCCACCACGCACACCACCTGCTCGTCCGGGCCGATGCCGAGCGCCTCCCGCGCCTCGCGGGCGAACTCGGGGTCCGCTCCCCTGCCCTCGACCAGCCCGTCGAGGAAGTTCTGCTGGCGTTGCAGGTTCTGCCGCTGCAACCGGTTCGCCTCGCGCCGGTAGGCCTCGACGAGCACGGCGTTCTGCACGTCCAGCGCGGCCCACAGCTTCTGCCCGGCCAGCACCAGCACGTGCTCGTTGATCCGCACCTTCTCGTCCCAGCCCTGCCGCAGCAGCGCCTCCCACAGCGTGCGGGTGCCCTGGGTGTACGCGCTGAGCACCCGGTCCATCGGCACCCCCTGGCGCGCCCGCAGCCGGCCGGTCTCCCGCCAGACGTCGGTGGCCCGGTGGTCGGTCCCGGCCAGCCGGGCCATCGCGCGGATGCCGCTGCGCACGTGCTCGCGGGTGCTGGCCCGCAGGTCGGCCTGCCGGTCCGGGCGCTGCTCGGACCAGTACGGGTCGCGCTGCAGCAGGGTGAGGGTGATGTCGTCGGCGATCGCGTCGGCCTGGTCGAGCAGCGATGCCCACGCCCGGGAGATCAGCTGCTCCATCGCGGGGGCGGGCGCCACGTCCATCGCCCCAGCGTGACACCGAGCGCACAGAAGAACCAGACCACCGACGCGAATCCGGTCGGTTAGCACGACCGATTTTGTGCGCCGCGCCTATGTCGCCGGTCGTGCTCGGAGCACCACAGTGGTGCCCACCACATCCCAGGGTAGGGAGCCGTGCGTGGCAACGGAGACGGGTTTCGAGATGTCCGGCGTGACGGTCACGTTCGGCGGCCTCGTGGCGCTGTCCGACGTCTCGCTGGCGGTCGCGCCCAACCAGGTGCTCGGCGTGATCGGCCCGAACGGGGCCGGCAAGACGACGCTGTTCAACGTGGCGTGCGGGTTCGTCCGGCCGGACGAGGGCGGACTGCGCTGGCGTGGCGCCGAGCTGCGGGGCCTGCGGCCACACCAGCTCGCCGGGCACGGGATCGCGCGCACCCTCCAGGACCTCGGCCTGTTCGACCGGATGACCGTGCTGGAGAACGTGCTGGTCGGCGCGACCCGGCACGCGCGCACCGGGTTCTGGTCGGGCCTGTTGGCGCTGCCGCGGCACGGCCGCGAGGAGCGCGCGCTGACCGGGCGGGCGATGGCGGCACTCGACGAGCTCGGTATCGCGAACGTGGCGCACCGGCCGGCGGCGAGCCTGCCCTACCCGGTGCGCAAGCGGGTCTCGCTCGCCCGGGCACTCGCCGGCGACCCTGACCTGCTGCTGCTCGACGAGCCGGCGAGCGGGCTGTCGAACGACGAGATGGGCGAGATCGGCGAGCTCATCACCAGGCTGACCGCGCGGATGTCGGTGATGCTGGTGGAGCACCACATGGACCTGGTGATGAGCGTGTGCGACGACATCGTGGTGCTCGACTTCGGCAAGGTCATCGCGCGCGGCGGGCCGGACGAGATCCGCGAGCACCCCGCGGTGCTCGACGCCTACCTCGGCGAGGACGTGGGCTGATGCTGACCGTCGACGACCTGACCGCCAGCTACGGCCCGGTGACCGCGCTGGACGGGGTCACCTTCGACGCCCCGCGCGGCGAGATCACCGCCGTGCTCGGCGCGAACGGCGCGGGCAAGACGACGTAGTTGCGCACGATCTCCGGGCTGATCCGGCCCACCCGCGGCACCGCGCGGCTCGGCGAGCACGACCTGACCTCGGTGCCGACCGAGCGGATGACCGGGCTCGGGCTCGCGCACGTGCCGGAGGGCCGCGGCGTGATCACCCAGCTGACCGTCGAGGAGAACCTGCGGCTCGGCGCGCTCGGCCGGGGCGGGCCGCGGCGGCCGGCGGACCTGGACCGCGCGTACGCGCTGTTCCCGATCCTGGCGGAGCGACGCGGCCGGTCCGCGCACGTGCTCTCCGGCGGCGAGCGGCAGATGCTGGTGATCGCGCGGGCACTGCTGGCCGAGCCGTCGGTGCTGCTGCTCGACGAGCCGTCGCTAGGGCTGGCGCCGCGGATCGTGGCGCAGATCTTCGACCTGCTGCGCTCGCTCGTCGAGTCCGACGGGCTGACCGTCCTGCTCGTCGAGCAGAACGCGCGCAGTGCGCTGTCCATCGCCGACCGGGGCGTCGTGCTCAACCTGGGCCGGGTCGTGGTGCGGGACACGGCCGCCGTGCTCGCCGGGGACGACGGTCTCCGCCACGCCTACCTCGGCTTCTGAGAAGGGGGTTCGGTGCAGCAGCTGACCACCACCGTCCTCACCGGGCTGACGCTCGGCGCGGTGTACGCCGCGTTCGCGCTCGCCCTGGTGCTGATCTGGCGGGCGACCAGGATCGTGAACTTCGCGCAGGCGCCGATGGCGATGATCACCACCTACATCGCGCTGGTGCTCATCGACGCCGGCCTGTCCTACTGGGTCGGGTTCGCGGCCGCGCTGGTCAGCGGGCTGCTGCTCGGCGCGCTCGTCGAACGCTTCGTGATCCGGTACCTGACCGGGTCGTCGGAGATCAACGCGGTGATCCTGACGCTGGGCCTGTTCATCGTGATCCACGCGCTGGCCGCGCTGATCTTCGGCGCGCGGTACCGGTCGTTCCCCGCGCCGTTCGGGCTGCGCGGCTTCCAGGTCGGCGACACCACGATCGCGCTCACCGGGTTCGGGGTGTTCACCATCCTGTCGGTGGTCGGCGTGATGGTGCTGCTGGTGCTGCTGTTCAAGGGCACCGACGTCGGCCTGCGGATGCGGGCGTCGGCGTTCAACCAGGAGATGGCGCGGCTGCTCGGCGTGCGGGTGGGCCGGATGCTGACGCTGGGCTGGGCGCTCGCGGCGGTCGTCGGCTCGCTGTCCGGGCTGCTGATCGCCGGCGGCGGGCTGGTCCATCCGTCCTACATGGACGGTGTGGTGGTGTACGGGTTCGTGGCGGCGGTGCTGGGCGGGTTGGACAGCCCGCCGGGCGCGGTGGCCGGCGGGATTGTCCTGGGGCTGTCGCTGAGCCTGGTCAGCGGGTACGTCGGCTCCGAGCTCGTGCCGCTGGCCTCGCTGGTGATCCTGATGGCGGTGCTGCTGGTCCGCCCGGGCGGGCTGTTCGCGCAGGTCCGCGAACGGAGGGTGTGACATGTCGGCCGAAACCTCCGAGACCTCCGTGCCCGCCCCGGCGCCGGCGCCGCCCGCACGGCGACGGTCCCTCGTGGACCGGGTGCTGGGCCGGTCGACACTGCGCCGGCACCTCACGCTGGCCGTGCTGGCGCTGCTGGTCGTCGTGGTCGTGCTGGAGAGCACCGGGCCGTTCCGCAACGCCCAGTTCGCGTCGATGGCCTACTACGGCATCGCCGGTGCCGGGCTGACCATCCTCCTCGGACTCAACGGCCAGATCTCGTTGGGGCACGGCGCGTTCATGGCCATCGGCGCCTACACCGCCGCGCTGCTGCTCCAGGGTGACGACCCCCTGCCGCTGCCGGTGATCCTGCTCGGGGCGGCCCTGGTCACGCTGGTCGCCGGCGCGGTCGTCGGGGTCGCCGCCGCCCGGCTGCACGGTCCGTACCTGGCGGGTGCGACGCTGGCGCTCGCCGTGGCGGTCCCCGGCATCCCGCTGTACTTCAGCGAGGCGCTCGGCGGTGAGCAGGGCCTGAACGTGCGCGTCCCGGACATCCCGCCGTGGTTCGCCGACGCGGTCTTCTTCGTCACCGGCCAGGACATGAGCCGCAGTCGGTACCTCGGCTACCTCGGCTGGTTCTGCCTGCTGGTGACGTTCGTACTGCTGGCGAACCTCGCCCGCGGCCGGGTCGGCCGAACGTGGCGGGCGGTGCGGGACAACGAGGTCGCCGCCGAGCTCGCCGGGATCGACCTCGGCCGCGCGCGGGTGCTCGCGTTCGTGGTGAGCGCGACGTGTGCCGGGCTGGCCGGTGGGCTGCTGGCGCTGTCGGCCAGGATCGCCGCGCCGAGCGGGTTCACGCTGACCCTGTCGCTGCTGCTGCTGTCCGCGATCGTGCTCGGCGGGCTGGGCACGCTGACCGGCGCGCTCCTCGGCGCGGCGATGTTGACGTTCGTGCCGCAGCTGGTGACCGGGCTCGGCCAGGACCTCGGGCTCAGCGACGTGCGGTCCGCCGAGCTGGCGCCGCTGAGCTACGGCCTGGTCACGATGCTCGTCGTGCTGTTCGCGCCGGCCGGGATCGTCGGCGGCGTCCGCGCCGCCGTCGCCCGCCGCCGCGCCAAGTCGTCGGGAACCACCTAGGAGGCGAGGAATCATGAAGCGATGGCCCAGGCTCGCGGCGTTACTGGCGACCGGTGCCCTGGTGGCCGCGTGCGGCGCCGGTGAGGAACGCGAGGAGGCACCGTCGGAGGGCTCGACGGTCGGCGTCACCGACGACAGCATCACGATCGGCGCGCACTTCCCGCTGACCGGCGTCGCGGCGCCCGGCTACAGCGAGATCCCCAGCGGGCACCAGGCGTACTACGACTTCGTCAACGCCAACGGCGGCGTGCACGGCCGCGAAATCGAGTTCATCGTGCGCGACGACGCGTACAACCCGACCAACACCAGCCAGGTCACCAACGAGCTGGTGCTCAGCGACGAGATCTTCGCGATGGTCGCCGGGCTCGGCACGCCCACGCACAGCGCGGTGGTCGACTTCCTCAACGGCGAGAAGGTGCCCGACCTGTTCGTCTCGTCGGGCTCGCTGCAGTGGGGCGACGCGCCGGAGGAGAAGCCGTACACGTTCGGCTGGCAGCCGGACTACGAGATCGAGGGCAAGATCATCGGCCAGTGGGTCGCGGAGAACCGGCCCGACGCCAAGGTCGGCCTGTTCCTCCAGGACGACGACTTCGGCCGGGACGGCGAGAAGGGCGCGCGCCAGTTCCTCGACGAGCAGATCGTCGAGGTGCAGCGCTACCAGTCGGGCAACACCGACATCGCGCCGCAGATCGCCGCGCTGCGGGCGTCGGGCGCGGACCTGATCCTCGGGTTCAACGTGCCGTCGTACACGGCGCTGAGCCAGCTGGCGGCGCTGCGGCTGAACTACAAGCCGACGTGGTTCTACAGCAACGTCGGCTCCGACCCGGCACTGGTCGGGTCGCTGCTCGCCCGGTTCTCCGAGGGCGCGGTCGCCGACGGCACCCGGCTGCTGGACGGCGTGCTGACCACCGAGTACATCCCCGGCGTCGACGTGCCGGACGACCCGTGGATGCAGCTGTGGCAACGGGTGTGGGACGAACACGGCGGCGAGGGCGAGCTGACGAACTACCGGGTGTACGGCATGTCGCAGGCGTACACGTTCGTGCAGGCGCTCCAGGCCGCCGGCGAGGACCTGACCCGTGAGGGCATCGTCGCGGCGATCGAGGAGCACGGGTCCGGGTTCGAGGGCCCGGGCCTGGCGCCGTTCCGGTTCTCCGAGGACAGCCACCTGGGCATCTCGGGCATGCAGGTCGTCGAGATCCGCGGCGGCGTCGGCGAGGAGCTCACCCCCGTCCTGGTCACCGACATCGGCGACGCCCCGATCGAGGAGGACGACTCGGCGGCCGGGGACGCACCCCCGGACAGCGGCATTCCCGACCAACCGGCCGGCTGACCCGCGCGGTGACCGGGACCGCGGCGGCCTTCCGGCCCACGGTCCCGGTCAATGCCGCGCTATGGCCGGCGAGGTTGATCGTCGATCGTTCTCGTGGCGTCGATGCCGAGAAGCTGGTGCAGGGCCTGCTCGCCGGCCGGGGTGAGGCGCACGGCTCTGCTGCTGCCGATCGGCCTTGTCCACAGGTTCTCCCGGAAGCGTCGGCAGATATGTGCACCGGAGGTGCCGGCGAGATGGGATCGCCGCTCGGTCCAGTCCAGGCAGGCTCGGGCCAGCGGCCTTGTCGTCGGCCGCAGGTCGGCAGGGGCAATGCCGAGGTCGCTGGTCAGCCAGGACATGCCGGCGGGGGTCAACGCGAATCCGGTGTCCTGGTCGAGCAGGCCGTTGGCGATCATCGCGTCCGTGATGGCCACGCCGAGTCGGCCGGCGAGATGGTCGTAGCAGGTGCGACCGCGAGCCAGTGCGGCCGACGTGGTGGCCGCGCGCAGTGTCGTCGGTGTGCTCGGCGCGGGTTGGACATGGGCCGTGAGGCGTTCCAGCAACTCCGCCGCTTCGGGGCTGGCAAGCCGCACGTAGCGGTGGCGCCCTTGGCGCCGTTCCGTCAGTAGTCCGCTGGCGACCAGCCGGTTGAGGTGCTCGGTGGTCGTGGACGGCGCGACTCCGACGTGGCGGGCAAGCTCGCTGGCGGTATACGCACGGCCGTCCAGCAACGCCAGGCAGAACTCCGCCCTCGTTTCGTCCGCGAGCAAGGCCGCCAGCTTCGCGAGATCGGCTCCGCGCACCATCGATGCCACCACTCCATCCTGCGCCCTGTCGTTTCGACGCGCACCGAAACGACGCGACCGTACGGTGGCCGGCATGTCAGCACCGGCCCGTATCGCCGACCGTGCCGGGGTTCCGGCCGCGCTCGCCGATCCCGCGTTGACCATGCCACGTGTGCCCGCCGGTGGTCCGGCCTTGGGGATTCAGTGGCTGAGAAGGAGTGTCGCGCGTTTCGCCGACGGCGCCGAGCACGATCCCCGTCGACGGCAGGTCACCAGCTTGCTCGCCGGGGTGGCGCCGGCCAGGTTGCGCCGGCTGGCCACGGAACGCACGTACGACGCGCTCGACGCCATCGGCGGACACCCGTTCGACCTCATGGCGCGGGTGGCTCGCGTGGTCCCGATCGACGTGCTCGTCGCCGCCCTGGCGATGCCTCCGGTTCCCATCGATGCCGTCGCGGTGACAGCCAGGGCCTACCAACCCGGCAGTGGCGCGGAAGAACCCGCCGACGAGGCAGTCGTCCGGCTCGTCGAGGCACTCGGTGGGGTGCCCGACGAACGCACCGCGGCCAGGATCGGACTACTGGTGCAGGCCTGCGACGCGACCGCCGGCCTGATCGGGAACGCGGCCCTGGCCATGCTGCGAGCGGACACGGAAACGGACACGGAGCGGCCGGTGGACGCGATCGTCGCCGAGACGCTGCTGCACGACCCTCCGGTGCGGGTGACCCGTCGACTGGCATCCGACACCGGCGCGGTCGTCGAGATCGACCTCGCCGCGGGCGGCCTTCCGTTCGGCGCCGGGTCACACCAGTGCCCCGGCCACGGCCACGCGACAGCCATCGCCGCAGGCGTCCTGGAGTCCGTCCGGGGCTGCCGGCTCGTCGACCCACAAGTCCGGTACGAGCAGTCCACCGCACTGCGCGTGCCGATCGAACTGGTGGTGAGGCGGTGAGCACGGACGCCGCCGCGACGTTCCGGGCATTGCACCGGCCGGGACAGCCGTTTCTGCTGCCGAACGCCTGGGACTACGCCACGGCCGCCGTTCTCGTCGCCGCGGGCTTCACCGCGATCGGTACCACCAGCCTGGGAGTCGCCGCCGCCGCCGGCCTACCGGATGCCCACGGGTTGATCCGTGACGAGACCGTCGCCCTCACCCACCGGCTCGCCACGCTTCCCTGCCTGTGCACCGTGGACGTCGAAGCGGGTTTCAGCGACGAACCCGCCGACGTCGCCGAACTCGCCGCCGAACTGGCCGAGGCCGGTGCCGTGGGTATGAACCTGGAGGACGGACGACCCGACGGCACCCTCGCCGATCCCGGTCGGCAGGACGATCTCATCCGCGCGGTCAAGCAGCGCGTTCCCGCTCTGTTCCTCAACGCCCGGGTCGACACGTACTGGCTGGGCGCCGGCGGGCTGGCCGCGGCCCTGAGCAGGGCCGAGCGGTACGAGGCGGCCGGGGCAGACGGCGTCTTCGTGCCCGGCGTCGCCGCCGAGGACGACATCAGGGCGGTCGTGTCTACCCTGACCGTGCCACTGAACGTGTTGTACCTACCCGGCAGGCACACGATGGACCGGCTCGCCGCCCTCGGCGTCAGCCGGGTCAGCACCGGCTCGCTGCTGTTCCGCACGGCGGTGCGAACAGTCGCCGACACCGCTCAAGCCGTCCGCGACGGCCTGCCGGTCTCCGCCGAGGTACCCAGCTACCGCCACATACAGGACACCCTCCTTGCCGTCGATGTCGACTCGTTCGACGGCGCGCGAACCGACCCCGACGTGGCGGAGCAGGAGGACTGACAGCGGCCTGCTGGTCATCAACCGTCTGGCCGGTCCATGCCGAGGCGCTCCACCTCGGGCCGGTCACGCGCTAGCTTGCGTGGGTGTCGTTCTCCCCTGCTCGCGCCGCTGTGCTCGCCCTCCTCACGGTCGGTGTCCTCACCGGGTGCGCCACCACCGAGAACGAGGCGGCGCCGGCCAGCACGACGACGGCGCCGGCTACCACGGTGCCCACCACCAGCGAACCGGTGGACCGCACCTACACCCTCGCGGAGTTGGTCGAGGATCCGTGCCGCGTGTTGAGCGACGAGGAGGCCGCCGATGTCGGTAGCGTCCTCGACCCGCGGAAGGAACGGGCCACCGAAACGTACTGCGTGTGGCACACGGTCAGCGGTGCGGTGAGCTTCACGCCGTACCCGTCGGTCGACCACACCGCCGATCCGAAGAACCGGCGGAACATGACCGCGACCCAGGTCGACGGGCACCGCGCGTTGCTCGGCCTCTACATCAAGGACCGCGGTTGTGCCATGTACGTCGCGCACGGCACCGGTGCGTCGTTCAAGCTGGACGAATCCCGAGGTCGAGAGACGAAACCGGGCACGTGCCCGCTGAGCCCGAAGTTCGCCGCCGCGATCGTCGCCAACCTGCGGTGAGCGCGTCAGTCCTCGTCGCGGGTCTGTTCTTCGCGGACTCGCTCCTCGGCCTCCTCGCCTTCCTCGCGGCCGCCCTCGGCGGGTTCCTCCGGGTGTTCGGTGCGTCCTCGGTTCTCGGTCATGGGCGCCGGGTGCCCCCGTTCGCGAGCGCTCAATCGTTTTCGTTCTCGGCGTGGGTGGTAAACGGGGGCATGCAACCTACGCACACGCAGGCGCAGAAGATGGTGGCGGGGATCGGGTTCCCGGCCTCGCGGGACGGGTTGGTCGACTACGCGCGCCGGCGGGGTGCCGACGAGGACCTGCTCGAGTGCCTGCTGCTGATGCCCGACCGTGAGTACCGCGGGCCGAACGAGGTCGGGGCGGTGTTCGCCGACGTCACGAAGGAGTGATGTCGGTCAGCAGCCGGTCCCAGTCCGCGTGGAAGCGGGGCAGGCCGTAGCGGCGCAGGGCGTACTCGCGGGCGTGTTTGCCCATCCGGCTGGCCAGCTCCGGCTCGGCGATCAGCTCGCGGAGGCCGTCGGCCAGGACGTCGAGGCGGGTGGAGAGGATCCCGGCCTCCTGGGGTACCGCCTCGACGGCTTCCGTGGACGCCAGGCACACCACCGGCATGCCGATCTGCATCGCCTCGATCAGGGACAGGCCGAGTGAGGTCCAGCGCAGCGGGTGCAGGTAGGCGCGGCGCCGCGCCAGC
>DATABL010000235.1:0-5432 GCA_036259595.1 Actinophytocola sp.
GCCGGTGCCTGCTCGACGATCACGTGCGCGTTCGTCCCGCTCGCACCGAACGCCGACACCCCCGCCCGACGAGGCCGCTCCACCCCGGGCCACTCCCGGGCCTCCGTCAGCAGCTCGACCGCACCGGCCGACCAGTCCACCTTCGGGGTCGGCTCATCCACGTGCAGGGTCGCCGGCAGACGGCCGTGCCGCATCGCCATGATCATCTTGATCAGGCCGGCCGCCCCCGCCGCGGCCTGCGCGTGCCCGATGTTCGACTTGATCGACCCCAACCACAACGGCTCGTCGCGCCCCTGACCGTAGGTGGCGAGGAGCGCCTGGGCCTCGATCGGGTCGCCGAGCACGGTTCCGGTGCCGTGGGCCTCGACCGCGTCGACGTCCGTTGTGGACAGTCCGGCGTTCGCGAGAGCCGCCCGGATCACGCGTTCCTGGGACGGCCCGTTCGGCGCGGTCAGGCCGTTGGACGCCCCGTCCTGGTTGACGGCGGAACCGCGCACCACCGCCAGGACGCGGTGCCCGTTGCGGCGTGCGTCGGACAGGCGCTCCAGCACGAGCACGCCGACACCCTCGCCCCACCCCGTGCCGTCGGCGCCGGCGGCGAACGACCGGCAGCGGCCGTCGGGGGACATGCCGCGCTGCCGGGAGAACTCGACGAACACGTTCGGGGTGGAGTTGACCGTCGCTCCCCCGGCCACGGCCAACGAACACTCACCCCGACGCAGCGACTGCGCCGCCAGGTGCACCGCCACCAACGACGACGAACACGCCGTGTCCACCGTCAACGCCGGACCCTCGAACCCGAACGAGTACGCCACCCGCCCGGAGACGATGCTCGCGGAGGTCCCGAGGCCGAGGTAGCCGGCGAGGTCCGGGCGGGACTGCGAGAGAAACCCGTAGTCCTGGTGCATGATGCCGGCGAACACGCCCGTGTCGGTGCCGCGCAGGGAGTTCGGGTCGATCCGCGCGTGCTCGAACGCCGCCCACACGCCCTCCAGCAGCAGCCGCTGCTGCGGATCCATCGCCAACGCCTCACGCGGGCTGATCCCGAAGAACGCCGCGTCGAAGTCCGCCACGCCGTCGACGAACCCGCCCGACCGCGAGTGGCTCGACCCCGCGGCATCCGGGTCCGGGTCGAACAGGGTCTCCAGGTCCCAGCCGCGGTCGGTCGGGAACCCGGACACCGCGTCCCCGCCGGAGGCGACCAGCTCCCACAGCTCCTCCGCCGACGACACCCCGCCGGGGAACCGGCACGAGAGCCCCACCACGGCGATCGGTTCGTCGTCGGCGACCACGGTCACCGGCGTGACCGGAGCAGCGGGCGCGCTCGGCTGGAGGCGGTCGAGGACGTACGCGGTGAGCGCGTGCGGGGTGGGGTGGTCGAAGACGAGCGTCGGGGTGAGGGTGAGCCCGGTGGCCTGGCCGAGCTGGTTGCGGAGCCGTACCGCGGTCAGGGAGTCGAAGCCGAGGTCGCGGAAGTTCGTCGTCGGCTGGACGGCGTGGGGGTCGGAGTGCCCGAGGACGGTCGCGGTGATGGTGCGGACCAGCTGCTGGAGGTGGTCGTGGTGCTGGTGCGGCGGGAGCGCGGCGAGTTCCTGGAGCAGGCCGCTCACCGGCCTGGTGGCCTTCCGGGTCGCCCGGACCAGCCGGTGCAGGATGGGCGGCGCGATGTCGGGGCTCAGCGCGGCGGGGTCGAGCAGGGTCGGGCAGTAGTGCGGGCCGGTGGCCGCGATGGCGGAGTCGAGGTGCCGCAGGGCGGTGGCGACCGGCATCGGGTGGATGCCGAGGGCCGCCAGCCGATCGTGGTCGCCGTCGGTGAGATGGCTGGTGAGCTCGGTGCGTGCCTGCCACTGGCCCCAGGACAGGGAGGTGGTGTTGGCGCGGTGGTGGGCGAGGGCGTCGAGGAAGGCGTTGGCCGCGGCGTAGTTGGCCTGTCCCGGCCCGCCGAGGACGCCGGACACGGAGGAGAACAGCACGAGGGTCGTGCGGTCGTGCGTGAGTTCGCGCAGGTGCCAAGCCGCGTCCACCTTGGGGGCGAGGACGCGGTGGAGGCGTTCGGGATCCAGGGAGGTGACGACGGTGTCGTCGAGTGCGCCGGCGCTGTGGACGACGACGTCGAGTGGGGTGACGGTGTCGAGCAGGGCGGCGAGGGCGTTCCGGTCGGTGACGTCGCAGGCTTCCACGCGCACCGAGGCGCCGGCCGCGGTGAGGTCGTCGACCAGTTCGGTCACGCCCGGGGTGTCCGGGCCGCGGCGGCTGGTGAGGACGAGGTTCCGCACCCCGTGGTGGGTGGCCAGGTGGCGGGCGGTGAGGGCGCCGAGACCGGTCGTGCCGCCGGTGACGAGGACGGTGCCGTCGAGCGCTGTCGTGGGTGCGGGCAGGGTGGTCCTGGTGAGCCGGGGGACGCGGGCGCGGCCGTCGCGGACGGTGACCTGGGGTTCGCCGGTGGCCAGCGCGGCCCGGACGTCGCCGGTGCCGTCGACCAGGGTGAAGCGGTCGGGGTTCTCGGTCTGGGCGCTGCGGACCAGGCCCCAGACCGGGGCCACCGTCACGTCCACGTCGTCGGTGTCCACGGCGTTGTGGGTGCTGATCACGAGCCGGCTGGCGGCCAACTCGGGGTGGTGCAGCCACTCCTGGAGCAGGCCCAGCACCTGGCCCAGGTTGGCGCGGACGCGCTCCGGCACGGTGCCCTCGGCCGCGGGCACCACCGGGTGGACGACCCATTCGGGCAGCACGGCGCCGGACTCCACATCGGACACCAGGGACGACAGGTCCGGGTAGCGGCCCTCGCCGAGAACCGCGACCGTGCCGACCGGGCCGGTGGTGGGGGCGTTCACCCAGGTCACCTCGTAGAGGGGATCCCCGGTGGTGCGCGCGGCCGCGATCTGGTCGGCGGACACGGGTCGTCCGGCTACGGCGTCCACGGACACGACGGGGTTGCCCGCGGTGTCGGTGGCGACCATCCGGATCGTCTCGTCGCCGACGCGGGTCAGGCGGACCCGCAGCACCGACGCGGTGGGGCCGTGGAGCTGAACGCCCGACCAGGAGAACGGCAGCACCACGTCGTCGGTCGCCTCGGTCAGTACCGCGTGGAACGCGGCGTCCAGCACGGCGGGGTGCACGAGGAAACCGTCGTCCTCGGCCGCCGCCACCTCGGCGTAGAAGTCGTCACCACGCCGCCACGCGGCCCGGAGTCCCTGGAACGCCGGCCCGTAGCCGAACCCGCGCTCGGCCAGCGTCTCGTAGAACCCGTCCAGAGCAACGGGGTCCGCGTCCTCGGGCGGCCACCCGGTCTCCCCCGTGACCGGCCCGGCGGTGTCGGTGAGGCGGCCGGTGGCGTGCTGGACCCACTCCTGCTCGTCGTGCGTTCGCGTGTGGACCGTGACGTGACCGCTCCCGTCGACCCGGACCTGAACGGTCGTCGGCGTGTCCTCGGTGAGGACGATCGGCGCTTCGAGGGTGAGCTCCTCGACGACCGGGCAGCCGATCCGCGCGCCGGCGGCGGCCGCCAGCTCGACCAGCGCCGCACCGGGGACCACGACCTGCCCGAACACCGCGTGGTCGGCGAGCCAGGGGTGGTCCTGGGTCGACCAGCGGCCGGTGAACAGCCAGCCGCCGCCGGCGAGGTGGATCGAGCCGGCCAGCAGCGGGTGGTCGGCGGTTCCGAGCCCGGCGGCGGTCAGGTTCCCGGCACCGGGGGTCGGGCTGATCCAGTACCGGTCGTGCTGGAAGGCGTAGGTGGGCAGGTCGAGGTGGCCGCCGGGCTCGCTCACCGCGCGCCAGTCCACGTCCACGCCGGCGACGAACGCCTCGGCCAGCGCCGACAGGACGCGCCGGGTGCCGCCGTCGTCGCGGTGGAGGGTGGCGACCACGGCCACGTCGCCGTCGGTCTCGGCGGTGCCCATGGCGAGGACCGGATGCGCGCTGACCTCGACGAAGACGCTGTGGCCGTCGTCGATCAGGGCGCGGGTCGCGGTGTGGTAGCGCACGGTGTCGCGGAGGTTGCGGTACCAGTAGCCGGCGTCGAGGGTCGTGGTGTCGACGACTCCGCCGGTGACCGTGGAGTAGAACGGCACCCGGGACGCCCGGGGCCGCAGCCCGGCGAGCGCCTCCAGCAGGGACTGCTCGACGACCTCGACCGCCGAGGAGTGCCCGACGAAGTTGACGCCCGACACCTGCCAGCGCATCACTCCGGCCTCCGACAACACCTTCTCCAGCCGGTGCACCGACTCGGTCCCACCCGCGACGACGACCGAACGCGGCCCGTTGACCGCCGCCACGCTCACCCCCGGAATGTCCGCGATCCGTTCCCGTACCGAGGTCTCGGTGTCGATGACGGACAGCATCGCGCCGTCCACGCCGGCGGTGTGCTCGCGCAGGAGTCGGGACCGGACCGCGACGATCCGGGCGGCGTCGGTCAGCGACAGCGCGCCGGCGACACACGCGGCGGCGATCTCACCCTGCGAGTGGCCCACCACCGCGTCCGGCCGCACCCCCGCCGACTCCCACACCGCCGCGAGCGACACCATGACCGCGAACAGCACCGGCTGCACCACGTCCACCCGCTCCAACGGCGGCGCACCGTCCACGTCCCGGACCACGTCCAGCAGCGACCAGTCGATGTGCGGGGCGAGGGCGTCCGCGCACTCCCCCATCCGCCGCGCGAACACCGGCGCGGCGTCCATCAGCTCCGCCGCCATCCCGGCCCACTGCGCCCCCTGGCCGGGGAACACGAACACCACCCGACCCGGCCGGGTGGCCGGGCGGGAGGTGTCCAGTTCGGACAGCAGTTCGTCGGTGGTCTCGCCGACCGCGACCGCGCGGTGCTCGAACATCGCCCGTCCGAGCAGCGACGCCGCCACGTCCGCGGGTGCGACGTCCGGGTGGGCGCGCACCCAGTCCCGCAACCGCCGCACCTGGTCCGCCAGGGCCTCCTCGGTCCGGGCCGACACCGCCCAGACCACCGGGCCCGAGGCGGTCGGGCTCGGCCGTTCGTCCCGCGGCGCCTGCTCGACGATGACGTGCGCGTTCGTGCCACTCGCCCCGAACGACGAGACACCGGCGCGCCACGGCCGGTCGACCTCGGGCCAGCCGCGGGCGTCGGTGAGCAGTTCGACCGCACCGGCGGACCAGTCGACCTTCGGGGTCGGGTCGTCGACGTGCAGGGTGGCGGGCAGGCGGCCGTGCCGCATCGCCATGATCATCTTGATCAGGCCGGCGGCGCCGGCGGCGGCCTGGGCGTGCCCGATGTTGGACTTGATCGACCCCAGCCACAACGGTTCCTCGCGCCCCTGCCCGTAGGTGGCGAGCAACGCCTGCGCCTCGATCGGATCCCCGAGCACGGTGCCGGTGCCGTGGGCCTCCACCGCGTCCACGTCCGCGGGCGACAGGCCGGCGTCGGCGAGGGCCGCGCGGATCACCCGTTCCTGGGACGG
>DATABL010000236.1:0-12668 GCA_036259595.1 Actinophytocola sp.
GCCAGCCGCAGGGCCACGCCCCGGCCGATGCCCCGGCCCCCGGCCCCGTGTGATGAAGGACCCCTTCATCGCACCGGTTGCAGGAAGTGGAAGAACGATTGGTAACCCGACCGGCGGTGGCTAGCTTCGGTTGGGACACAAGGAAAAGTAGCTATGTCCACACAAGACACGAGGTTGGCGATGTCAGAGCAGCGTCGAGTACTGGTCACCGGGGCGTCCCGGGGCATCGGCCGGGGCGTGGCCCTGCGGCTGGCCGACGAGGGCTTCGAGGTGGCGTTCTGCTACCGCTCCGAGTCCGCGGCCGCCGAGGGGACCGCCCGTGAGCTCTCCAAGCGCGGGGTCCGGTACTACCACGCCGCCTGCGACGTCGCCGACGCGGAAGCGGTCGAGACGTTCGTCAAGTCCGCGGAGGCGGAGCTCGGCACGATCAACACGCTGGTCAACTCGGCGGGCATCACCAGGGACAACCCGATGGTGCTGATGCCTGCCGAGGACTGGAACGCGGTCATCGACACCAACCTTACCGGCACGTTCACGTTCTGCCGGGTGATGTCCTTCGGCTTCATGAAGCGCCGTGCCGGGGCCATCGTGAACATGTCGTCGGTCGCCGGTGTCTACGGCAACCGCGCGCAGACCAACTACTCCGCCGCGAAGGCGGGCATCAACGGCATGAGCAAGGCCCTGGCCAAGGAGATGGCCCCCTACGGCGTGCGGGTCAACGTCGTCGCCCCCGGTTTCATCGAGACCGACATGACCGCCGCGTTGCCGGACAAGGCCCGCGACACCGCGCTCGGCACGATCCCGCTCAAGCGGTTCGGCCAGGTGGACGACGTGGCCGACCTGGTCGCGTTCCTCGTCTCCGACCGCGCCTCCTACATCACCGGCCAGGTCGTGCAGGTCGACGGCGGGATCGTGATCTGACGTGTACGCCTCCCCGCTGTCCGCCGTGGACAAGACCGAGATCGGTGCGGACGGCACCGTGACGGCGATCAAGGACATCGTCGCCGACGACCCGTACCTGGCCGGGCACTACCCGCACTTCACGATCTACCCCGGTGTCTTCACCATCGAGACCGTCCTCCAGGCGGCCCGCGCCGCGCTGGAGGTCGACGGCGCGACCGCGCACCTGGTGGGGATCACCTCGGTCCACTTCAAGGCCCCGCTCCTGCCCGGCGACCGGCTCACCGCCGACCTGACGATGGACCGGTCCACGGAGGCCCCGTCGATCGTGCGGGTCAAGGCGAAGTGCCACCGCGCCGACGGTCAGAGCTGTGGCCGGATCACGCTGGCGCTGCGGGTGCGGCCATGACCACCATCCAGCACGCCGACATCAAGCGGATCCTGCCGCACCGCCACCCGATCCTGCAGATTGATCGCGTGGTCGAGTTCGAGCAGGACCGCAGGATCGTGGCCACCAAGGCGATTTCGGGCAGCGAGCCCTGCTACGCGGGTCTCGACGCCGACGCCGACCACGCCTTCCCGGTCTCGCTGATGGTCGAGTCGCTCGGCCAGGCGGGCGGGGTGCTGTGGCTGCACTCCGCGGCGCTCTCGGGTGAGCAGCACACCGGCACGCTGATCTTCGGCTCGGCCCGCGACATCGTCGTGACCGGTGCCGCCTATCCCGGCGACGTGCTGCGGCACGTCGTCGAGCTGGAAAGTGTCAAGGGAGACAACGCGTTCATGCGTGGCGAGGTCCGCGTCGACGACCGTCCTGTCGTGACGGTCGGGTCGATGCTGGCGGTGCTGCGCGCGGATGAGGACCTGTAACACCGACAGGAACAACGACAGGGAGAACGACAACATGACCACCGCCATCAACCAGGCCAAGATGGACGAGCTGCGCGACATCGCGGTCGAGGTGCTCGAGATCGAGGACGACGAGATCACCCCCACCAGCATGTTCATCGAGGACCACGACGCGGACTCGCTGCGCGCCATCGAGATCCTCGCCCGTATCGAGAAGAAGTACAAGATCGACATCCCGCAGGCCGAGCTGCCGAACATGGTGAACCTGTCGGCCGTCTACGAGGTCGTCGCGAAGTACGCCGGCTGGCAGGACTGACCCTCTTCTGAACAGGACGAAGTCATGAACCGTCGAGTCGTCATCACCGGCGTCGGGCCGGTGTCGAGCATCGGTATCGGAGCAGAGGCGTTCGGCGCCGGGCTCCGGGCCGGCCGCAGCGGCATCTCGGAGATCGAGAGCTTCGACACCACCGGGTTCCCGCACGTCATGGCGGGCGGGGTGCCGCAGTTCGAGCCGAAGAGCCTGCTGGAGCGCATCTCCCCGGAAAAGTGGGGCCGGACGAGCCAGTTCGCCGCGTCCGCCGCCCGCCTCGCCGTGACCGACGCCGGGATCGACCCGACGGAGCTGTCCTCGTCGGCGGCAGGCTCGTGCATGGGCACGACGGGTGGTGAGTCCCAGGTGCTGGAAGCCCTCACCGAGGACTCGCTCACCGTCGGCTTCGCGGGGGTCGACCGCGCACTCATGGGCCACATCCCGGCCTCCCGGTTGGCCGTCGCGGTCAACCGGGAGCTGGGACTGACCGGCGAGGCGCTGACCCTGTCCACCGCGTGCTCGGCGAGCAACTACGCCGTCGGGCACGCCTACGACCAGATCCACACCGGCGAGCAGGACTACATGGTCGCCGGTGGCGCGGACTCGCTCGAACGGTGGGGCCACGCCGGGTTCTTCCGGCTCGGCGCGGTGGCCGAGAATGCCTGCCGCCCGTTCGACAAGGACCGCACCGGCATCCTCACCGCGGAGGGCGGCGCCGCGGTGTTCCTGGAGAGCCTCGACTCAGCGCTGGCGCGCGGCGCCCGCATCTACGCCGAGGTGCTCGGGTACGCGCTCAACTGCGACGCCGACCACATGACCGCGCCGAACAAGGACTCCATCGTCCGGTGCATCAGGATGGCCCACCGCAACGCGGGTACTGATCCGTCCGATGTGGACTACATCTGTGCGCACGGCACCGGCACCCCGGCCAACGACCTGACCGAGGCGACCGCGACCGCCGAGGCGTTCGACGGCGCCCCACCGCCGATCAGCTCGGTGAAGTCGATGCTCGGGCACACCATGGGCGCGGCGTCCGGGTTCAGCGTCATCGCGTCGGTCCTCGGCATCCACGACTCTTTCCTGCCGCCGACCATCAACTTCGGCGAGCTCGACCCGCAGATGCCGCCGATCGATCCGGTGCCGAACGAAGCCCGCTACCAGCCGGTGAACATCGCCCAGGTCAACGGTTTCGCCTTCGGCGGCAACAACGCCATCACTATCTTCGGACGGTACTCATGACCACGCTGGCCATCACCGGGTGGGGCGTGGCGAGCCCGATCGGCGTCGGCGCCGACGAGTTCGCCGCGAACCTGCGGGCGGGCAAGGACGGGCGCACGGACGTCAGCGAGATGTTCGACGAGCCGCTCCCCCGCACCGACGCCTTCGCCATGACCGACTTCCGCGCGCGCGACCACCTCGGCCGCAAGGGCACGACGTTCCTGGACCGCAGCACCGCGCTCGCGATGGTCGCCTGCGGGCAGGCGCTGACCGACGCCGCGCTGGAGATCACCGACGAGAACACGCAGCGGGTGGGTGTCGCGCTCGGCACCACGGCGGGCAGCGTCAAGTCGACGAGCGACTACAGCAAAGCCACGTTCGTCGAGGAGAAGCCGTACCTGGTCAACCCGCTGATCTTCCCCAACGCGGTGATGAACGCCGCGGCCGGACAGTCGGCGATCCGGTACCGCCTGCGGGGCGTCAACGCGACGCTCGCGGGTGGCTCGGTGGCCGTGCTGACCGCGTTGCGCTACGCCCGGTCGCTGATCGCGCTGGACCGCGCGGACACGCTGATGGTCGGCGCGGTGGAGGAGTTCGGGCCGCAGGTGGCCTGGGCCAACCAGTTCGCCATGCGTGAGCACGGCGGCGAGCTGCCCGCGGGCGAGGGCGCCGCGATCTTCGTCGTGGAGGACGCGGACCGCGTCCGCGCGGCAGGCCGGACTCCGGATGCCGAGGTGCTGTCCGTCGAGGTCGCCACCCACATCCCCGACGACGAGAATGACCCCGACGTCGACTTCTCCGCCACGCTGGCCCGGTGCCTGCGCCGCGCGCTGGACCGCGCTGGTGTCCCGGCGGGGGACGTGCACGCGGTGGCGTCGGCGGAGAACGGCATGCCAGCGAAGGACGGCTACGAGGACCGGGCCATCACCGACGTCCTCGGCACGGCGCCGCGCAGGCTCCGGGTCAAACAGCAGACCGGTGAGGCCCTGAGCGCGTCCAACGCGTTGCAGCTCGCCGCGCTGCTGTCCCTGCACCGCGGCGACCCCGCACTCGACGGGGCCGTGTCGGTGCTGACCTCGCACACCCCGGACGGTGTCGTCGGCGCGGCGGTACTGCGTGGCTGGAGCGGTCGTGACCGTGCCAGCGAGTAGCCCGGTCGCCGTCACCGGCACGGCGATGGTGACCTGTCTCGGCGACGCCGGGGAGACCTTCGCCGCGCTGCTGTCGGGTGCGACCGGTGTCGCTCCACTGTCCACGCTGGACAGCGAAGCGCTGCGCGTCGGGTACTGCTACCCCATCCAGGACGGCGCGGAAACTCAGCTGCGGCCCAGCAGGTGGCTGGCGGACGTGGTGGCACGGGCCGCCGGGGAAGCCGGTCTCGACCCGGCCGCCAAGCGGGTCGCCGTCGTGGTGGGTTCCGGGCTGCGTGAGCTGCGCAGCGTGGAGCGCTGGCACGCCGACGGCGCCGAGCTCACGCTGCCGGACCTGCACTTCGACGCGGCGGTCCGTGCCGTGCTGCCCGGCGTGACCGAGGTGCTGACCATCTCGAACGCCTGCTCAGCAGGCGGTTACGCGCTCGCCGTCGGCATGGACATGCTGGCTCAGGACGAGGCGGACGCGGTGATCGTGGCGGGTACCGACACGATGACCGAGAGCATGCTCGCGATGATCGGCCGGGTCGGCGACGAGCCGACCACCCACGTCGCGCCGTTCGACACCGACCGCGGCGGAGTGCTCCTGGGTGACGGTGCGGTGGCGGTCGTCATCGAACCGGACGGCGCAGAACCGCTCGCGCGGATCCGGTCCGTCGGCCTGAGCTGCGACGCGTTCCACGAGACCGCCCCGGACCGCCACGGCATCGCCGCCGCCATGCGGGACGCGCACGGCCGTGCCGGGCTGGGTCCCGGCGACGTCGGTCTGGTGCTGGCCCACGGCACCGGCACCGCGCTCAACGACCCGACCGAGGCCGCCGCCCTCACCGAGGTCTTCGGCACGCACACCCCGCCGGTCACCGGCATCAAGGGCGCGGTCGGGCACACCTCGGGCGGTGCGGCGCTGATGAGCCTGGTGGTGGCGGTCGACGCACTGCGCGCCGGCGTCGTGCCCGCGGTCACCGGCCTGTCGGCACCGATCGACGAGGCGGCCGCGCTGGAGTTCGTACTCGGTGCCTCGGCACCGCTCACAGCGCGGATCGCACAGGTGGACGCGTTCGGCTTCGGCGGGGTCAACGCCGTGACGATGGTGGAGGTCTGACCATGCGGGTCGCGATCACCGGACACGCCGTGCACGTCCCCGGACTGTCCGCCGCGGACCTTCCTGGCTCACCAGCCGAACCCGCGGCAGGGCCCGACGAGGCACACCGCGTGCTCGGCAGGAAGGGTCTGCTGGCCAAGGAACCGGCCACCCGGCTCGCGTTGTGCGCCACGCAGGTCGCGCTGGGCCTGCCGGCGGGCAGGCTCACCGAACCGGTCGCGGGCGCACCGGGCACCGCGGTCGTCGTCGCGTCGAACCTGGGCAACGTGGCCACCGTCTGCGAGGTAGTCGACCAGGTCCGCACCGAGGGCGGCCGCGCGGTGAGCCCGCTGGTCGCGCCGAACGCGTCCAGCAACATCATCGCCAGCAGCATCGCGCTGCGCTTCGGCTTCACCGGCCCCAACCTCATGGTCTGCAGTGGCGCTACCGCCGGGCTCGACGCGGTCCGGCTCGGCGCGCTGCTCGTCCGCACGGGCCGCACGCACCGCGCGGTCGTGGTCGGCGTCGAACCGGACGACGAGATCGCCACGCGGCTCTGCCCCGGCCTGCGTACCGCGGCCGCCGCGGTGGTCCTCGAACCGGACGGCGCGGGCACGGCACCGGCGCTCGGCATGCTCACCCGTGCCCGCACCCGCCTCGACTCCACAGTGGACCTCCCATTGGAGACCCACGGCGCGGCCGGGGTGCTGGGGGTGGCCGTCGCGGCCGCGCTCGGCACCGACCAGGTCGTCGCCTGCGGCAGCGACGCCGACAGCTACGCGGCCATGCCGGTCACCGGGGTCCGCGCACTCGTGGGGGTGCCATGACGTGGGTCAAACTGGGCGAGCGCGGTGACCTGGCCGCCTGGACCACCGGCGACGGCCCGGTCCTGCTCGCCGCGCACGGCATCGAGGACGGCTGGCGCAGCTGGGACCCGGTCGCGTCGCGGCTCGTCGACCGCTTCCGGGTGATCGCGCTCGACCTGCCGTGGCGGTCCGGCAACGACTACCGCTGGCACGCCGAGGCCACCCCGGGCACCTGGCTCGCCAGGGCGCTGGAACTGGTGGACGAACCAGCCCACCGGCTGCTCGGCCACTCGTTCGGCGCCACCGCCACCCTCGAACTGCTCGCCGCCGGGCACCGGCCAGCGGCCGCGGCGCTGGTCGCCCCGTTCTACCGGCCGGTGCACATGGACCCGGAGGGGGTGCGGGAGCAGTCCCGCGCCGCGCTGCGCACCACCATCCGCACCGGGCTGCGGGTCGGGCTCGGCGGGCGGTCCGTCGAACCGGACGTGCTGGCCATCATGGAACGCGGCCTGGAGGACCACCTGATGCCGACGGTGTTCCCGGTGTTCTTCGACTACTTCGCCGACTCCGCCGACCTCGACCTGTCCACTGTGGAGGTCCCGGTGCTGGTGACGGCCGGGACGACCGACCCGTCACTGTCCCCGGACCGGGCCGCGGCGCTCGGCGCGGCACTGCCCGCCGCCACCGTGCACACGCACGAGCACTACACCCACTTCTGCCACCTGGAGCAGGCCGCCGACGTCGCGGCCGAGGTGGCCGGCTTCCTGACCACGAACGCGCTCACCGTTGGAGGGCACACACGATGACGACCATCACCGACTCCGGACCCACGGTCCTGACGTCGACCCCGGCCTACGAGGGCGCGAACATCCGCACCTGGATCGGGTTCAAGCACTTCATGTACCTGGTCGAGGCCGCGGTGCTCAAGCACTTCCGGGACAACGGTCTCGGCGCCCGCGAACTCTACCACCGGCACGGCGTCGGCCTGGAGATCGTGGACTGCTCGGTGCAGCTGCCGCACGTGCTAGAGGTCGACGACGAGGTGGAGGTCGTCGTCACGCCCTCGGAGCGGCAGAAGCCGGGCCACGGCGCCGCGTTCACCGCGCAGATCCTCGTGCGGGACGGTGACGGGCAGGCCATCGCGCTCAAGGGCAAGCTGCGGGTCGCGCTGATCGCCGAGAAGGACGCTCCCGCCAGTGAGCCGGTCCCGTCGTCGGTGGCGCCGATCGTGCTTCCGGAGGTCGCGGCACTAGCCGACGCGGACGACGACGGCCTGTCCATCCCGGACGGTGCGGACGTCGCCGACGTGCTCACCCCGCCCGGCTCCGGCTCCTACCTGTGGTCGTGGCGCGCGCCCTACTTCTACTGCCACTACTCGAGCCGCGTGCAGCACTCGGCCTACGTCCGCGCCATGGAGGAGGTCGTGGACCGTATGCTGCACGACCGCGGCCTCGGCGTCGGCGTGCTCCTCGACGAGCGCGGCTGGATCCCGGTGGTGTCCCGCGCGCGGATCCGGCTGCTCGCCGACGCACACATGGAGGAGACCATCCACACCGTGTTCACGGTGCAGGACTTCCTCAAGGACATCTCCTACACCGCCACCTTCGATACCTACGTGCGGCGCGGCGACCGTCTCGTGCACACCGCCACCGGCACGATCATGCACGGCTACGCGGTCAGCCGCGGCCCCGACGCGGGCACCGTCGCCGTCCTCGACGAGGACACCAAGAACGCTCTGCTGGGAGACCGCGCGTGAAGACCCCCAAGAAGAAGCCGAAGCTCTACTTCTCGCTGCGCAGCCCGTTCAGCTGGATGGCGTTGCGACGCCTGGAGGAACGGATCCCGAACGCCGACGAGGTGATCGACTTCATCCCGTTCTTCGACCCGGACGCCGAGACCGCGCGGCTGCTCGCGGAACGCGGCGGCGAGTTCCACTACACGAACATGAGCAAGGCCAAGCACCTCTACATCCTCAACGACACCAAACGCCTCGCCGCCAAGTTCGGCTACGCGATGCGCTGGCCCATCGACGTCGACTCGTGGTGGGAGCTGCCGCACCTGGGCTGGGTCAAGGCGAAGCAGCTCGGTGTGCACCGCGAGTTCTACCGCGTGGTGACGCAGGCCCGGTGGGAACGCGGCGAGAACATCTGCGACGAGCAGGTGCTCGAGCCAGTGCTCGCGGACGCGGGACTGCCCGTCGAGCCGCTGCTCGCGGCCGCGTCCGACCCGAGGATGCGTGCGGCGGGTGTGGACGCGCTGCTCTCCGCACACGAGGACGACATCTTCGGCATCCCCTACTTCAAGTGGGGCATGCAGAAGTTCTGGGGCCTCGACCGGCTCGACGACTTCCTCGCCGTCTTCGAGCCCGCACTGCCCGCGCCGACGGCGCCGGACCCCCTGGCCGACATCCCCGCCCCGGCCCTGGCCGCGGTCGGCGCGTTCGACCGCGACACCGCAGGCGGCTGTGGCTGATCCGGGAGGAGAACGACATGGGTGACGCAGGCCGTCCTCGGCCGCTGGTGCTGCTGTCCAGCGTGTCGTCGGACTCGCACACCTGGAACCTGGTGTTCCTGCAGCTGCTGTTGGAGGAGACCGGTCACGACGTGGTGAACCTCGGCGCGTGCGTGCCGGACGAGCTGCTGCTGTCCGAGTGCCACGAGCACCGCCCGGACGCGGTGGTGCTCAGCACGGTCAACGGACACGGCCACGCCGACGGCCGCAGGCTGATCGACAGGCTGCGTGCCGACGAGACCCTGTCCGACCTGCTGGTGGTGATCGGCGGCAAGCTCGGCGTCAGCGGCAGCGAGGACACCTCGCTCGCCGCCGAGCTGGTCATGGCGGGTTTCGACGCCGCCTTCCCCGACGGCACTGGCCTGGACGACTTCATCACCTACCTCGGCGCCGCGCTGGCGATACCGGCGATGGAGTCGGCGTGAACGGTTCAGCCGTCCCGTCCTTCGCCGCGGCGGTGTCCGTCGCCGCGGCGCGGGGCGAGCTGGTCGTGCAACCACGCATGGGGTTCGCCGACGCGGGCCGGATGCGCACCGGTCTGCTGGCCACGCGCGCCGCGAACGCGGCCACCGTCGGCACGATCACCCTCGACAGCTACACCAGGGTCGGCGACTTCGCGACGCTGCGCGGCGCGGGTGGGGCCGGCCTGAACGGCTATCCCATCGTCACCGCCGGCCGCGCGGTGACCTCGGTGCTGCTGGCCGACGTGCGCACCGGCGGTTTCCCGGTGCAGGTGCGGCACGGCAGCGCAGGCCCCGAACCGATCGTCGAGGCGCTCGCCGACCTGTCGGTTGACGCCACCGAGGGCGGCCCGGTGTCCTACTGCCTGCCCTACGGCCGGGTGCCGCTGTCCCGGTCGGTGCACTCGTGGGCCACGGCCACCCGCCGCTTCGCCGAACTGGCCGGACGCGGCCTCACCCCGCACCTGGAGAGTTTCGGCGGCTGTCTGCTCGGACAGCTCTGCCCGCCCGCCCTGCTGGTCGCGGTGTCGGTGCTCGAAGGCATGTTCTTCCGCCAGCACGGCATCCGCTCGGTGTCGCTGAGCCTCACCCAGCAGACGAGCGAGGCCCAGGACCTGGAGGCACTGCACGCGCTCCGCACCGCCGCGGCGGCCTACCTGTCCGACGTCGACTGGCACGTCGTGCTCTACGCGTACATGGGTGTGTACCCGCGCACCCCGGACGGCGCCGCCCGGCTGCGGGCGAGCTCCGCGCGTCTCGCGGTCCGCGGAGGCGCGGAGCGGCTGATCGTCAAGACCGAGGCGGAGGCGTATCGCATCCCGACGATCGCGGAGAACGTCGCCGCGCTCGAACATTCGGGTGCGGTCGCCGCGGCCACCGTCCCTGGTCGGACCCCGGTACCCGACACCGGCCTGCACGCACAGGCCGTCACGCTGATCGACGCGGTGCTCGACCTCGACGCCGACCTCGGCAAGGCCCTGATCAAGGCGTTCGCCGCGGGTTACCTGGATGTCCCGTACTGCCTGCACGCCGACAACGGCGGCCGGACCCGCAGCTACGTCGACGACGCGGGCTGGCTGCGCTGGTCGTCGGTGGGCGCGATGCCCATCAGACCTGACGGCGCGCCCGGCCGGGACCCGGTCGGCAGCAGCGATCTGCTGACCGCGCTGTCCTACACCAGAGACCGCTACGACGAAGGAGGTGAGGGCGATGAGCTCCCTGTTGGAGCAGGTGTTGCCGCACTATGAACAGCGTGAGTACCACGAGACCCGCCTGGCCACGACCCCCGAACGGGCCTGGGCCGCGCTGGACGACCTGCGGATCCGGGACCTGCCCATGTCGATGTTCCTGACCCGCCTGCGCGGCGGACCGTCGGCGTGGTTCGGCCGCGTCTTGGGAACCGACCGGCGTGCCCTCGACAGCGTCGCCCCCCGCGAGCTGGTCGCGGACCCGCCGCGCGAACTGGTCCTCGGCGACATCGCCTGCTACACGGCCACCCGCCCGGACCGCCCCGAGATCCCGCGCGGTGACCTGGCGATGTTCCAGTCCTTCACCGACCCGGGCTGGTCCAAGGTCGCGATGAACTTCCGGTTCCTCGAAGACGGGGACGGCACCGTCCTGTCCACCGAGACACGGGTCCAGGCCACCGACGACGCCACCCGGCGGGCGTTCCGCCGCTACTGGCTCCTGGTGCGGGCGGGCAGCGGCCTCATCCGCCACGACATCCTCCGCGCGGTGCGGGATGCGGCCACGAAACGGGAAGCGGGACAATGACGCTCATGACCGAACGCCCCACTGCCGAACGGCAACGGACGTGGGCCGCCTACGCCGCCGCGTGGTGGGCGGGCCTGTTCGCCGCGATCAGCCTCTACTGGGCGCTGGGCGGCATGATCGGCCTGGACACGGTCGGTGGTCAGATCGAGGAGCTGGCGAGAAAGGGGGAGGGCGGTGTCCTCGCGTGGGGCGCCACCGTGCTCAAGGTCGCCGGGGTGGTCTTCGCGCTGGCCCTCGTGCAGCGGTGGGGCCGGGTCTTCCCGCGCGGCCTCATGCTGTTCGCGGGCTGGGCGGGCACCGCGGTCCTCATCGGCTACGGCGGCGTCACGGTCGGTACCGAACTGCTGGTCGTCGTGGGCGCGGTCGAGCCTCCCGCGGGCATCGACTGGTACGCCTTTTACTGGCACCTCGCCGTGTGGGACCCGTACTTCGTGGTGTGGGGCGTGCTCCTCGGCATCGCCGTGCGCCACTACCAGGTAGCCACCCGCCGCGGCTAGGCCAGCAACGCTCGCCGGGCTCCCGGCGACCGGGCCCCCGTGTGATGAAGGGCTCCTCGGTCGCGTTGAGCGCGATGAAGGGCCGGCGGTTTCCAACGGTCGTTGCAACACCCCTTGTGATCAGGGAGTTTGTGATGCCTGGCAGGTTGCCGTTGTCGCGTGTGGTGCGGGTGTTGTTCTGGGATGCGGTGCGGGCGGGTTACCTGGTTACGCCTGCTTGTGGGTTGGTCGGTTTGTCGCATGAGCCTGGGCGGCGGTGGTTCGCCCAGGCTGGTAGGTGATCGGGAAACGCACCTGGCCCGTTGGGGTCGTGCGGCGTCGACGATCAGTCGGGAAGTGGCCCGTCATGGTGGCCGTGCGGCGTATCGGGCGGTGGCCGCTGGCGCGGCGGCTCGGGTGCGGGCGCGGCGGCCGAAACCAGCCAAGTTGGCCGCTGACCCCGGGTTGCGGGAGCGGGTGCGGACGCTGCTGGAGAAGCGGTGGCCGCCACCCCAGATCGCGGCCAGCCTCAAGCAGGAGTTTCCCGATCAGCCGGAGTTGTGGGTGTCGCACGAGACGATCCACCAGTCGATCTACGTGCGGGGTCGGGGCGCGTTGCGACGCGCCCTGGCTTGTGTCGGACGAGTTGTGGTCTCGGATCGAGCCGCTGCTGCCGGTTCGGCCGGTCAGGGCCGAAGCCGTTGCCGGATCGGCTGGTGCTGCAAGGGATTCTCTTCGTGCTCTACACCGGGATCGGCTGGGAGGACCTGCCCCAGGAACTCGGGTTCGGCTCCGGAATGACCTGCTGGCGACGGTTACGGGACTGGCGGCCGCGGGAGTGTTCAACCAGCTCCACCAAACACTGCTGGCCGAGCTGAACGCGGCCGGGCGGATCGACTGGTCCCGCGCCTGTGTCGATGCTTCCCACGTTCGGGCGAAAAGGGGGGCGCCGAGACCGGGCCCAGCCCGGTCGACCGCGGCAAGACCGGCTCCAAACACCACCTGATCTGCGACGGCGGAGGCATCCCGCTCGCGGTGACGCTGACTGGCGGCAACCGCAACGACATCACCCAACTCGTGCCGCTGCTCGCGCGGTCCCGCCGATCCGCGGCCGTCGCGGACGTCCGCGACGGCC
>DATABL010000237.1:0-22130 GCA_036259595.1 Actinophytocola sp.
GTGCGTGCTGACCCAGTACAAGTCGCACTCGCTGGACCGGCACATCTCCACCACCTGGCGGCTGTCCAGCGTGCTCGGGCAGTACATCACCCCGGTGCCGGCCCAGCAGCGGCTCGGCCCGCGCTGGTACACCGGCAGCGCGGACGCGATCTTCCAGTCGCTGAACCTGGTCTACGACGAGTGCCCGGACCACATCGTGGTGTTCGGCGCCGACCACGTCTACCGGATGGACCCGTCGCAGATGGTGGCCCAGCACGTCGACTCCGGCGCGGGTGTGACGGTCGCCGGGATCCGGGTGCCGCGCACCGAGGCCAAGGCGTTCGGCTGCATCGACTCCGACGCCGGCGGCCGGATCACCCGGTTCCTGGAGAAACCGGCGGAGCCGCCGCACGTGCCCGACGACCCGGACGTGACGTTCGCGTCGATGGGCAACTACGTCTTCCGCACCGAGGTGCTGCTCGAGGCCCTGCGCGCGGACGCCGCGAACCCCGAGTCGATGCACGACATGGGTGGGGACATCATCCCGATGCTGGTCGCCGAGGGCGGCGCGATGGTCTACGACTTCGACGACAACGAGGTCCCGGGCGCGGCCGAGCGTGACCGGGGGTACTGGCGCGACGTCGGGACGCTGGACGCCTACTACGAGTCGCACCTGGACCTGGTGTCGGTGCACCCGGTGTTCAACCTCTACAACCAGCGCTGGCCGATCCGCACGGCGACGCCGCCGCTGCCGCCGGCGAAGTTCGTGAACACCGGCTCGGCGGTCGAGTCGATCGTCGGGCCGGGGTCGATCGTGTCGGGTTCGTCGGTGAAGGACTCGGTGATCAGCGCGGACGTGCAGATCGCCGACGGAGCCACGGTCGAGGGCAGTGTGCTGCTGCCGGGCGTGCGGGTGGGCCGGGGCGCGGTGGTGCGCCGGGCGATCCTGGACAAGAACGTGGCGGTGCTCGACGGCGCTCAGGTGGGGGTCGACCTGGCCGCCGACCGCGAGCGGTACACGGTCAGCGCCGGCGGGGTCGTGGTGCTCGGCAAGGGAGAACGTGCCAAGTAGGTTCTTTTCCCGGCGCGGGCGCATACCGTTGAGATATGCAGCCGCAACCGCCGCCCGAGCAGGACCCGTACCGGAACATGTGGCAGATGTCCCCGGTCGCCGACGCGCGTGCGGGTGGGCGGGCCGGTCGCCGGCGGAGCACCCTGCGGATCGGGGCGGGGATCGTCGGCGGGTTGGTCACGTTCGCCCCGTTCGTGCTGGTCGCCACGGCCGTGTGGGGCTGGTGGCAGGGCGAGTCGTCGTGGAGCGGCGGCGGCTGGGCGATCCTGGTGACGGGCCTGGCGGCGGGCTTCGCCGTGGCGGCGTTCGTGGCCTCGGACAGCAGTTGATGCCCGAACTCCCACTCGCCCGATCAGTGCGTCCTGGCGGCGACCAGTAGCCCGTCGCCGAGGGGAAGCAGCATCGGGACCAGGCGCTCGTCGTCGCGGACGGCGCGGGCGACCTCGCGCAGGGCGACGGTCTCGGCGTCGCGGCGGGCCGGGTTGGCCACCCGGCCGGACCACAGCACGCTGTCGAACGCGATCACGCCGCCCGGGCGGAGCAGGCGCACGCCCTCCTCGTGGTAGGCCGGGTACTCCGTCTTGGCCGCGTCGACGTACAGCAGGTCGTAGGCCTCGTCGGTGAGCCGGGGCAGCACGTCCAGCGCCCGGCCCATGATCAGCCGCGCCCGGCCCGGCCCCATGCCGGCATCGGCGAACGTGCGCTTCGCCGTGCCCTGGTGCTCCGGATCGACGTCGATCGAGGTCAGCACGCCGTCCGGGGCCATCCCCCGCAGCAGGTACAGGCCGCTGACCCCCGACCCGGTGCCGATCTCGACCACGGCTCTGGCCCGCAGCGTGGTGGCGAGGAACCGCAGCGCGGCCCCGCCCCCGGGCGAGATCGGCGAGCACCCGAGCTGCACGCCCCTGGCCCGTGCGGTGACCAGCGCGTCGTCCTCCGACAGGTAACCCTCGACGTAGGCGTGGAGGGCGTCCGAGTCGATCGTCGGCGTATCGGATGCCACGAACGGTGAGATTAGCGTTGTCCGGGCGAAATCGGGTGAACGCAGTGCCCGTTCGTTTCTCAGCCCCCTCTCAGGCGGCTCTCACTACGTTCACATCGGGATCGCGAACAATCACGTTTGACGGGGACGAGCAGGCGGTACAGAGCAGTCTGGACCGGAACGGCAGGGGTGTGGGAACACGATGAGCGGCGCCGACGTTGGACATGGCAGTGGGGCAGAACGCCCCGAGGAGGTGGCTACCCGCCCGATGCAGAGCCCGACGCAGACGCAGCCGACCGGCACCGCCGTTGCCGAGCCAGTCCAGCTGGACGAGTCCAACTGGACGCCGCCGTCGTGGGACGAGGTAGTCCGCGAACACGCCGACCGCGTGTACCGGCTCGCCTACCGCCTGACCGGCAACGCGCACGACGCCGAGGACCTCACCCAGGAGACCTTCATCCGGGTGTTCCGCTCGCTGTCCAACTACAAGCCCGGCACGTTCGAGGGCTGGCTGCACCGCATCACCACGAACCTCTTCCTCGACATGGCCCGTCGCCGCTCACGGCTGCGCATGGAGGGCCTGCCCGAGGACACCGACCGGCTCGCGGGCGACGACCCGAGCCCCGAGCAGGTCTACGTCGACACCCACCTCGACCCCGACCTGCAGGACGCGCTGGACGAGCTGCCGCCCGAGTTCCGCGCCGCGGTCGTGCTGTGTGACGTGGAGGGCCTCTCCTACGAGGAGATCGGTGCGACCCTCGGCGTGAAGTTGGGTACTGTTCGAAGCAGGATTCACCGTGGGCGGCAGGCATTGCGCGCGTCGCTCGAGCGGCGCCGAGAACTGGTACAGGAGGGTAGGTCGTGACCGACGAGCGCGGTTGGGGTCTGTCCGAACAGCATCTCCTTCCGGATGTGGTGGTGGCGTTCGTCGACGGCGAACTGTCGCCCACCGCGACCGACCGGGCGGCCGCCCACATGGCGCGCTGCCGACACTGTCTGGCCGACATCGTGGCGCAGCGACAGGCCGCCTCCGCGGTCCAGTCCGCCGACACGCCGTCCGTGCCGGCTGGCCTGCTCGCCGCACTGCGCGCCATCCCGCAGCAGGTCGAGATGCCCGCCACCCCCGACGGCCTGGCGATGACCGACGACGGCCAGCTGGTGGTGGTGCAGAAGCCGGAGGCGATGCCGGCCCCCTTCGGGTCGAGTGCGCCGCTCGGCTCGTCCGCCAAGCTCGGTGAGGGCCAGACGGTCCTCGGCCGGCGTCCCGGCCGCCGCACCGCGCAGGGCGCGGGCGTGGTCGTGTCCGGCCTCGTGCTGGGTGCGCTCGCCCTGGTCACCACGAGCAGCGACGAGCAACCCGATCCCGCGAGCCCGCTGCCCGACCCACCGCGCGTGGCCGACCACGTCCAGCAGGCGGGCTACGTCCTGCACACGTCGGGCCGCTGAGTCTTTCCTCCACACGACGCCTTTCCCGCGCCCGGCGCGAGGGAGGCGTCGTCCCCTTTTCCCCGCTACGCCGACTTCACCGGTCATCAGGCAGGCTGAGCAGCGATGAACGACCAGCAGACCCCTGAGTCGCCGAACGACCGGCCGCGGCTGGGACCGCGTCCGCTGCACCGGCCGCAGGTCGACCCGTCCAGCGCGGCGGCGTTCGGCCGCCCCACCGGTGTCGACGGCGCGTTCTCGCCCCCGCCGGGCGGCCCCGCGGGCGCGCGGGCCGCGTTCTCGCAGCTCAGGACCGCTCCGCCGGCCCCGGAGTCGCTCGCGACCGCGTTCGGGCGGCCCGAGGGCACCACCGACCTGCTCCAGCGCCCGCCCGACGAGCAGGCGCCGAACGGCGTCGACCCGTGGGACGACGAGGCCGCCGCCGACCCGTGGCGGGACCCGGCGACCGGGGCGGTGATCGGCCCGCCCGCGCTCGGCGCCGAGGACGCCGAGCGTGCCGGCGACAAGAAGCCCGCCCGCCCGGCCGGGGAGCAGCTCAGCCTGCCCGAGCTGGTGTTCGGACGCCGGGTGAAGGTGACCGCGCTGCTCACGTTCGTGCTGGTGGCGCTGCTGATCGGCGCCGCGGGCGGGGTCGCCGGCTGGTTCCTCGGCCGCGGCGGGGAGCGGCTGAACCAGGACGTCACGCTGGCGCAGGTGTCACCGGGCAAGGAGCGCCCGGCCGGGTCGATCTCCGACATCGCGAAGCGGGTGCGCCCCGCGGTGGTCACGATCGAGGTGCGGTTCGGCCAGCACGCGGTCTCCGGTTCCGGTGCGGTGATCGACAGCAACGGCTACATCGTGACCAACGAGCACGTGGTCACGGCCGGCGGCACGGTGACCGAGGGCCAGGAGATCACCGTCCTGTTCAACGAGGGCACACGCGCGGAGGCCGAGCTCGTCGGCCGGGACGCGAAGACCGACCTGGCCGTGATCAAGGTCGACGTGCAGAACCCGACCGTCATCCAGCTCGGCCGCTCCGCCGACCTGCAGGTGGGGGACACGGTGCTCGCGATCGGGTCGCCGCTCGGCCAGACCGACACGGTCACCGAGGGCATCGTCAGCGCGTTGAACCGGCCGGTGCTCGCGGGCGAGGAGGACGGCCAGCCGGCCGTGTACGACGCGATCCAGACCGACGCGGCGATCAACCAGGGCAACTCCGGCGGTCCGCTCGTCGACTCCACCGGCGCGCTGGTGGGGATCAACTCGTCGATCCGGACGGCGCAGAACAGCACCGGCAGCGTCGGCCTCGGCTTCGCCATCCCGATCGACGACGCGCGCGGCATCATGGAGGCCCTGATCCGTGACGGCGAGGTCAGCCATGCCGACCTGGGCGTGAACGTGGCCTCGGTGTCCGCGGAGACCGCGGACGGCGCGCGGGTGCAGAACGTCCGCGACGACGGCGCGGCGAAGAAGGCCGGGATCCGGCAGGGCGACGTGATCCGCAAGGTCGGGGACCGCGAGATCGCCAACGCGGCGGAGCTCATCGTCGCGGTCCGCAAGCACGAGATCGGCGAGCGGGTTCCGATCGTGCTGGCGCGCAGCGGGCGGGAGTTGACGGTTCAGGTGACCCTGCAGTCCGACTGATTGGCTACGCTGGTTCGAGAAGGTACGTGCGGCGGAGGTAGGCCACAGTGTTCGACAGCATCGGCTGGCCCGAGATCCTCGTCATCGTCGTGGCCGGATTGTTCATCCTGGGCCCGGAACGCCTGCCGTCCGCGGCGGCGTGGCTGGGCCGGAACGTGCGCAAGGTCCGCGAGTACGCGACCGGCGCCCGCGAACAGCTTCGCAACGAGATGGGCGACGACTTCGACGAGCTCCGCAAGCCCCTCGACGACCTGCAACAGCTGCGCAACTTCGACCCCCGACGCGCGGTCACCCGCCACCTCTTCGACGACGTCGACAGCGGCAACGGCGGCACCAAGCCCAACGGCCACACCCCACCCCCGCCGTCCGCCCCCAAACGCGAGACCCCCACCCCACCGCCACCCGCGACAGGCGAAAAGGCCCCCTTCGACCCCGACGCGACCTGACCCCCGCAGAGGTCCCGTTCCCGACCGTCGAACTCGCCGCACCGGAACGCAAGAAGCGCCGATCGCTCCCGAACCCGGCGAGATCGAACCGTCGACCACGCTCGGCGGGCTGTTGCCGCTCGACGGGGTCTCCCGGCCGGGAGCGTGCCGAGACTGGACCAGCTCGTCGACCAGGCACGCGGGGGGTGCGGCTCGGGAAGGCGGGCGCCCGGTACTCCAATCTCGACTTCGAGCTGCTCGGCCACACGCTCGTCCGTACGGCCTGCACGAGCTACCGCAGCTCGTGCGCCGGCGATTTGCCGAGCCCTTCGAGCTCGACGCCTACGCGCCGGCGACGTCCGCCCAGCTCACTGACCGCAGGTCCGGGCGGCCAGGGCAGCCGTGGACGGGTTGGGCGTTGGGGCCGGCCGGCGGCATCCGCGCCTCGATCCAGGCCAGCCCGGCTGACGGACGCGCGGCTCGGCTCCCGGCGTCGCCGCGTGGCTCACCCTCGGCCGCGACCGGCGGCAGGTCACCTGGCCCAACGGCGGCACGGGCGGGTTCCGCACTCGCTCGGGCCAGACCGCATGGGTTGGCACGGTCGTGACCTCGGTCTCCGTCGACCGCGACGGGTTCGCCCTGCCGGCAGACCCGCTCAGGCCGGGGAGACCGACAGCATCCGGCCCGACAGGCCGCGGGCTCGGGTGGACAGCTTGGTCGCGATCTCGGTCAGGACCTCCGACGCCGGCGCGTTCGGTACGGACGTGACCAGCGGGGTGCCCTTGTCGCCGGCCTCCACCAGCCTCGGGTCCATCGGGACCCTGCCCAGCAGCGGCACCTCCGCGCCCACCGACCGCGACAGCGAGTCGGCGACCTGCTGACCGCCGCCGGAGCCCCACGGCTCCATCCGCGAACCGTCCGGCAGCTCCAGCCACGACATGTTCTCGATCACGCCCGCGACCCGTTGCCGCGTCTGCAGGGCGATCGAGCCCGCCCGCTCCGCGACCTCCGCCGCCGCCTGCTGCGGCGTCGTCACCACCAGGATCTCCGCGTTAGGGATCAGCTGCGCGACCGAGATCGCGATGTCGCCGGTGCCCGGGGGCAGGTCCAGCAGCAGCACGTCCAGGTCGCCCCAGAACACGTCGGCCAGGAACTGCTGCAGCGCGCGGTGCAGCATCGGCCCGCGCCACACGACCGGGGTGTTGCCCTGGGTGAACATGGCGACCGAGATGGCCTTCACGCCGTTGGCCTCGGGCGGGAGGATCATCTTCTCCACCCGCGTGGGGCGGCCGTCGGCACCGAGCATCCGCGGCACCGAGTGGCCGTAGATGTCGGCGTCGACCACGCCGACGGACAGGCCCCGCGCGGCCATCGCGACCGCCAGGTTGACCGTCACGCTGGATTTGCCCACGCCGCCCTTGCCGGACGCCACGCAGTACACCCGGGTGAGTGACCCCGGCTCGGCGAACGGGATCTTCGGCTCCTCGGCGTCACCGCGCAGTCTCCGGCGCAGCTCGGTCCGCTGCTGGTCGCTCATCACGTCCAGCTCGACCGTGACATGGCGCACACCATCGACCGCCGAGACGGCCGCGGTCACGTCGTGGGTGATCTTGTCGCGGAGCGGGCAGCCCGACACGGTCAGGAAGATCGCCACGTGAACGGTGCCGTCCTCGTCGATGGTCACGTCCTTGACCATGCCGAGATCGGTGATCGGCTTGTGGATTTCGGGATCCTGCACCGTGGCCAGCGCCGCACGCACTGCCTCGACGGCGGGAACCCGAGTTGGCTCGCTGGTCGTCACACATTCATGCTACGGGCAATCCTCTACAGCCGGTCCGGTGACCGCGACCGTCGTCATGCAGGTGGGCGGACGCCCTACGTAACATCAACAGCGTGGCGGACCCAGCCGTGAACCGGTTGCCGACCGGCAGCGAACTCGACGCGTGGCGCGCCTTCCTGCGCGCCCACGCGCGGCTGATCCGTGTCCTGGAGACCGAGCTCGTCGCCGAGCACCCGCTGTCCCTCGGCGGCTACGACGTGCTGGTCCAGCTCGCGGAGGCCCCCGAACGCCGGCTCCGGATGGCCGAGCTCGCCGACGCCGTCCTGCTGTCGAGATCGGGCGTCACCCGGCTGGTGGACCGGCTCGAGGTGGCCGGCATGGTCACCCGGGAACGCTTCACCGGCGACGGGCGCGGCATCGTCGCGGTGCTCACCACCAAGGGTGTGGACACGCTCCGTGAGGCCGCCCACACGCACCTGTCGGGCGTGGTCCGGCACTTCATCGACCACTTCGACGAGAAGGAGCTAGCCGCGTTCGGCGAGCTGTGCGCGCGGTTGAGCGACTAACCGTCCGCCCAGCGGGCGTCCTCCCGGATCGACTCCGCCGTGGGCCGCCGCTTGAGGTCCTTGCGCAGCTTGTCGAGCTCGCCGCGCAGGTAGTCGCGGGTGGCGACCTCGCCCACGGCCAACCGCAGCGCGGCGAGCTCGCGTGCGAGGAACTCGGTGTCCTCCTTGGTCTGCGCGGCGCGCGCCCGGTCCTCCTCCAGCGACACCCGGTCCCGGTTGTCCTGGCGGTTCTGCGCCAGCAGGATCAGCGGCGCCGCGTACGCCGCCTGCGTGGAGAACGCCAGGTTCAGCAGGATGAACGGGTACGGGTCCCACCGAAGGGTGACCGCGAACAGGTTCAGCGCGATCCAGGTGATCACGAGCAGTGTCTGCCAGAACAGGAACCTCCCGGTCCCCAGGAACCGGGCGAGTCGTTCGGACACCCGGCCGACCAGCTCCGGGTCGACCGAGACCCGCAGCCGCAGCCGTCGGGTCGACCGCGGCTGGTCGAGCCGCCGGCGGACTTCAGGCATCGGGGACCTCGCCTTCGATCGGGCCGTGCGGCTCCCAGATCCCGTCGTCGCGCCAGCCCGACGGGAGCAGGTGGTCCAGCGCGTCGTCCACGGTGACCGCGCCGAGCAGGTGGTCGGCGTCGTCCACGACCGGCGCGCACACCAGGTCGTAGGCGGCGAAGTACCGGGTGACGTCGCCCAGCGTGGCCGCCGGCGGCAGCCGCGCCAGCTCGGTGTCCAGCGCGCCCGCGACCAGCTCGCCCGGCGGCTCGCGCAGCAGCCGCTGCAGGTGCACGCAGCCCAGGTAGCGCCCGGTCGGCGTGGCCGACGGTGGCCGGCACACGAACACCATGCTCGCCAGCGCCGGCGTGAGGTCCGGGTTGCGCACCATCGCCAGCGCCTCGGCGATCGTCGCGTCCGGGGTCAGCACGATCGGCTCCGGCGTCATCAGCCCGCCCGCGGTGTCCGCCGAGTACGCCAGCAGCCGCCGCACCGGGTCGGACTCCTCGGTCTCCATCAGCTCCAGCAGCCGGTCCTGGTCGACCTCCGACAACACGGCGAGCAGGTCGGCGGCGTCGTCGGGGTCCATCGCGCCCAGGACGTCGGCGGCGCGCTCCTCGTCGAGGTGGGCGAGCAGGTCCTTCTGGTCGTCCTCGGGCAGTTCCTCGAACACGTCGGCGAGCCGCTCGTCGTCGAGCCCGTCGGCCACCTCGTGGCGGCGCTTGGCCGGCAGCTCGCGCAGCGCGGCGGCCACGTCGACGGCCCGCATCGTGTCGAACACCGCGAGCAGCTGGGCGGTGCCCTGCGGGAGCTGGGCCAGGTCGGTGACGCCGGGCCCGCGGACCTCCTCCCACCGCAGCACCTGCACCGGTCCCCGCCGGCCCAGCCGTCCGAGGCGTGAACTCCGGGCCTGCACGGCGACCCGGCCGAGCAGCCAGTCACGGGTGCGGCCGAGCTCCATCGCCGCGTCGACGACGACCGCGCTCGCGCCGGACTCGACGACCGTGACCCGCGCGTCCAGCAGCTGGCCGACCACGAGGACCTCGTTGGGCCGCTGGGTGAACCGGCGCAGGTTGACCGACCCGGTGGCCAGCGTCACGGCCGACGCGTCGATCGAGGTGACGCGCAGCATCGGCACGAAGATCCGCCGGCGGGTGGCCAGCTCGACGACCGTGCCGAGCACCCGCGGCGGCTGGCGGTCGGGCCGCAGGGTGACCACGACGTCACGGATCTTGCCGATCGACTCGCCATCCGGCCCGTACACCGGCAGGCCGGTCAGCTGCGCGACGAACACCCTGCTCCCGGCACCCACGACGATCAGGCTATCCGTCCGGCGCCCCGTTCACCCGGCGTGTCGTTGGCGACACGAGCACGGCGGCCGGAACCGCCGCGTCCTAGGGTTACCGGCAGGTAGCCCAGGGCAGGAGGCAACGATGCGCTCACCGAAGGACTTCTTCCGCCCCCTGGCGGTCGGCGCGCCGGAACCGGTGCGGCAGGTCCCGTTCCGCCCGTCCCGGATGATCCACTTCTTCGACCCGGGCAACGAGAAGATGGCCGCGAAGGTCCCCGACATGGTGCCGAAGGCCGACGTGCTGCTCGGCAACCTCGAGGACGCGGTCGCCGCCGACCGCAAGGAGGCCGCGCGCGCCGGGTTGGTCCGCATCGCCCGCGAGGTCGACTTCGGCGACACCCAGCTGTGGACCAGGGTCAACAGCCTGGACTCCCCGTGGGTGCTGGACGACCTGCTCACGCTGGTCACCGAGGTCGGCGACAAGCTCGACGTGATCATGGTGCCGAAGGTCGAGGGCCCGGAGGACATCCACTACGTCGACCGGTTGCTGGCCCAGTTGGAGGCCCGTGCCGGTCTGCGCCGCCCGCTGCTGGTGCACGCGATCCTGGAGACCGCGAGCGGCGTCGCGCGGGTCGAGGAGATCGCCGTGGCGAGCCCGCGGATGCAGGGCATCTCGCTCGGCCCGGCCGACCTGGCCGCGAGCCGGCGGATGAAGACCACCCGCGTCGGCGGCGGTCACCCCGGCTACCTGGTCCGCACCGATCCCGTGGGTGATGACCTGACCGAGGGACGCGTCACCTATCAGCAGGACCTGTGGCACTACACGGTGTCGCGGATGGTCGACGCCTGTGTGGCGGCCGGCATCCTGCCGTACTACGGCCCGTTCGGCGACATCCGGGACACGGTCGCCTGCGAGGACCAGTTCCGCAACGCCTACCTGCTCGGCTGTGTCGGCGCGTGGAGCCTGCACCCCGCGCAGATCGCGATCGCCAAGAAGGTCTTCTCGCCCGAACCGGCCGAGGTCGCCTGGGCCCGCCGGGTGATCGCCGCGATGGGTGACGGCACCGGCGCGGTGATGCTGGACGGCAAGATGCAGGACGACGCGACGGTCAAGCAGTGCCAGGTGATCGCCTCCCTGGCCGACGACCTCGCCGCTCGCGACCCGGAGCTGGCGCGCGCCTACGAGGAGGCCCAGGCATGAGGCCCCGCCGCTCGGTCCTCTACCTGCCCGGCGCGAACGAGCGCGCCCTGGAGAAGGCGAAGTCGTTGCCGGCCGACGCGCTGATCCTCGACCTGGAGGACGCCGTCGCCCCGGACGCCAAGCCGGCCGCCCGCGAGCGGGTCTGCGCCGCGGCGGCGTCCGGCGACTACGGCCCCCGCGAGGTCACCATCCGGGTGAACGGCGCCGGCACCCCCTGGCACGCCGACGACCTGCGCGCGGCCGCCGAGGCCGGCCCGGCCGCGGTCGTGGTGCCGAAGGTGGGCTCGCCCGCCGAGGTGCACGCGATCGAGGACGCCCTGCCCGAGCACACCGCGATCTGGGCCATGATCGAGACCCCGGCGGCGGTGCTGCGCTGCGCGGAGATCGCGGCCGCGAGCGAGCGGCTGACCGTGCTGGTGCTCGGCACCAACGACCTGGCCAAGGAACTGCTGGCCGAGCAGGTCCCCGGCCGCGCGCCGCTGCTGGGCGCGCTGTCGACGTGCGTCCTGGCCGCACGGGCGACCGGCCGGGTGATCCTCGACGGCGTCTACAACGACGTCCGCGACGCCGAGGGCTTCGCCGCGGAGTGCCGCCAGGGCCGCGCGTTCGGCTTCGACGGCAAGACGCTGATCCACCCGAGCCAGCTCGAGCCGTGCAACGAGGCCTTCGCCCCGTCCGAAGCCGACGTCACCCACGCGCGCAAGGTGATCGAAGCCTTCGAGGCCGCGATGGCCGAGGGTCGCGGCGTGGCGACCGTCGACGGCCGGATGATCGAGAATCTGCACGTCGACAACGCCCGCCGCGTCCTCGCCCTGGCCGCCGCGGTGGCGGACATGCGCTGACACCACTGGTCACGCGACGAGCAGGAGCACGCTGATCGCCAGCATCACCGCGGCGGTGGCCCCGTGGACGCCGTAGACGGCCGACCTGGGCCCGTTGCTGCGCCGCACGATCAGCGCGTCGCCGACGGGGATACCGGTGGCGGCCAGCATGAACCAGCCCAACAGGTCGGGTGTCGCCGCGATCAGCAGGATGAAGATGAAGAGCCCCGAGGCGATGTCGCGCACGGCCTTGACGGACAGCCAGGCCTGGAAGTTCCGGTCCTCGGTCGGCGTGTCGGGGATGCCGAAGCCGACCGCGGCCTGCGGTGCCCGGAATGCCTGCACGCCGACGAAGATGATGCCTGCGCCGACCAGTCCGGCGAGCACGGTGGCGACGGTGATGAGCATGGGTTGATCCCGTCTCGATGGCCGCGCCTGTTCCTAGCGGCGCTAGCAGTGACAGCGACTGTAAACCTAGTCTCGACAGAATGTCTAGCGCTGCTAGGATGTCGTCATGTCCGCCATCAGTGAGCGCCGTGAACGTGAACGCGCCCACCGTCACCAGCTGATCGTCACAGCCGCGCGCGAACTCGCGGAGGCCGAAGGCTGGGAGGCGGTGACGACGCGACGGCTGGCTGAACGCGTCGAGTACAGCCAGCCGGTGCTGTACAGCCACTTCAACGGCAAGGACGCCATCGTGAGCGCCGTCGCCATCGACGGCTTCGGCGAACTCGCCGCCCACCTCCGACGCGCGCGGCAGGCCGCCGCCCCCGGGCCGGGACAGGCCCTGCGCGCCGTCTGCCGCGCCTATCTGGATTTCGCGACCGAGCGGCCCGCCCTGTACCAGGCCATGTTCATCCTGCCCACCGACGTGAAGTTCGCGAGCGCCGAGACACCACCCCCGCTACGGGCCGCATTCGGCGAGTTCGTCAGCTGCTTCCGCCCGAACAACGAGCGCCGCGAACTGTTCGCCGAAGTAACCTGGAGCGCCCTGCACGGCATGGCCGTCCTGTCCGACAGCGACCGCATTCCCGCCGCCGGCCAGGAGGAACGGCTCGATTTCCTCGTCACCCAGATCGCCGGCTCCCCAACGAGCTGACCCCGCGACAAGGGCCAATGGAAAGGCAAGGACCCGAGCCGCTAGAAGCCACGCCCGCGAGACAAGCCGCAAACCCGCGGATCGTCGGGGGACGGGTGGTCGATCAGCGGGCTCAGCGTGCCGCGCGGCACTCGCTGGCCTCGATGCTGACCATCGCCGCCGGTCGCCGCCAGACCGCGATCGACGCTGGCGGTGCGGAATGGGCCAGCGACGCACCGCAACTCGCCAGGCGAGGCACGAAGATCGACATGTGGACAACCGGGGCGCTTGTGGATAAGCCGGGCCTGGTCCGCGCCGCCCGACGGGGGCGGGGAGTACTGCCGGGCGGCACGGTGGTCAGGCGGGGTAGACGCCGGTCTCGGTGATGCTGGTCCAGTCGTTGCCGGTATTGCCGAAGCCGATCACGAGCACGTAGCGGGCCGTGGTGTCCGGGATGTCGTAGGTCTCCGGCCCGAGCGTGGTTCCGCCGCTGGTGCCGGTGAAGCCGGTGGTCCAGTTGGTCCCGTCGGTCGAGGTCCGGATCTGGAACGAGTGGTGGCGGGTGTCGCCCTTGTGCCAGGCCAGGCGCACCGAGCCGACCTTCCGGATCCCGCCGAGGTCGTAGCCGATCCAGACGCCGTCGCCCTCGTCGGACCAGCGGGTGGAGCGGTCGCCGTCCAGTGTGTTGGCGGGCTCGTTGCCGTCGTGGCCGCTTGCGGCCACCTGGGCGATCGGCAGCGGGGAGCGGGGGGCCGGGTTCTCGATCGGCGGTGGGGCGGGCTGTTCACCCGTGGGCGGGGCCGGGGCCGGGGGCGTGCTCGGCGGCGGAGTGTTGGTCGGTGGGGGCGGGGACTCGCTCGCCGACGGCGGCGACGGCGGCGGGGCGCTGCCGTTCAGCGCCACCTTGTGGACGATGGTCTCGCCGTAGTTGCTGGCGTCGCACGGGCTGGAGTTCGAGCAGTTGGCCTGCGTGTACGCGCCGGCCTTGAAGTATCCGGTGCTGAAATCCGCGTCCAGGGTGGCGACGGGCCGGCCGTTGTAGAAGGCGTTGATCGTCCCGTCGGCCACCTCGAACCGCACCTGGAACCGGGTGTTCAGGCGGAAGTCGTCGGTGACCAGCTGGTAGTGCGGGTCGTCGCCGTTGGTCACGTACAGGCTCGTGCCCTCGACCCGGAACACCGAGACGTCGTCGTCACCGCCGTGGATCTGGCCGACGACCAGGTGCTGCTTGTCGTTGGGCAGGTGGGTGACGGTCTGGTCGATGGTCATGGAGTGCGTCCCGGAGGTGGACGACCACGACGCCTCCTCCGCGCCGTTCATCTCCCGCAGTTCCGAGCGCGGGTAGTCGGAGCCGCCGGTGGTCACCCCGTCCACCGCCGACCGGAACCGCACGCCGTCACAGGCCGGGGTGGGCACGAACCACGGCTCCACCCGGTAACCGTCGAGCTCCGGCTGGGTGACCTCGTCCGGGTCCTCCTCCTGGCCGATCGGCAGTTGGATCTTCCAGTTGCTCAGGTCGAGCACCTGCGACGGGTACTCACAGGCCGCGGCCCCGGCCCGCAGGCCCTGGATGAACTGGCCGTCCGCGGCCCGCGGAACCGGCGCCTGCTGACCCTGGGTGGCCAGGACCGACACCCCGACCAACGCCCCCGTGACGACCACGCCGGTGGCGACGAACACTCCAACCCGTTTCATGCCGGCCATGCTGGTGACCATCCGACCCGGCCGGGAACCGTTGGCGCCTTCCTGCCAGCGCGACCGGCTGGTCACCACGCGTGGTTTCCCTGCACGCTGCGAGAAGTGGGCGTAACAGTACGCTAAGGTTGCGGTGATATAACGCACAGATAACGGCCGATCCTTGGCATCCGGCCACCCCTTCGGGTGAGAGTGTGCGCATGGCCAAGCATCGGATCAGCAAGGAGGGGCGAAGAGGCCTGTTCGGCCGCGCCTCCAACGATGACCTGTTCGAGCGCAGCTTCCGGTCCTGCAACCACTGCGGCCAGGACGTCTACGTGCTCGCCAACGACTGCCGCGGCTGCGGCACCCGCCTGGAGGCGCGCGTCGGCTGAACCGTGCAAGCGAGTGGCCCCGCACACCTTCGGTCCGCGAACGAGCGTCAACCGCGAGATACTGGCCGGTAACAAACCCGCCGTGATTCCGCCGAGGGAGCGCCCGCCATGGCCCGCCTTGCCCAGACCGCCGGACTGACCGACATCCAACAGGAGATCCTCGCCACGGTCCGGGACTTCGTGGACAAGGAGATCATCCCGCACGCCCAGCACCTGGAACACGACGACGCCTACCCCCAGGACATCGTCGACGGGATGCGGGAGATGGGCCTGTTCGGCCTCACCGTCCCGGAGGAGTACGGCGGCCTCGGCGAGTCGCTGCTCACCTACGCACTGGTCGTCGAGCAGATCGCCCGCGGCTGGATGAGCGTGTCGGGCGTGATCAACACCCACTTCATCGTGGCGCACATGGTCCGCCACCACGGCCCCGAGGCCCAGAAGCGGAGCCTGCTCCCGCGGATGGCGACCGGCGAGGTCCGCGGCTCGTTCTCGATGTCCGAGCCCGACCTCGGCTCCGACGTCGCCGCGATCAAGACGCGCGCTCGGCGCGACGGCGACGACTACGTGGTCGACGGCGCGAAGATGTGGCTCACCAACGGCGGCAGCTCGAACCTGATCGCCCTGCTGGTGAAGACCGACGAGGGTGCGGCCAAGGCCCATCAGAACCTGACGGCGCTGCTGGTCGAGAAGCCCGAGGGCTTCGGCGAGGTCGCGCCCGGCCTGACCATCCCCGGCAAGATCGACAAGATGGGCTACAAGGGCGTCGACACCACCGAGGCCGTGTTCGACGGCTACCGGATCGGCGCCGACAACGTACTCGGCGAGGCACCGGGCCGGGGCTTCGCGCAGATGATGGACGGCGTCGAGGTCGGCCGGGTGAACGTCGCCGCCCGCGCGTGCGGCATCGCGATCCGGGCGTTCGAGCTGGCCGTCGACTACGCCCAGCAGCGCCACACGTTCGGCAAGCCGATCGCCGAGCACCAGGCGATCGCGTTCAAGCTGGCGGAGATGGCGACCAAGGTCGAGGCCGCGCACCTGATGATGGTCAACGCCGCCCGCCTCAAGGACTCCGGCGCCCGCAACGACGTCGAGGCCGGCATGGCCAAGCTGCTCGCGTCGGAGTACTGCGCCGAGGTGACGCAGGAGAGCTTCCGCATCCACGGCGGCTACGGCTACTCCAAGGAGTACGAGATCGAGCGCCTGATGCGCGAGGCCCCGTTCCTGCTGATCGGCGAGGGCACGAGCGAGATCCAGAAGACCATCATCAGCCGCGGCCTGCTGCGCGAATACCGCACGAAGTCCTGACCGGGAGTTGTACCGTCCCGGCGGTGCACCAACTGACGACACCGCAGCGGGAGCGGCTGCACCGCCTGGTCCGCCGCAGTCCCGTGTTCATCGGCATGCGCGTCGAGTTCCACGACGACCGCGTCGAGGTCATCCACCCCGAGCCGGTCACCCTCGGCTTCGAGTCGCTGTCCGCGCTGGTGGCCGGCACCCCGGCCGACCAGTGGCCGGACGTGGTCGACGGTTACCTCGAGCGGGGGTACGTCCTCGCGACCTCGGAGCCGCCCGAGCTCGACGGGCCGACCGAGGCCGTGCTCGAACGCACCTACCTGCGGCTGATGAGCACGGAGTACGACGAGGTCACGTTCCCCTCCTACGCCGAGGAGCTCGTTCCCGGCCTGGCCAGGGTGTTCGCGTTCGACCTGCCCGACGCCATCCTGACCATGGACGACGACCGGGTGCACCGGCACGGGTTCGAGCGGCTCTTCGACGCCGGCGCGGAGAACCTGTGCCGGGAGCTGCCCGACCGGTACGCCGAGAACGACGGCGTGGTCGTCCTGCAGGGCTCGGACTACGTGGGTTCCCTGGTGCTGGTCCTGCCGTGGGTGGTCGAGGCGCTGACCGGCGACACTGCGCTGCCGCACGGCGCGCTGGTCGCCATGCCGGCCCGCGACACCCTGGCCCTGCACATCGTCCGCGACCGCGCGCAGGTGCTGCGCGCCCTGGAGGAGATGGCGGCGCTCGCGGCCGAGTGGTACGCCGCTAGCACGCACGGGCTCAGCCCGCGGGTGTACTGGTGCCGCACCGAGCCCGTCGGCCGGATCGAGACCATCGCGCACCACGACGGCCGGGGCGTGGTCACGTACCACTCGGAGGACTTCGCCAATACGCTCTACGAGGTCGATCGGGAGTGGCAATAGCACGGCTCGCGCGATCTTGGCAGGATGGTGTCAACTGCTGAACGAGGTGAGCAACGGTGACCGGTGCGTTCTCCGGCGCGGGACGAGGGGGCCAGGGCCTCCCCAAGGTGCCGACGCCTCCGTCGGGCTGGCCGATCGGGTCCTACAACACCTACAAGGAGGCCCATCGGGCCGTCGAGTACCTGGCCGGCAACGAGTTCCCCGTGCAGGAGGTCACGATCGTCGGGGTCGACCTGATGCTCGTGGAGCGGGTCATCGGGCGGCTGAGCTGGCCGAAGGTGCTCGGCACCGGCGCGCTGTCGGGGGCCTGGTTCGGCCTGTTCGTGGGGCTGCTGCTCGGGTTGTTCAGCCCCGAGCCGATGTCGTTCGCGCCCATCCTGGTCGGCCTCGGCGCCGGGGTGGTGTTCGGCCTGGTGTTCGCCGCGGTCGGGTACGCGACCACGCGCAGCTCCGGCAGGGAGATCGCCTCGGCCAGCCAACTCGTCGCCGGCCGCTACGACGTCCTCGCCCAGCCACGCAACGCCGAAAAGGGCCGTGACCTGCTGGCTCAGCTCGCGATGCGCCCCCGCATGGACTGACTTCCGCGTGTTACACGCCTTGTCTGAATCGTTGTGCTGGTCGCTTGCGGCCCGTGATCATCGGGCCTAGGTTCATTGCACCGACGCATCAGGTGTGGCGTTACACACGCGTTCCCGAGGCACGTCGAGGTGCTGTTCTCCACGGCGGTCCCCTCCCGTGCCGGCGGGAGGGAAGGCAGGATTTTGATGGGCAGTACCCGGACGGGCGGCCGAGGCGTGGTTCGGTGGCGTGCCGCCGCCGCGACCTGCGCAGCGCTCGTCGCCACGCCGACCGTCGCGGCCTGCGGGTCCGACGGCGGCATGCAGATCAACGTGTACTACGCGCCGGAGCAGAACTTCCAGAGCGTCATCGACAAGTGCAACGAGAAGGCGAACGGTCGCTACGAGATCGTCTACCGCACGTTGCCCCGCGACGCCGACGGTCAGCGCGAGCAGATGGTGCGGCGCCTCGCCGCCGAGGACACCGACCTCGACATCCTCGGCCTGGACGTCACGTGGGTCCCGGAGTTCGCCGAGGCGCAGTGGCTCGAGGAGTGGACCGGGGAGAACCGGTCCGACGCGGAGGCGGGCGTGCTGGAGGGCCCGCTGTCGACCGCGATGTGGGAGGGCAAGCTCTACGCGGCCACCAAGAACACCAACGTCCAGCTGCTCTGGTACGACGAGCGGGTCACCCCGGAGCCACCGGAGACGTGGCGCGAGATGATCGACATGGCCAAGGACCTCAAGGCCCAGGGGAAGCCGTACGAGATCCTGTTCACCGGCGCGCAGTACGAGGGTCTCGTGGTCACCTACAACACCCTCGTCGCCTCCGCGGGCGGGAAGATCCTGTCCGACGACGGCACCGAGGTCGTCATGGACGAGGGCGCGCTCGACGCGCTGGAGCTGCTCAAGGAGGTCTCCAGCTCGGGCATCACCGACCCGTCGCTGACCAACGCGCAGGAGCAGCAGGTCCAGCAGGCGTTCGAGGCACCGGGCAGCAACTCGGCGTTCGAGCTGAACTGGCCCTACGTCTACGCCGCCATCCAGGAGGCGAACCCGGAGCGCGCCGAGAACCTCGCGTGGGCCCGCTACCCGGGTATCGAGGGCGAGGGCCCGAGCCGGGTCACCGTCGGCGGCTACAACCTCGCGGTGAGCAAGTACTCCCAGCACAAGCCGGAGGCGTTCGAGGCGGCGCTGTGTCTGCGGAGCCCGGAGAGCCAGAAGTTCTCCGCCATCAAGGACGGCGTGCCGCCGACCATCGAGTCGGTCTACACCGACGTGACCCCGCTGGACCCGAGCCAGCCGGAGGACGCGGCGACCAACCCGAGCATGGCGACCGCGTACCCGATGAAGGACGTCATCCTCGAGGAGCTCGAGGACGCCGCCGTCCGGCCGCTGACGCCGGTGTACCAGAACCTGTCCACGATCACCGCGAAGGTGCTGTCCCCGCCGGCGGAGATCGACGTCGAGGAGACCGCGCAGGAGCTGCGCGACGGCCTGCAGAAGGCACTCGAGTCGAAGGGAGTGCTGCCGTGAGCCAGACCGTGGTGACCCCGCCGACGACGACGGAATCGCCGAAGAAGCCGGGCAAGACCGTCCTCAGCGAGGGCAAGCGGGCCGAGCGCAGGCTCGGCTGGCTGCTGTGCGCGCCGGCCGCGATCGTGATGCTGGCGGTGACCGGCTGGCCGATCATCTACTCGGTCTGGCTGTCGTTGCAGCGCTACGACCTGCGGTTCCCGGACCAGCGGGAGTTCATCGGCCTGGAGAACTACATCGCCGTGCTCTCCGACGGCTACTGGTGGACCGCGTTCGGCGTGACGGTGTTGCTCACCGTGGTGTCGGTGGCGATCGAGCTCGTGCTGGGCATGCTGCTGGCGCTGGTGATGCACCGGACGTTGGTCGGCCGGGGCCTGGTGCGCACGGTGACACTGATCCCGTACGGGATCGTGACCGTGGTCGCCGCGTTCTCCTGGTTCTACGCGTGGAACGCGGACACCGGCTACCTCAGCGACCTGGTCGGGGCGCAGGCGCCGCTGACCGAGCAGATCCCGTCGCTGCTCATCATCATCCTCGCCGAGGTGTGGAAGACCACGCCGTTCATGGCGCTGCTGCTGATGGCGGGGCTCGCGCTGGTGCCCGACGACCTGCTCAAGGCCGCGTCGATGGACGGCGCGAGCGCGTGGCAGCGGTTCACCAAGGTGATGGTCCCGGTGATGAAGCCGGCGATCCTGGTGGCACTGCTGTTCCGGACGCTGGACGCGTTCCGCATCTTCGACAACATCTTCGTGCTCACCAAGGGCGCGAACGACACGTCGTCGGTGTCCATGATCACCTACAACAACCTGATCAAGGGGCTGAACCTGGGGATCGGGTCGACCATGTCGGTGTTGATCTTCATCGCGGTGGCGATCATCGCGTTCATCTTCGTCAAGCTCTTCGGTGCCGCAGCGCCCGGTAGCGACCAGGAAGGAAGGCGCTGATGGCCGTCATCGGAGGCAGCACCACCGGCCGCAAGGCCCGGTGGACGTTCGTCGACATCGCGGTCGTGGCCTACGCACTGATCCCGGTGCTGTGGACCATGTCGCTGTCGTTCAAGACCGCGGAAGCCCAGACCGACAAGAACTTCTTCCCCAGCGAGTGGACGTTCGAGAACTACAAGGCGATCTTCAGCACCGACCAGTTCGTCCGGGCGCTGATCAACTCGATCGGCATCGCGCTGATCGCCACGCTCATCGCCGTGGTGCTCGGCACGATGGCCGCCTACGCCATCGCCCGGCTCGACTTCCCCGGCAAGAAGGCGCTGGTGGGGGTGTCGCTGCTGATCGCGATGTTCCCGCAGGTGTCGCTGGTGTCGCCGCTGTTCGAGATGGAGCGCCAGCTCGGTCTGTTCGACACCTGGCCCGGCCTGATCCTGCCCTACATCACCTTCGCGCTGCCGCTGGCGATCTACACGCTGTCGGCGTTCTTCCGCGAGATCCCGTGGGAGCTGGAGAAGGCGGCCAAGATGGACGGTGCGACGCCGGCACAGGCGTTCCGCCGGGTGATCGCACCGCTGGCCGCGCCGGGTGTGTTCACCACCGCGATCCTGGTGTTCATCTTCTGCTGGAACGACTTCCTGTTCGCCATCTCGCTGACGTCGACCGAGGCGTCGCGGACGGTGCCGGCGGCGTTGGCGTTCTTCACCGGGGCGTCCCAGTTCGAGGCCCCGGTCGGGTCGATCTCCGCGGCCGCCGTGGTGATCACCATCCCGATCATCGTGTTCGTGTTGTTCTTCCAGCGCCGCATCGTCGCGGGGCTGACGTCCGGTGCCGTGAAGGGCTGAGGAGATATGGCAGAGATCGTCCTTGACAAGGTGACAAAGCGGTACCCAGACGGTGCCCTCGCGGTGTCCGAGGCGGACATTCAGATCGCGGACGGCGAGTTCATCATCCTGGTCGGCCCGTCCGGCTGCGGGAAGTCCACGATGCTCAACATGATCGCCGGCCTGGAGGACATCTCCTCCGGCGAGCTGCGCATCGACGGGACGCGGGTGAACGAGAAGGCGCCGAAGGACCGGGATATCGCCATGGTGTTCCAGTCCTACGCGCTGTACCCGCACATGAGCGTCCGGGAGAACATGGCGTTCCCGCTGCGGCTGGCCAAGGTGGACGACGCGACCGTGAAGTCCAAGGTGGACGAGGCGGCGCAGATCCTGGACCTGACCCAGCACCTGGAGCGCAAGCCGGCGAACCTGTCCGGCGGGCAGCGCCAGCGGGTCGCCATGGGCCGCGCGATCGTCCGCAACCCCAAGGCGTTCCTGATGGACGAGCCACTGTCCAACTTGGACGCCAAGCTCCGGGTGCAGATGCGCACGTCGGTGTCGAAGCTGCAGAAGCAGCTCGCCACGACCACCGTGTACGTCACCCACGACCAGACCGAGGCGATGACCCTCGGCGACCGGGTCGTGGTGCTGCGCGGTGGTCTGGTGCAGCAGATCGGCTCGCCGCAGTTCCTGTACGACAACCCGGCGAACCTGTTCGTGGCCGGGTTCATCGGCTCGCCGGCGATGAACTTCCTGCCCGGGACACTGGAGAACGGCCAGCTGTCCACGGGGCTGGGCACGCTCACGCTGTCGGACCGGGTGCGCAAGCTCGCGGAGCAGGCGAAGGCCCCGCGCGAGGTGATCGCCGGCGTGCGCCCGGAGCACTTCGAGGACGCGCGGCTGATGGACGAGTCCGCGAAGGCCGCCGGCTCGACCTTCACCGCGACGGTCGACGTGCTGGAGTCGATGGGCTCGGACAAGTTCGTCTACTTCACGGTGGAGGGCGAGGCGGCGACGTCCCAGGAGCTGGCCGAGCTGGCCGCCGACTCGGGTTCCACGGAGACGGGTGGCAGCGGTTCGCAGCTGGTGACCCGGCTGTCCGCGACGTCGACCGCGGCCGAGGGCCAGCCGGTGGACGTGTGGTTCGACGCGGACAAGGTGCAGCTGTTCGACCCGTCGTCGGGGAAGAACCTGACCTACTCCGCGTAGCGGTTTCGCCCGCCACGCCTCTAGCCGGGCGTGGC
>DATABL010000238.1:0-5053 GCA_036259595.1 Actinophytocola sp.
CCCCCCCGCGGGCTCGGTCAGAGCGCGCGGCCGACGACCAGGGCGGAGTTGTCGTCGGTGACGTCGACCCGGACGGTGTCGCCGTCGCGGATCTCGCCGGCCAGCAGGCCCTTCGCCAGCTGGTCGCCGATGGCCGAGGAGACCAGGCGGCGCAGCGGGCGGGCGCCGTAGACCGGGTCGAACCCGTTGAGCGCGAGCCAGTCGCGGGCCGACGGGCTGACGTCCAGGGTGAGCCGGCGAGCGGCCAGCCGACGGCCGAGCTGGGCGACCTGGATGTCGACGATCGAGGTCAGCTCCTCGGTGGCCAGCGACGAGAACACCACCACGTCGTCGAGCCGGTTGAGGAACTCCGGCTTGAAGTGGCGCTGCACGACGGCGAGCACGGCGTCCCTGCGCTGCCGCTCGTCCAGGGTCGCGTCCGCGATGGCCTGCGAGCCCAGGTTCGAGGTGAGCACCAGGATCGTGTTGCGGAAGTCGACGGTGCGGCCCTGGCCGTCGGTCAGCCGGCCGTCGTCGAGGACCTGCAGCAGCACGTCGAACACGTCCGGGTGGGCCTTCTCCACCTCGTCGAGCAGCACCACGGTGTACGGGCGGCGCCGGACGGACTCGGTGAGCTGGCCGCCCTGGTCGTAGCCGACGTAGCCGGGCGGGGCGCCGACCAGGCGGGCCACCGAGTGCTTCTCGGAGTACTCGCTCATGTCGATGCGCACCATCGCGCGCTCGTCGTCGAACAGGAACTCCGCCAGCGCCTTGGCCAGCTCGGTCTTGCCGACACCGGTGGGGCCGAGGAACAGGAACGAGCCGGTCGGCCGGTCCGGGTCGGCGACGCCCGCGCGGGCCCGGCGCACGGCGTCGGACACCACGCGCACGGCATCGGTCTGGCCGACCACCCGCGCGCCGATGGCCTCCTCCATGCGCAGCAGCTTCGTGGTCTCGCCCTCCAGCAGCCGGCCGGCGGGGATCCCGGTCCACGCCGACACCACGTCGGCCACGTCGTCCGGGCCGACCTCCTCCTTGAGCATGACCTCGGTCTCGGCGTGCTCGGCGGTGCGGGTGGCGGCCTCGAGGTCCTTCTCCAGCGCGGGGATGCGGCCGTACCGCAGCTCCGCCGCCCGGCCGAGGTCGCCGTCGCGCTCGGCCCGCTCGGACTCGCCGCGCAGCTGTTCGAGCTGCTCCTTGAGCTCGCGGACGTTCTCGATGGAGCCCTTCTCGTTCTGCCAGCGAGCGGTCAGCGCGGTCAGCGCCTCCCGCCGCTCGGCCAGCTCGGCACGCAGCGCGGCGAGCCGCTGGCGGGAGGCCTCGTCCTCCTCCTTGGCCAGCGCCATCTCCTCGATCTCCAGGCGGCGCACCGCGCGCTCGACCTCGTCGATCTCCACCGGGCGGGAGTCGATCTCCATCCGCAGCCGGGACGCGGCCTCGTCGACCAGGTCGATGGCCTTGTCCGGCAGGAAGCGGGCGGTGATGTACCGGTCGGACAGCGAGGCCGCGGCGACCAGCGCGCCGTCGGTGATCCGCACGCCGTGGTGGACCTCGTAGCGCTCCTTTAGCCCACGCAGGATGCCGACGGTGTCCTCCACGGACGGCTCGCCGACCAGCACCTGCTGGAAACGCCGCTCCAGCGCGGCGTCCTTCTCGATGTGCTCGCGGTACTCGTCGAGCGTGGTGGCGCCGACCATGCGCAGCTCGCCGCGGGCCAGCATCGGCTTGATCATGTTGCCGGCGTCCATCGCGCCCTCGCCGGTGGCGCCGGCGCCGACGATCGTGTGCAGCTCGTCGATGAACGTGATGACCTGGCCGGCGGAGTCGGTGATCTCCTTGAGCACGGCCTTGAGCCGCTCCTCGAACTCACCGCGGAACTTGGCCCCGGCGACCATCGCGCCCAGGTCGAGGCCGACGACGCGCTTGCCGCGCAGCGACTCCGGCACGTCGCCGGCCACCACCCGCTGGGCCAGGCCCTCGACGATCGCGGTCTTGCCGACGCCGGGCTCGCCGATCAGCACCGGGTTGTTCTTGGTGCGCCGGGACAGCACCTGCACCACGCGCCGGATCTCGGCGTCGCGGCCGATGACCGGGTCGAGCTCGCCCTTGCGGGCCCGCTCGGTCAGGTCGAGGCCGTACTTCTCCAGGGCCTGGTAGGTGCCCTCCGGGTCGGCGCTGCTGACCCGGGCGGAGCCGCGGACCTTGACGAACGCCTCGCGCAGCGCGTCCGGCGTGGCGCCGTACCGGCGGAGCAGGTCGGCCACCGCGCCGCCCTCGGCGGCCAGGCCGACCAGCAGGTGCTCGGTGGAGACGAACTCGTCGCCCATCTCGGTGGCGAGCTTCTGCGCGTGGGTGACCGCGCGCAGCGCCTGGCCGTCGAGCTGCGGCGCGGACACCGTGGACCCGGTGGCCGACGGCAGCGTGTTCGCCAGCTTGTCGAGCTCCTTGCCGACCACGGCCGGGTCCGCGCCGACCGCGGCCAGCAGCGGTGCGGTCAGCCCGTCGCCCTGGGCGAGCAGGGCCCCGAGCAGGTGCACCGGCTTGATGTCCGGGTTGCCGGCCACGGTCGCGGCCTGGGCAGCCGACGAGATCGCCTGCTGAGTCTTCGTCGTCGGGTTGAAAGCGTCCATCCCCTCACCTCACGTTGTCGCGCTCATCAGTAACAACGTCAGCAAAGTTGAGTGAGTTCCGCTCAATCCGGACCGGTCACCGTGTCATCGTGCCCGTGCTCACCCACATGTACCAACAGCGTTGTCCACAGCCCATCCCCAGTCGTCCACAATCCCCAGGTGGTTGTCCACAGGGGCGGGAGCCGGTGGCGGACGGACACCGCCAGCCGGGTGTATTCAGCGAGTGGCACCCTGCGCCGCGGCGCGCACGCCGAAGTAGTCGCCGCCCTTGCGGCGGGCGTCGTCGGAGCCCCAGTCGCGGGTGCGGGCGACCGGCTGCAGGTGCGGGATGTGCTTGCGGCAGTGCACGTAGGCCTCCTCGACGTGCACCACGACCCAGCGCTCGGGGATCCGGCCGCGCTCGAACTCCTGCGGTAGCTGCGGGCACTCGGCGCGCAGCTCCGCGTCGCCGACGATGCCGGCCCGGCCGTTGACGTGCAGCCCGATGAGGTCGCGCAGGAAGTCGATCATCAGCAGGGCGACGTGCGGGTTCTCGCTGATGTTCCCCAGGCTGGCGAGCACGCCGTTGCCGCGGTACTCCGGGTAGGCGATCCGGCGCTCGTCGATCACGTGCAGGAACCCCGGCGGGCCCGCGCGGAAGGTCGAGTCGCACTGGCCGGCGGCGTCGGCGGTGCCGATGAAGGCCATCTCCATCCGGCCGACGAACGCGATCATCTCGTCGTTGAGCCGGTCGAGCACCTGGTCGCGGTAGAAGCGGCGGGCGCGGTCCTGGGTGCCGTAGGCGCACTGGAGCAGGTGCTCGCCGCGCGAGCCGGGCAGGCCGCGATGCGCCTCGGGCAGCGGCGGCTGGATGGGTGGGAGCGGCCGGCCGGGCGGGGGCTGGACCGGTGGCCGCAGCGGCCGTGGCGCGCCCGGCGGGCCGGGTGGGGCCGTTCGGCCGACCGGGTGAAATTTCCAGGTCGGCCCGTCCGGCGGCGGCCCGGCCGGGGCAGGGGTGCTCGCGCCGACGGTCGGCAGCGGCCTCGGTCGCCGGGCAGGGGCGGGTGCCGGCGTCCCGTCGGCGATTTCCAGGTCCAGCAACGCTGGTCCGGCAACACCGGTGGGCGGCACCAGGTCTCGACGCACGGCGGCCACGTTTTCATAACGGCCGCGCCGCCACGCAGGCGCCCCTCCTCAATGTCACCCGAAAGCGTTAGGGCCACCACTCTTCGTAGTACCCCCTCACACGAAAGTGCCATGAGTGCGGACAACGGGGGCGATTCCGTCTAGGGTCCTCATGTCGGGGATGGGGACCGCGAAGTGAATGGCGGCGTCGCACCCCCGGGACGCCGAGAGGTGGAGCAGTGCCCCGACCATGACAGCCAACGCACTAGTGAGTTCGTTCCCGCACCACCAGCACCCCGAGCGTGCCGAGGATCCGACGGACCCGGTCGGCGCGATGGTGCGGCTGGTGCGGGAGAGCTTCGCCGTCGTCGAGCACCGGTCAGAGCAGGTCGCCGAGCACTTCTACGCGACCCTGTTCGCGATCGCGCCGGCGACGCGGGAGATGTTCCCGGTGAACATGCAGGTCCAGCGGTCCCGGCTGCTGCGGGCCCTGGTGCACGTGGTGCAGATGGTGGACCGGCCGGACGACCTGCTCCCGTTCCTGCGTCAGCTGGGCCGCGACCACCGGAAGTTCGGCGTCGTCGCCAGCCACTACGAGGCGGTCGGCATGGCGCTGCTGGCGGGTGTGAAGCAGTACGCCGGCAGCGCGTGGACCGACGACGTGGAACGCGCGTGGGCCGAGGCCTACACGATCATGGCTCGCGCGATGCTGGAGGCCGCGTCGGCGGACGAGAATCCGGCCTGGTGGCCGGCCACCGTCGTCGAGCGCCACCGGATCGAGCGGGACCTGGCGATCGTGCGGGTGCGGCCGGACTACCCGCTGCCCTACCACCCGGGCCAGTACGTGAGTGTCGAGACGCCGCGACGGCCGAGGCTGTGGCGGTACCTGACCCCGGCGACCGCGCCGCGCGAGGACGGCCTGCTGGAGTTCCACGTCCGCTCGGTCGAGGGTGGCTGGGTGAGCCGGTCGATCGTGGGGCACGCGGAGCCGGGTGACCAGTGGCGCATCGGGCCGCCGATGGGGCGGCTCCGGGTGGACCGGAACTCCGGGCGGAACGTCGTGATGATCGCCGGTGGGACGGGGATCGCGCCGATGCGGGCGATCGTGCACCACCTGTCGAAGTGGGGCGAGAATCCGCGGGTGCAGTTGTTCTTCGGGGGGCGGGTGCGGAGGGATCTGTACGACCTGGAGAACCTGCAGATGTTGGCGGCGTCGAATCCGTGGTTGACGGTGGTTCCGGTGCTGGAGTCGGAGTCCGGGATGGCCGGGGTGGAGCACGGGACGCTGGCGGACGTGGTGACCAGGTACGGAGCGTGGGAGGACCACGACGTGCTGGTCT
>DATABL010000239.1:0-7284 GCA_036259595.1 Actinophytocola sp.
AGCAGACCCTGACCCTCCACCGTGGTCTGGCTCCGCTCCTTCACCAGTGTGAGCACGCCGGTCTCCTCGTCCAGGGTCTCCAGGGCGCGGACCAGCGGCCGGGCGTGGGTGACCACGACGACCTGGACCCGCCGGGACGCGATGGCGACCAGGGCGGCCAGCGGGGGCAGCAGGTCCGGGTGCAGGCTCGTCTCCGGCTCGTTGAGGACCAGCAGCTCGGGCGGGCGCGGGGTCAGCAGCGCGGCCACCAGGAGCAGGTACCGCAACGTGCCGTCGGACAGTTCGGCGGCGTCGAGGGGGCGCAGCAGGCCCGGCTGGCGCAGGCGCAGGGTGAACCTGGTGTCGGCGTTCGCGATCTCCACCCGCGCGCCGGGGAACGCGTCGGACACGGCCTGGTCCAGCGCCGCCGCGTCGCCGGTCTCGCGGATGGTCTGCAGGGCGGCGGGGAGGTCGGCGCCGTCGTCGGCGAGGGCGGGGGTGCGGGTGCCGATGCGGGTCGCCCGTGCTGGCGCGTCGGGGTCGGTGCGGAACTGGTCGTAGAAGCGCCACGAGCGGATCCGTTCGCGGAGCAGCAGGACCTCGGGCTCGGCGGACTCGCTGAGCATGCTGTCGGTCGGGGCGATCCGGTACGGGCTTCGTGCCCAGGCGCCTTCGCTGTCGCGGGCGTGGACGACGGGGCCGGCGCGGTCGGCCACCAGGGTCGACTTCTTCATCACCGGGCCGCGCCAGAGGGACTCGCGTTTGATCTCCGGGTCGCGGCAGAAGGAGGACTCACTCGGCACGGGGAGGCCGAGGTCGAGGGCGTAGCCGAAGTCGTCGGTGGCGAAGCCGAGACGCAGCGCGATCGGCTTGGTGCGAACGGTGCCGGTTTCGCCATTGCCGGACTCCGGGCCGGCCCAGAGCGTGGACTGCAGGCCGCCCTCGCGGGCCAGCGCCGCGACGGCGCCGTTGCGGGCGGCGTCGGCGAGCAGCCGCAGCGCCCGGTACAGGCTCGACTTGCCGCTGCCGTTCGCGCCGGTGACCACCGTCAGGCGGGACAGCGGCAGCGTCAGGTCACGCAGTGATCGGTAGTTCTCCACAGCCAGTGTCCGCAACATCTCACCAAGGCTAACGATCGCGTTACGTACACCTGCGCGCTTTTTTCCGGACACCAAACGTACTTAGGCTCCCGCTGGTTCGAACCGTCCATGGAAGGCCCGCCAGATGCCACGCAGACGTCCGTTATCCCGCGTCGGGACACTCACCGCGATCACCGCGATCGCGTTCACGGGTGCCCCGACGGCGGTCGCCGAGGAGCCGACCGCGCCGAGTATCAGTGAGATCCACTACGACAACGCCGGCACGGACACCGGGGAGGCCGTCGAGGTCGAGGCCCCGGTCGGGTTCGACCTCACCGGCTGGCAGCTCGCCCTCTACAACGGCAACGGCGCCTCCGTCTACGACACCCGCACGCTGACCGGCACCGTGCCGGACGCCGGCGTGGTGGTCGAGACCTACCCGGCCAACGGCATCCAGAACGGTTCTCCCGACGGCGTCGCGCTCGTCCGGCCGGACGGCACGGTCGCCGAGTTCCTCTCCTACGAGGGCACCATGACCGCGGGCGGCGTGACCGCCACCGACATCGGCGTCAGCGAGGCCTCCGACACCCCCGTCGGCCACTCGCTGCAGAAGGTCGACGGCGACTGGCAGGCCGCCGCGCCGCACAGCTTCGGTGCCCGCAACACCGCCGAGGACCCGGGCCCCGACCCGGACCCGATCGGCTGTGACACCCCGGTCACCCACACCATCGCCGAGGTCCAGGGCACCGGCGACGCCTCGCCGCTGGTCGGCACGCAGGTCGTCGTCGAGGGGGTCGTCACCGCCGACCACCGGACCGGCGGCTACAACGGCGTCTACGTGCAGACCGAGGGCTCCGGCGACCGCGCGCCCGCCGCCGGCACCGCCTCCGACGGCGTGTTCGTGTACCTGACCACCGACCCCGCCAACCACCCCGACGTCGCGGTCGGCGACCTGGTCCGGGTGCGCGGCACGGTCGGCGAGTACTTCGGCCTCACCCAGGTCACCATCAGCGCCGACGTGCAGGTGTGCGCGAACGGCGTGCCGCTCCCCGCCGCCGCGCCACTGGACCTGCCGCTCGACGCCGCCGCGCGCGAGTCGGTCGAGTCGATGGTGGTGGCCCCGGTCGGCCCGTACACGGTTTCCGAGGTCTACAACACCAACCGCTACGGCGAGGTCGTGCTCGCCGCCGGCACCGAGGCCGCCCGCATCCCCACCGACCTGCACCGGCCCGGCACGCCCGAGGCCCGGGCCGTGGCGGAGGCCAACACGCTCGGCCGGCTCCTGGTCGACGACGGTCGCACCACCAACCTGTCCGAGGCGGGCGAGGCGCCGCCGTACGTCTACCCGGACGCCCCGCTGCGCGTGGGTGACCAGGTGGAGGCGTTCGGTCCGACCGTGCTGTCCTACGGGTTCGACGAGTGGCGGCTGCAGCCGAGCGCGCCGGTGAACGCCGCGACGCCGGCGATCGACCGGACCACGTTCAAGTCGACCAACCCGCGCACGCCCGCGCCGGAGCACGTCGGCGGCGACATCCAGGTCGCCAGCTTCAACGTGCTCAACTACTTCGTCCACTTCGGCGGCGAGGCTCGCGGCGCGGACGACGAGGCCGGGCTGGCCAAGCAGGAGGCCAAGATCGTCTCGGCGATCACCGCGCTGAGCGCGGACGTCGTGGCGCTGGAGGAGATCGAGAACTCGGTCCGGTTCAACGCCGAGGACCCGCAGCAGGCGCTGGAGCGGCTGGTCGGCGCGCTGAACGCGGCCGAGGGCGCCGGCACGTGGGACTACGTGCGCTCGCCGGCGAACCTGCCGGCCGCCGAGGCGCAGGACGTGATCACCACCGCGATCATCTTCAAGCCCGGCGCGGTGACCCCGGTCGGCGAGTCGCGGTCGATCGACGACGAGTCGGTGTGGTTCAACGCCCGGGAGCCGATCGCGCAGGAGTTCACCGCGGACGGGACGACGTTCACCGTGGTGGCCAACCACTTCAAGTCCAAGAGCGCGTCCGGCGACCCGACCGGCGACAACGCCGACTCCGGTGACGGGCAGGGCGCCTACAACGGCGACCGGGTGCGGCAGGCGCGGTCGCTGCTGTCCTTCGTGGACGGTATGGAGAACGTGCTGCTGCTGGGCGACTTCAACGCCTACACCCACGAGGACCCGATGCGGGTGCTCTACGACGCGTCCTACGTGGACCTCAACGACACGGGCGAGTCGAGCTACGTGTTCGCCGGCGAGTCCGGTTCGCTCGACCACGCGGTGGCCTCGCCGTCGCTGGCCGAGCGGGTCACCGGCGTGGACGTGTGGCAGATCAACTCGCACGAGTCCTACGCGTTCCAGTACGACGGCCACCCGGCCTTCTACTCGGCCGACCCGTACCGGGCCAGTGACCACAACCCGATCCTGGTCGGGCTGGACACCGGGGCCGCCGCGCCGGTGGAGCTGAACCTGTTGAGCATCAACGACTTCCACGGCCGCCTGGAGTCACCGGCGAGCGACGACAACGACGCGCCGATCGGTGGCGCGGCGCAGTTGGCCGGGATCGTCGAGCAGCAGCGGCAGGCGAACCCGAACACGCTGTTCCTGTCCGCCGGCGACAACATCGGCGCGTCGACGTTCGTCTCGGCGATCGACGACGACAACCCGACGCTGGACGCGCTGAACCTGATGGCGCTCGACGCGTCCGCGGTCGGCAACCACGAGTTCGACAAGGGCATGGACGACCTCACCGGCCGGGTCACCGACCGGGCGGACTTCCCGTACCTGGGCGCGAACGTCTACCGCGGTGACGAGCGGGCGCTTTCGCCCTACGCGATCAGCGAGGTCGACGGCGTGCGGGTCGGCATCGTCGGTGTGGTGACCGAGCAGACCGCGTCGCTGGTCAACCCGGACGGCATCGCCGGCATCACGTTCCGCGACCCGGTGGCCGAGGCCGAGCTGGTGGCCGGCCAGCTCAAGGACGGCGACGAGGCCAACGGCGAGGCGGACGTCGTGGTGCTGCTGGCCCACGAGGGCGCGGCGACGGAGAACATCGGCTCGGTCGAGGAGCTGCGGTCGGACCCCGTGTTCGGCGAGTTCGTGGACCTCAGCGCGAACGTCGACGTGATCTTCAGCGGGCACACGCACCAGCCGTACGCGTTCACCGCGCCGATCCCCGGCACCGACCGGCTGCGCCCGGTGATCCAGGCCGAGGACTACGGCCAGAAGCTCGGCAAGGCGACGCTGACGGTCGACCCGGCCACCGGCCAGATCGTCGGCACCGGCGCCGAGCTGCTCGACGTGGTCGGCGGCCCGGAGGACCCGGAGGTCGCCCAGCTGGTGACCGACGCCATCGCGAACGCCGAGGTGCTCGGCCAGCGGCCGCTGGGCGAGATCACCGCCGACATCGACCGGGCGTTCACCCCGGAGGGCACGGAGGACCGGGGCAGCGAGTCGGTGCTCGGCAACTTCATCGCCGACGTCCAGCTCGCCGGCACGGCCGACGAGGGCCGGGGCGGCGCGCAGATCGCGTTCATGAACCCCGGCGGGCTGCGCGACGACCTGACCTACGCCCCGGACGGCGTGGTCACCTACGCGGAGGCGTTCTCGGTGCAGCCGTTCGCCAACGACGTGGTGACCAAGACCTACACCGGTGCGCAGATCGAGCAGGTGCTCGAGGAGCAGTGGCAGCCGGAGGGCGCGTCGCGGCCCAAGCTGCACCTGGGCGTGTCGAAGGGCTTCACCTACACCTACCTGCCGGACAACCCGGCGGGTGAGCGGATCACGTCGATGTCACTCAACGGTGAGCCGATCGACCCGGCGGGCACCTACCGGGTGACGGTGAACTCGTTCCTGGCCGCGGGTGGGGACAACTTCTTCACCCTGGCCGAGGGCACCGACCAGGCCACCACCGGCAACAACGACCTGACGATGCTGACGGAGTACCTGGCCGCCAACTCGCCGGTCACCGCCGACCCGGCGCCGCGCTCGTCGGTCGGCGACCCGCAGCCGGAGCCGGAGTGCACGGAGACGATCACCGGCCTGCGACTGTGGACGGTCGACGTCCGCTCGGGCGAGACCTGCCTGGACGACGCGGTCGTGCTCGGCTCGGTCCGGGTCCGCGACGGCGCGTCGCTGACCGCGACCGAGGGCCTGGTGCTCGGCACGCTGACCGCGACGACGCCCGATCGGGTGACGGTGTCCGGCACGAAGGTGCTGGGCCTGGTCACGGTCGCCGGCGCCACCGGCGAGGTGGTCGTCGAGGACGCGTCGGTGGTGGGCACCCTGACCCTGCTGAGCAACCAGGGCGGGGTCCGGATCGACGGCAACCGGATCACCGGTCCGGTCTCGCTGGTCGGCAACACCGGCGGCGAGCACGTGGTCGCGGGGAACCGGATCACCGGTTCGCTGTACTGCGTGCGCAACGACCCGCCGCCGACCGACGCCGACGAGCCGAACCGCATCCGCGGTGCGGCGATCGGCCAGTGCCGCCGGCTCTAGCCTGAACCGCTGAAGAACGCCTTCCGTGCATTGAGTGCGCGGAAGGCGTTCTTCGTCGCGGCCCGTTTCGTGCGAAACTTGCCCAATTCCGCGTGATCAAGGTCGATCCGGTGGAGGGCATCGTGTCGGAAGAGCACCGCAGCACCCGGACTGATGTGGACAAGGCCCTGCTGGGCAGCGCGACCTACCGCAGCCTCGGCGAGCAGAGCCTGTCGCCAGCCGAGGAGAGATTCGAGAAGGCCCGGCGCACCACCGGGCTCTGGCTGGCTCCCCTGGTGGCGGTGGTGTTCCTGCTGCTGCCGCTGGACATGCCGGCCGACCAGCAGTCCCTCGCCGGCGTGCTGCTCGGCGTCATCATCCTGTGGGTCACCGAGGCGGTGCCGATCCCGATCGGCGGCCTGATCGGCGTCGCGGCCATCGTGATCCTGAACGTGGTGCCGCCGGACGCGGCGCTGGAACCGTTCGGCTCGTCGACGATCTTCACGTTCATCGGCGCGTTCATCCTCGCGCAGGCCATGCTCAAGCACGGCCTCGCGCGCCGTTTCGCGTTCCGGATCCTGGCGCTGCCCCGGGTCGGTCAGTCGACGACCGGCGTGATCATCGCGTTCGGCCTGATCACCGCCTTGCTGTCGGCGTTCGTGTCGAACACGGCGACGGTGGCGATGCTGCTGCCGACAGCCATCGGCATCCTGTCGGTGATCGCGAAGCTGCTGCAGGAACGCGGACTGGTGTCGGAGAACTTCGACCCGCTGCGGCTGCGGGTGGGTGCCGCGATCATGCTGATGCTGGCCTACGGCGCGTCGGTGGGCGGCCTGCTCACGCCGGTCGGCAGCCCGCCGAACCTGATCGGCCGGGAGCTGATCGAGGAGGCGACCGGCGAGCGCATCTCCTTCGCCCAGTGGATGGCGACCGCGCTGCCGATCTGCGCGGTGATGTTCGTGATCCTGGCGGTGGTGCTGCTGCTGCTCAACCGCCCGGAGATCAAGCGGATCGAGGGCGTGGCCGAGTACGTCGCGCAGCAGCGGGCGGAGATGGGCCCGCTGTCGCGCGCGGAGAAGAACACGATGATCGCGTTCGGCGTCACGGTGACCCTGTGGATCTTCCCCGGCGTCATCGCGGTGATCTTCGGCAACGACTCGGCGGTGTACACGGAGATCTCCGAACGGCTCGACGAGGGCGTGGTGGCCGTGCTCGGTGCTGGGCTGCTGTACCTGCTGCCGGTCGACTGGCAGCAGCGGGAGTTCACCCTGCGCTGGCGGGACGCGGCGGCGATCGACTGGGGCACGATCATCCTGTTCGGCACCGGGATCATCTTCGGCGCGCTGCTGGCGTCGACCGGCTTGGCGGAGACCCTGGGCAACGGCGCGTCCGAGGGCCTGGGGCTGTCCAGCGGGGTGACGATCACGATCTTCGCGGTGCTGTTGGCGATCATCGTCTCCGAGACGACCAGCAACACGGCCTCGGCGTCGGTGGTGGTGCCGATCGTGATCCCGGTGGCGGTGGCGGCCGGAGTGGACCCGTTCGTGCCGGCGCTGGCGGCGACGTTCGCGGCGTCGTTCGGCTTCATGATGCCGGTGTCGACCCCGCAGAACGCGGTGGTCTACGGCTCCGGCGCGGTCCCGATCACCACGATGATCCGGTCCGGGGTGTCGTTCGACGTCCTCGGCGCGATCCTGATCATGCTGGCGATCCCGACGATGGTCGCCGTCCTCGGCCTGGGGACCTGACCAGGCGGCCCCCCCCGGGGCC
>DATABL010000240.1:0-18467 GCA_036259595.1 Actinophytocola sp.
GCCGCCGCGGCCGCCCGGCGGCGGGCCGCGGGTGCAGCCGATCCCGGTGCGGCGCACGTGAGGGCCCCGTGAGAGCGCGGACGACGATCGGGGTCGACATCGGGGGGACCAGCGTGCGGGCCGGTGTCGTCGACCGGTACGGCACGGTGCTGGACACCGCGCGGGCGCCGACCCCGACGAGCGAGGGCGCGCTGGAGGCGGCGATCGTGTCGGCCGTCGAGGGACTGGCGGCGCGGCACCGGGTGTCGGCGGTGGGCTTGGCCGTGGCCGGCTTCGTGACGACGGACCGACGGTCGGTGATGTTCGCGCCGCACCTGGCGTGGCGGTCGGCGCCGGTGGCGGACCGGATCGCGTCCCGGCTCGGGCTGCCGGTGGTGCTGGAGCACGACGCGAACGCGGCGGTGGTCGCCGAGCACCGGTTCGGGGCGGCGCGGGGGGCGCGGGTGGCGCTGCTGGTGGCCATCGGGACCGGGATCGGCGGCGGCCTGCTCCTCGGCGGCGAGGTCTTCCGCGGCGCGTACGGCGTGGCGCCCGAGCTGGGGCACCTGTCGCTCGTGCCCAGCGGCCGGCCGTGCCCGTGCGGGAAGGTGGGGTGCTGGGAGCGCTACTGCAGCGGCACGGCGTTGTCGGCGACGGCGGTGGAGCTGCTGGCCCGCCACCCCGGCCGCTCCACGGTCCTGGACCGCGAGGTGGCCGGCGACAAGCGGGCCGTCACGGGCCGCAAGGTCGCGGCGGCCGCCCGCGAGGGCGACCCACTCGCCCAACGCGCGATGGCCGAGCTCGCGACCTGGCTGGGGGAGGGCCTGGCGCTGGTGGCGGACATCTACGACCCCGAGATCGTCGTGATCGCCGGCGGCGTGTCCGAGTCCGCCCCCCTGTTCCTCGACGACGCCCGGGAGCACTACAAGAAACGCGTCACCGGCTCCGGCTACCGCCCCCTGGCCCGCATCCGCACCGCCCAACTGGCCGACGACGCCGCCCTGGTCGGAGCCGCAGCCCTGGCCGCCGACTCCCGCTGACCCCGCGCGCCCTTGTTCCGGTCCGGCGACGCTCGCGACAGGCCCGAACGCCGGCTCAGAGCTGGGCGCCGTCGTCCCGGTCGTCGTTCTGGTCCTTCGGGGTCCGGCGGATGCGGAGCAGGAGGAGCACGCCGCCGCAGGTCAGGGCGATCAGGGCGATCGGGGTGCCGACGCGGGGCGTCAGGCCGATCAGGCCCGGCACGATCAGCAGCACCACCGACACCACGATCAGCACCAGCGCCACGATCGTCAGCGGGCGCAGCCTCGGCAGCGGGGGCGGCTCCGGCGGGACGTAGTGCTCCTCGTCGGTGCCCCAGCTCCAGTCCCACTCGGTGTCCGAACCGCGCCACGCGGCGGGCGGCGGCGCCGACGGCTCGTCCTTCGGGCGCTCCTCGGCGGCGACCCCACCAGCGGGGGCCTCGTCGGGATCGTCCAGGTCGGGCGGTCGGCTGCCCACGCCTTCGCGTTCGAGCCCCGCCACGATCTCGGCGAACGCGGCGTCGACATCCTCCGGCCGGTCGGGCACCTGGGCCTCCTTGCGTCAGGCACGTACAGGTGGTGTGGTCATCGTCGCACGAACCGGCAGGGCCGTGGCCGGATCCCACCGCCTTGTTTACTCGTTGGGTACCGTGGCGTCGAAGAGATCTGTCACACCGAGGTGGCCGTTACAGGTTCCGACATTCGGGTGGCGGAGCATTGTGCCGGTCGCGCACCCTTCGTACGCTCGTCGAACGGCCGGGAGAACTCAGGAGGCGCGGGTAGCGGTGCTGTACTGGTTGATGAAGCATGTGTTCCTCGGGCCACTGCTCAAGCTCTTCTTCCGCCCCACGATCGAGGGCGAGGAGAACGTCCCGCCCACCGGCGGCGCGCTGCTGGCCAGCAACCACCTCGCCGTCGCCGACTCGTTCTTCCTCCCGCTGATGCTCAAGCGGCGGGTGACGTTCCCCGCGAAGCTCGAGTACTTCACCCAACCCGGGATCAAGGGCCGCCTGAAGAAGTGGTTCTTCACCGGGATGGGACAGATCCCGATCGACCGGTCCGGGGGCGCCGCCGCGCAGGCCGCGCTCGACACCGGGATCCGGCTCCTCCGCGAGGGGCACCTGCTCGGCATCTACCCCGAGGGCACCCGTTCGCCGGACGGCCGCCTCTACAAGGGCAAGACCGGCCTGGCGCGGATGGTGCTGGAGTCCCGCGTCCAGGTGGTGCCGGTGGCCATGTTCGACACCCACAAGGCCAACCCGATCGGCTCGAAGATGTGGCGGCCGCACAAGATCCGCATCAAGATCGGCAAGCCGATGGACTTCTCCCGCTACGAGGGCCTCGCCGGCGACCGGTTCGTCGAGCGGTCGATCACCGACGAGATCATGTACGCGCTGATGGAGCTCTCCGGCCAGGAGTACGTCGACATGTACGCGGCCAAGGCCAAGGAGCTGCAGACCGCGCAGGACGCCGGCGAGCCGGCGGCGCTGCCGACCCAGCAGCGGCGCGGCGCCGAGGACGCCGACCGCATCCCCGAGACAGAGGCCGGCTGAGCGTCACCTCTACCCTCGTCGGGTGCGGTACTTCTACGACTGCGAGTTCATCGAGGACGGAACGACCATCGACCTGGTGTCGATCGGCGTCGTCGACGAGGACGGCCGCGAGTTCTACGCGGTGTCCACCGAGTTCGACCCGGACCGGGCCGGGCAGTGGGTGCGCGAGAACGTCCTGGACAAGCTGCCGCCACCGGCGGACCCCGCCTGGTGCGACCGGCGGGCGATCCGTGAGCGCCTGCTGAAGTTCCTGCGGCGCGGGAAGGACCGGGTCGAGCTGTGGGCGTGGTTCGCCGCCTACGACCACGTCGTGCTCGCCCAGCTCTGGGGGGACATGCCGGCGCTGCCGCGCGAGCTGCCCCGGTTCACCCGGGAGCTGCGCCAGCGCTGGGAGGACGTGGGCAAACCCGTCCTCCCGAGTCCGCCGAAGGACGCCCACGACGCGCTCGCCGACGCCCGGCACAACCTCGCGCGCTGGAAGGTGATCGAGGCGGAGTGGGCGCGACTGGGTTTGCCCGAACGTTAACCGGGGCCGCTTGCTGCACCGATCCAGAGGATGGAAGGCTACGGGCGGATTGCCCGGTACGACCTCTGCTCAAGCAGCCGGATGGAGGATCAGCACATGCGCGTCGGCTTGCTCACCGGTGGCGGTGACTGTCCAGGACTCAACGCGGTCATCAGGGCCGTGGTCCGCAAGGGGATCGAGGCCCACGGTTGGGAGACCGTCGGCTTCCGCAACGGCTGGCTCGGGCCGATCGAGGGCCTGGTCAAGCCGATCGGGCTCGACGACGTCGAGGACATCCTGACCCGCGGCGGAACGGTCCTCGGCTCGTCGCGCACCAACCCGTACAAGGTCGACGGCGGCGTCGACCGGATCAAGGCGACGCTCGCCGAGCACGGCGTGGACGCCATCGTCGCGATCGGCGGCGAGGACACCCTCGGCGTCGCGAAGCGGCTCACCGACGACGGCGTCGGCGTGGTCGGCGTGCCGAAGACGATCGACAACGACCTCGGCGCCACCGACTACACGTTCGGCTTCGACACCGCGGTGCACATCGCGACCGAGGCCATCGACCGGCTCCGCACCACCGCCGAGTCGCACCACCGTGCCCTGGTCGTCGAGGTCATGGGCCGGCACGCGGGCTGGATCGCGCTGCACTCCGGCCTCGCCGGCGGCGCGAACGTCATCCTGGTGCCGGAGCGCCAGTTCTCCGTGGACCAGGTCGTCGAGTGGGTCGAGCGGCGGTTCGAGCGCGAGTTCGCGCCGATCATCGTGGTCGCCGAGGGCGCGCTGCCCGAGGGCGGCGAGGAGAAGCTGCTGACCGGCGAGAAGGACGCGTTCGGGCACGTCCGGCTCGGCGGCATCGGCACCTGGCTCGCCGACGAGATCGCCCGGCGCACCGGCAAGGAGTCGCGCGCGGTCGTGCTCGGCCACACCCAGCGCGGCGGCACCCCGACCGCCTACGACCGGGTGCTCGCGACCCGCTTCGGCCTGCACGCCGTGGACGCGGTGCGGGACGGCGACTTCGGCGTGATGGTCGCGCTGCGCGGCACCGACATCGTGCGGGTGAAGCTGGCGGAGGCCACCGCGGAGCTGAAGACCGTGCCGCTGGAGCGCTACCAGGAGGCCGAGGTCTTCTTCGGCTGAGCACTAGAGTTCCGTGCCATGACACGTGGCACCGAACTCGACGAGCTGCTCTGGGCCGGCGCGGACGCGCAGGCCCAGGCGTTGCGTGACGGCACCGTCTCGGCCCCGGACCTGCTCGAGGCGGTGCTGCGCCGCGTCGAGGCGGTCGACCCGCGGCTGAACCTGTTCCGCGTGGTCTACGCCGACGCCGCGCGCGCCGCGGCCGCCGACGCCCAGCGCCGGCTCGACGCGGGCGAGCGCACCCCGCTGCTCGGCGTGCCCGTCGCGGTCAAGGACGACCTCGACGTGGCCGGCGACGTCACCGGCATGGGCGGGCCCCCGCAGTTTGTCCCCGCCGAGCGGGACGCGCCGACCGTGGCTCGGCTGCGCGCGGCCGGCGCGGTGCTCGTCGGGCACACGCACACGCCCGACCGGTGCCTCTGGCCGTTCACCGAGACCCTCACCCACGGCGCCACCCGCAACCCGTGGCACCTCGACCACACCCCCGGCGGCTCGTCCGGCGGTTCGGCCGCCGCGATCGCCGCCGGGGTGGTGGGCGCGGCGACCGGCTCCGACGGCGGCGGGTCGGTGCGGATCCCGGCGAACTTCTGCGGGCTGTTCGGCCTCAAGACCACCCGTGACCTGGTCGACATGGGCGACGAGGAGCACTGGCAGGGCTTGGCCGGGGTCGGCCCGCTGGGCCGGCGGGTGGCCGACGCCGCCGCGATGCTCGACGTGATCGCCGACGACGACCACCCCGGCGGGCTCTACCGCGACTCGGCGGCCACCGACCCCGGGCCGCTGCGGATCGCACTGTCCTGGCGCACCCCGCTGGGCCGGCCGCCGATCGAGGCGGAGCGCAAGCAGGCCGTGCTGACCATGGCCGACCGGCTGCGCGCGCTCGGCCACGAGGTCACCGTGGCCGACCCGCCGCTCGGCGCCCGCCCGAGCCCGCAGTTCATGACCCGCTATCTGCGTGGCGTCGCCGACGACGTCGCCCAGCTGCCGCACCCGGAGTGGCTCGAGCCGCGCACCCGCCGGATCGCCGCGGTGGGCCGGCGGATCCCGGACAGCGTGCTGGCCAGGGTGCGGGCCGCGGAGGCCGGCCTGGACGCCGTGATGCGGTCCTTCTTCGGCGACCACGACCTGCTGCTGCAACCCGGCTGGACGGGCCGGCAGCCGCGGATCGGGCGCTACCACGGCAGCGGAGCCGCGCACACCCTCGGCGGGGTCGCCCTGGGCATCCCGTACTACCCGACCTGGAACGTGCTCGGGTACCCGGTGGCCGCCGTGCCCGCGGGCCGGGACAGGGTCGGCCTGCCGATGGGGGTACAGCTGGTCGGGCCCGCGTTCGGCGAGCACCTGCTGCTGTCGCTGTCCGGTCAGCTCGAGCGCGCCCACCCGTGGGCGGACGACCGGCCGCCGGTCTAGGTCAACTGCGCAGCATCTCGGCCACCAGGAACGCCAGCTCCAGGCTCTGCTGGGTGTTCAGCCGCGGGTCGCAGGCGGTCTCGTAGCGGCTGTTGAGGTCCGCGTCCGAGATGTCCTGCGCGCCGCCGAGGCACTGGGTGACGTCCTCGCCGGTCAGGTCGACGTGGATGCCGCCCGGGTGGGTGCCGAGGCGCCGGTGCACCTCGAAGAAGCCCTGCACCTCGTCCACGATCCGGTCGAAGTGGCGGGTCTTGTAGCCGGTGGACGACTCGTGCGTGTTGCCGTGCATCGGGTCGCACTGCCAGATCACCTGGTGCCCGGACGCGGTGACCTTCTCCACGATCGGCGGCAGCGCGTCGCGCACCTTGCCGTTGCCCATCCGGCTGATCAGGGTCAGCCGACCGGGGGTGTTGTGCGGGTCGAGCCGCTCGACGTACTCCACCGCCATCTCGGGCGTGGTCGTCGGGCCGATCTTGACGCCGATCGGGTTGGACAGCAGCTCCGCGAACGCGATGTGCGCGCCGTCGAGCTGGCGGGTCCGCTCGCCGACCCACAGGAAGTGCGACGACAGGTCGTAGAGCCGCGGCTCGTTGCGGGTGTCCAGCCGCAGCATCGCACGCTCGTAGTCCAGCAGCAGCGCCTCGTGGCTGGCGAAGATCTCCGTCGAGTGCAGCGAGTAGTCCTCCACCCCGCAGGCCGCCATGAACCGCAGGCCGCGGTCGATCTCGGTGGCCAGCGCCTCGTAGCGCTCACCGGCCGCCGAGTTCTTGACGAAGTCCTTGTTCCACTCGTGCACCTTGGTCAGGTCCGCCATGCCGGCGGCGGTCAGCGCGCGCACCAGGTTCATCGCGGCGCCGGCGTTGGCGTAGGCGCGGATCATCCGGCCCGGGTCCGGCACGCGGGCCTCGGGCTTGGGCACCAGCGAGTTGATGATGTCGCCGCGGTACACCGGCAGCCCGAGCGCGTCGACGGTGTTCGAGCGCGGCTTGGCGTACTGCCCGGCGATCCGGCCGACCTTGACCACCGGCATGCTCGCGCCGTAGGTCAGCACGATCGCCATCTGCAGCAGGGTGCGGATGTTGCCCCGGATGTGCGGCTCGGTGTTGTCGACGAACGTCTCGGCGCAGTCGCCGCCCTGCAGCAGGAACGCCTCCCCGCGGGCGACCTCGGCGAGCTTGTCGCTCAGCCGGTCGATCTCGTTGGGCACGGTGACCGGGGGCACGCTCTCCAGCAGCGTGCGCACCTGCCGCACCTGCTCGGGGTCGGGCCACTCCGGCTGCTGCGCCGCCGGGCGCGCGAGCGCGCCGTCGAGGCGCGAGCGCATCTCCTGCGGCAGGGGCGGCAGCTCGGGGAGGGTGTCCACCGGGACGTCGACAGTCCAGTTCACGCCCTAAGCGTATCGGTGCGGCCCACCCGCATCGTCGCCGACAGCGGTGCGGCTCGCCCGCGCGGTCAGGGGATCGTGAAGACGGTGATCGTGGTCCCCGCCTGAACCCGGCTGCCGGCGGGCGGGTTCTGCCCGAACACGCGGCCCGTGCCGCCGAAGGCCTGGACGTTGATCGGCAGCCCGAGCTGGGCGAGCACGGTCGTGGCGTCCTGGGCGCTGCGGCCGTTCAGGTCCGGCACGGTGACCGCGTTCGACACGAACACGCGGACCTCGGTGCCGGCCTCCAGCGTGGTCCCCGCCGCCGGTTCGGTGCGGATCACGGCGCCGCCGTCCACCCCGGGGTCGAACTCCTCGCCCCCCTCGACCGGACTCAGGCCCAGGTCCTCGAGCTCGGCGAACGCCTCCTCGCGCGTCTTGCCACGCAGGTCGGGGACCGGTTTCGGCGCCGGACCCTTGCTGACCACGATCTCGATCCGCTGCTTGACCCGCACCTCGTTGCCCGACGCCGGCTCCAGCCGGATGACCCGGCCCTGCTCGACCTCGTCGCTGTACTCGTTGATCCCGGTGTCCAGCCCCGGCTGCAGCTGCGCCTCCCGGATCAGCTGCTTGGCCTCCTCGACGGTCGACCCCGGCCGCACGTCCGGCACCTTCGGCCGGCCGGACGACACCACCAGCGTCACCGGCTCCCCGCGCAGCACCTCGGTGCCGCCGGCCGGATCGGTGCGGATCGTGATGCCGGACTCGATCTCGTTGTCCGCCCGGTACTCGATCCGGGGCTGGAGGTCGTTCTCGCGCAGCACCTCCTGCGCCTCGGTGTTGTGCGTGCCGGCCACCTCGGGCACGGTGCTCCACCGGCCGTCGACGAACCACCAGGTCGTGGCCGCGACGATCGCCACCACCAGGAACGCGGCGAGGCTCCACAGCACGACCGTGCCGCCCCCTCGCCGCCCGCCCCGCGGCGGCGGCCCGGCCGGGCGGCGTCGAGGGGGCGGCGGCGGCATCGGGGGCACGCCGACGCTCGGCGGCCCCTGCTCCGGCTGCTGGGCCACCCGGTCGAGGTCGGTGCGCAGCATCGCCCGGGTGCCCTGCGGCCCGGCCGCCTGGAACCCGGCCGGCACCTGGCGCACGATCGTCGCGTTGCCGACCCCGGCGCCGGACCCGGCTCCCGTGGGGGTCGGGGTGGGCGGAGTCTGTCGGGTCACCACCGGGGCGGCCGGCTGGGTCAGCTCCGCCAGGTCGAGTTCACCCGACCGGGGGGAGTCGCCGGGCGGTGGGGTCCACGCCCGCGCCCGCTCCAGCTCCACCGGCGTGACCGGGACCGTCCGGTCGGCCAGCGTGGGCTCGGGCACCGGGATGCCGACCCGTGGGACCGCCAGCTGGGCGCGCAGGTGGGTCAGCTCGGCGAGGAACGCCGTGCCGTCCGCGGGCCGGGCCGCCGGGTCGCGCCGGGTCGCGCGGACCACCAGCTCGTCCAGCGCGGGCGGCAGGCCGGGCACGGTCCGGCTCGGTGCCGGCACGTCGTCGTTCACGTGCCGGTAGGCGACCGAGATCGGGTTGTCGCCGGTGTAGGGCGCGACGCCGGTGAGCATCTCGTAGAGCAGGATGCCGGCCGAGTAGACGTCACCGCGGGCGGTGGCGTTGCCGGTGGTCACCTGTTCGGGCGACAGGTAGGCCACCGTGCCGAGGATGATGCTCGAGCTGGTCGTCCCGGCGCTGGACACCGCCCGGACCAGGCCGAAGTCGCCGACCTTCACCGTGGTGCCGTGCTCGCCGGAGTGGCCGATCAGCACGTTCTCCGGCTTGACGTCCCGGTGCACCAGCCCCACCCGGTGCGCGGCGGCCAGCGCCGACAGCACGGGCTCGACGATCGCGAGGGCCAGCGGGACGTCCAGGGCACCGCGGGCGGAGACCAGGTCGCGCAGCGTGCCGCCGTCGACGAGCTCCATCACCAGGTAGACCAGGTCACCGCCGGGACCGCGGTCGACCCCCTGGTCGTGTACGGCGACCACGTTCGGGTGATGCACCTTGGCCGCCGAGCGCGCCTCCCGCTCGAACCGCTCGACGAAGCTGCGGTCGGCGGCGAACCGCTCGTCCATCACCTTGATCGCCACGCGGCGGTCCAGCCGGGTGTCCAGGCCCCGGTAGACCGACGACATGCCGCCGCGCGCGAGCAGCGCGTCCACCCGGTAGCGCTGCTCCAGCAGCGCACCGATCAGGCCGACTCCCCTTTCCGTCACGCCCGTGATGGTACGGAGGGAGACGAGCGTGTGTTGTGAAGGCGCCGATTCCATAGCAGGCCCGGTCGAGAAATTCAGCTCCGCACAGCCGCCCGGGGTGTGGCATCGTGATGGCGTGAGTGCGACACCCTCCGCCGACGACGTGCTCGACCCGCAGGTCGAGGTGCTCGCTCTGCCCGACGTGGCCGAGCGGCTCCGGCTGCCCGTCACCAAGGTCCGGCAGGCGTTGCGGGACGGTCACCTGGTCGCGGTCCGCCGCGACGGCGTCCTGTGCGTCCCCGCCGACTTCCTCACCGACGACGGCGCGATCGTCAAGGGCCTGCCCGGCACGATCACCGTGCTGGCCGACGCCGGCTTCACCCCCGAGGAGATGGTCCGCTGGCTGTTCACCGCGGACGACACGCTCCCCGGCCGTCCCGTCGACGCCCTGCGCGCGACGGGCGCGCGTGAGGTCAAGCGCCGCGCGCAGGCGCTGGCCCTGTAACCGGCCCGGTAGCGCCCACTCGGCTGGCGTACGCGCTGACCAGCCCCGGCAGCGCGACGCCGAGTCGCCGGTGGGTCGGGACCACGACCCGGTGGCCCAGGACGCGGTAGTCGTGGTCGACGATCTCGTCCAGGATCCGCCGGTAGAGCGTGCGCGCCACCCGCACGCAGGGCCGGGACTCCGCGCGCAGCAGCGCGATCCCCGGCTCGGCACGGCGGTAGACCGCCTGCGTGTACGACACCAGGTGCGCGAGCGCGCGCCGGATCGCCGGGTCGGGCCGGCCGGTGCGGTGCGCCCACTCCAGCCGCGCCCGGTCGACGCCGAACGCGGCCAGCTCGTCGGCCGGCAGGTACAACCGTCCCCGGTCGAGGTCCTCGCCGACGTCGCGCAGGAAGTTCGTCAGCTGGAACGCCTCGCCCAGCGCCTCGGCGGCCGGCGCCGCCTCCTCGGCCGGGCCGTCGGTGCCGAGTACCGGCAGCATCTGCAGGCCGATCACCCCCGCCGAGCCGCGCACGTAGCCGGCCAGGTCGGCGAAGCTCCGGTAGTCGGTGACCGTCAGGTCCATCCGCATCGAGGCGAGGAAGTCGGCGAACAGCCCATGCGGGATCCGGTACCGCGCCACGGTGTCGGCCAGCGCCACCAGCACCGGGCCGGACGGGGACCCGGCCAGGGCGGCGGCGAGCTCGTGTTCCAGGCGGGTGAGGGCGCCGGCGCGGTCGGGGACCTCGGCGGCGTCGACGATCTCGTCGGCCAGCCGGGCGAAGCCGTACAGCGCGTGCACGGCCGGGCGCCGGTCGGCCGGGAGCAGACGGGTGGCCAGGAAGTACGTGCGGCCGTGGCGCGCGTTGATCCGCCGGCACTCCCGGTAGGCGTGCCTCAGGCCGGCGTGCAGCTGACCCACTGTCCCGCCGGGCACTCGTCGTTCTCGGTCCGGTAGTCCGCCACGAGCCGGGTGACCAGGGCGTGCGCCGACGCGGGCCCGTCCGCGGCGGTCACCAGCGACGCCGAGCACGCCGACTCGGTCTGGGTCAGGCAGCTGCCCAGCTGGGCGTCGGTGTGGTCGCGCCAGTACTGGTGGGGCACCACCCCGTACTTCCACACCGTGCCCGCGAACGAGATCTGGTAGACCGCGTGGCTGCCCTCGGTCTTCGCCGGGTCCGCGACCGCCGGCTCGGCCTGCGCGGCGGCGTTCAGCTCGGTGGCCTTCGGCGGCTCGGCCAGCACCAGCGCCGACCACTGCGCGCCGTACGGGTGCGTCCCCGGCACCGAGTTGGCCCGCTGGTAGAAGTCCACCCACGCCTGACTGGTGATCTTGCAGCCGATCGTGCTCGCCGCGCCCGGCGCCACCGGACCGACCTTCGCCTCGCAGCTGCCGAGCGGGGCGCCGTCGCCGGTCCAGTCGGCCTTGAGGTGCACCCGGACCGCGGTCTTGGCGGTGTTGCGGATATCGACGCTCAGCGTGCAGCTCGGCGCGCCGCACGCCGAGAACCGGTGCTCGCCCTGGTCGATGCCGACCAGCGCGTCGACGGCCGTGGTCAGCTCGGTCTTCGCCCGCTTGGCCAGGTCCCGGTAGATGGTCGCCGCCCGCGGGGTGGCGTCCACGACGTCCAGCACGACGTCGGTGACCGCCGTGGTGTCGGCGCTGCCGATCCGGTCGAGCTCGAACCGCAGCGGCGCGTGCGGCGCCTCGGCGGCGAGGTACACCTTCCCGCCGTCGACCTGGACGACGTACACCTCGGTGCCGGCGACGCTCTCCTTCGGGTTGGCGGACAGCTCGGTCCGCGCGTCCGACTCCACCACCGGGCCGGCGGTCTGGCTGATCACGTCGGGGGCGAAGACCTCGCCGAACTCGACGCCGATCAGCGACGTCGGCAGCTTCACCCACCGGTCGGCGAACGCCGCGCCGTTGCCGCCCGCCACCCCGAACCGGGCCGCCATCCCGTTCCAGAACCGCCCGTCGCCCTTGAGGTAGAGCAGGTCGTCGACGACGGTGACCGCGGCGCCCACCCCGTCGACCGAGATCCGGCCGAACACCTCACCGGTGATCAGCGCGTGCAGGTCCACGGTGAACGCGGCGCCGTCGGCCGCCACCAGGCTGCCGGTGTAGTGCACCGCGCCCGCCTCGGTGAAGTCGACCAGTGCCTGGGCGGTCCCGTCCTCGGTGGTCAGCGGACCGATGTCGACACCGCCGGGCGTGCCGGCGACCGAGCTGGTGCAGCCGGTGACCAGCAGCACCAGCCCGGCCAGCAGGCCCGCGAGCCTGGCCTGGCCCGGTCGTGATCGCATGCTGTCCCCCATCCGGCTGGCGCGAGTCTGCGATGGAGTATCGCAAGTCAGCGAACGGACATGTGGGGCGCACGCCTGACAGATTCGCTACGAATCGAGGAACCCGCGATCCGCGCGGCCGCGAGCCGACCGGACACCAGCACCGGCGGCACCCCCACGCCCGGGGTCGTGCCGCAGCCGGCCAGCACCACGTTGCCGACGCCGCGCACCAGGTTGCGCGGGCGGAACGGCCCGGTCTGGCGGAACGTGTGCGCCAGCGAGAACGGGGTGCCGGCGGCGAGCCCGGCGGCCTCCCAGTCGGCCGGCGTGACCAGCAGCTCGGCCCGCACCGCGTCGTCGAACCCGGTGAGTCCGCGCGCGGCGAGCACCCGGCCGAGCTCGGCTCGGTAGGCGGGCCCGACCCTGGCCCAGTCGATCCGCCCGACCTCGGTGTTCGGACACGGCGCGAGCACCGACACCAGCTGCCGGCCGGCGGGCGCGAGGCCCGGGTCGGTCGCGGTGGGCCGGCTGACCAGCAGCGACGGGTCGCTCATCAGCCGCCCGCGGGCGAGGATCTCGTCGAACGTGCGCCGCCAGGCGCCGCCGAAGAACACGGTGTGGTGTGCGAGCTCCGGCCAGGTGCGGGTCAGCCCGGCGTGCAGCACCACCGCGGACGGCGACCAGCGCGGCCGCACCGGCCGGCGGGGCGCGCCGCCGAGGAGCCGGTAGCTGACCGGCAGGTCGGGGGTGAGCACGACCGCGTCGCAGGCGATCCGCTCGCCGTGGCTGGTGCGGACCGCGGTGACCCGCTCGCCGGTGCGCTCCAGCCAGGCCGCGCCGGTGCCGTAGTGGATCCGCGCGCCGGCCCGGGTGGCCGCGGCGGCCATGGCCTCGGCCACCGCGCCGATCCCGCCGCGGGGGAACCAGACGCCGGCGACGGTGTCCATGTAGGCGATCACGCCGTACGCGGCGAGCGCCTGCCGCGGGGCGAGGCCGGCGTAGAGGGCCTGGAAGGAGAAGACGCGGCGCAGCCGCTCGTCGCGCACGAACCGGCCGACCGCCGGGCCGAGCCGGCCGAACCCGCCGATCGCGGCGAGCCGGGCCAGCTCGGGGGAGACGATGCCGAGCGGGGAGTCGAAGTTGGTGCCGATGAACCGGTCCCGCTCGAGCCGGTACAGCTCGGTGAGCCAGCGGCGCAGGCGCAGGTAGCCGTCGGCCTCGCGCGGGCCGGCGAAGCGGCGGACCTCGTCGGCCATCGCCTCGGCGTCGGTGCGGACGTCGAGGCTGGTGCCGTCGGCGAAGTGCGCCCGGTAGGCGGGGTCGAGCCGGGTGAGGGTGACCCGGTCGGCCAGCGACTCGCCGACCGCGGCGAACGCCTCGTCGACCAGCTCGGGCATGGTGAGCACGGAGGCGCCGGTGTCGATCCGGTAGCCGTCCAGGCGCGCGCCGCCCGCGCGGCCGCCGGGGGTCGCCGCGGTCTCCAGGACGGTGACCGCGCGGCCCGCGCCGAGCAGGTGCAGGGCCGCCGAGAGCCCGGCCAGGCCCGCCCCGACCACGACGACGTGGTCGGTGGGGCCGGCGACGTGCCTCACCGGTCCCGCCGGGTGGCCGCCACCGCGAGGTCGGCGAGCCGGGTGACGCCCGGCTCACCGAGGCCAGCGCCGGTCAGCGCGGCCAGGGCCGACGTGGTCAGCGCGTCGATCCGGCGCTCCAGCTCGGCCACCGCGCCGACCTCGACCAGCAGCTCGCGCACCCGGTCGATGGTCTCCGGCGTCAGGTCCGGGTCGCCGAGCGCGCCGCGCAGCATCTGGGCGTCGGGGTGCCGGCCGTCGCGCTCGGCGTAGCCCAGGCCCAGCGCCACGAGCAGGGTGCGCTTGCCCTCGCGCAGGTCGTCGCCGGCCGGCTTGCCGGTGACCTCGGGGGTGCCGTAGACGCCGAGCACGTCGTCGCGGAGCTGGAACGCCACCCCGATGTCGGTGCCGAACGTGCGCACCGCGTCCACGGTCGCCTCGTCGGCGCCGGCGAACGCGATCCCCATGTGCAGCGGCCGCTCCACCGTGTACGCGGCGGTCTTGAGCCGGGCCACGCCCAGCGCCCGCTCCTCGGACTCGTCGCCCTCGGCCTGCGCGAGCACGTCCAGGTACTGCCCGGCGAACATCTCCGCGCGCATCGCCTGCCACGGCCCGCGCGCCGCGTCCCGCATCACCGGGTTGAGCGGGGCGCTCTCGAACAGGTCGTCGGCCCAGGCCAGGGCCAGGTCGCCGAGCAGGATCGCGGCCGCGGCCCCGAACCGCTCCGGGTCGCCGAGCCAGCCGCCCGCGCGGTGCGCCTCGGTGAAGCGGACGTGCACGGTCGGCCGGCCGCGGCGCAGCTCCGAGGCGTCCATGATGTCGTCGTGCACCAGCGCGCAGGTCTGGATCAGCTCCAGTGCCGACACCGCGCGCAGCACCGCCCGCGCCCGCGGGCCGTCCGCCTCGCCGCCGGCCGCGCGCCAGCCCCACCAGGCGAACGTGGGCCGCAACCGCTTGCCGCCGCGCAGCGCGAAGTCCGACAAGTGGTCGACGGCCCGGGCGAAGGTGCGGGCCAGCTCGGGCAGCTCGGCCCGGCGTTCGCCGAGGTAGGTGGACAGGATGTCCTCGACGTGCCGGTGCACGGCGGCATCGATGGAGTCGTCCAGGGTGTCGTCGACGGACTGGTCGGTGGTCGGCACGCGACCATGGTGCGCGGTGTGGTGAACTCGCATACCAGCGGGGGTCGACTCGGACTGGGCTGGGAGCCGTGTGCCACCGGACGCGTCCTCACTACTCTGAGGGCATGACTTCGGTGGTGGATCGGATCCCGGGCGACCGGCCCGTGTTCTCCGTCGAGTTCATGCCCCCGCGCGACGACGCGGACGAGCAGCGGCTGTGGAACGCCATCCGCTCGCTGGAGGGCCTGGACCCGGCGTTCGTCTCGGTGACCTACGGGGCGGGCGGGTCGAGCCGCGACCGGACGATCCGCACCACCGGCCGCGTGGTCAAGGAGACGACGCTGGTGTCGATGGCGCACCTCACCGCCGTCGACCACTCGGTCGCGGAGCTGCGCAACGTCATCGGGTGGTACGCCTCGCTCGGCATCCGCAACGTGCTCGCGCTCCGCGGCGACCCGCCGGGTGACGTGATGGGCGAGTGGGTGCGCCACCCCGAGGGCCTGGAGTACGCCGAGGAGCTCGTGGCGCTGGTCCGCGAGCTGGGCGACTTCTGCGTCGGCGTCTCGGCGTTCCCGTACGGCCACCCGCGCTCGGCCGACCTGGACACCGACACCGACTACCTGGTGCGCAAGCTCCGCGCGGGGGCCGACTTCGCGATCGCGCAGCTGTTCTTCGAGGCCGACGACTTCCTGCGGATGCGGGACCGGGTGGTCGCGCGCGGGTGCGACGCGCTGCTGCTGCCCGGCGTGATGCCGCTGACCACGCCGCGGATCCTGGCCAAGACCGTGGAGCTGTCCGGGGCGCCGGTGCCCGCGTCGATCGCGGCCCGGCTGGACCCGCTGGCCGAGGACCCCAAGGCGTTCCGGGCCGAGGGGATGGACGTGACCGCGGAGCTCGCCGAGCGGCTGCTCGCGGAGGGCGTGCCGGGGCTGCACTTCTACACGTTCAACCGGGCGAAGGCGACCAAGGAGATGGTGGACCGGTTGGGTCTGCTGCCGAGCCACCCGGCGACCGCGGTCGGCTGACCCGATCCTTCAGTGGCGGGCCGCCGCCCGTTCCGCGCGGAGCGTGCGCCGGTGCGCGGACAGGGCCAGCAGGACCACCGCCAGCGCCACGAGCACGGCGCCGCCGCCCACCATCGCCACCCACTGGGTCCACGAGACGCCCGAGGCGTTCGCGTACTGCGTGGTCGCGTTGAACTCCGTCACCGCGCCCGGCTTGGGCTCCCAGGTGATCGTGCCGTCGGTGTTGTCGCCGTTCGTGCGGGTGACCGTGCCCGGGAAGGCGACCTTGACCTGCACGTCCGCGCGTTCCGCCGGGACCCGCGTCAGGTCGATCGCGCCGGCGAGCGACACCAGGCTGCCCGAGCGGTGGAACGAGATCCGGTACTGCTCGGCCGTGGAGATCGACTCCACGAGCACGGCGAACTCGGCGAACGGGACGTTGGTCAGGGTCAGCTTCTGGCCGACGTAGCCGTCCGCCGCGTAGGGCTCCATCCGGACCCTGTCCGACAGCTCCGGCGGGATCGTCAGCGTCGGGCCCTTGTCCTCCTGGTTACGCGGGAGCGCCGCGACCACGACCTCGCCGGAGACCACGTCGTCCTGGGAGGCCGCCAGCGCCGCGTGGACCCGCAGGCAGCCGGTCAGGGACGTGGTCAGGAGCCCGAGCAGCACGAGGAGCCCGAGCACTCTGCGGACATGGTGTCGGCCGGCGCTGCGCACCGCGCCATCCTGCCAGAACCGCGCCGAGCGGAAATTCGGGTGACGGGTTGGGTAGCGTCGCTGCACATGGACACCCCCGTGCACCGCGTCTGCGACTCCTATGTGGACTCCTACGTGCGGCTGGAGCCGACCGTGGCGACCGAGCTGGGCATTCCCGGCTACGACGACCAGCTGCCGGACTTCTCCGCCGCCGGCCACGCCGCCCGCGCCGAGCTGGCCGCCGCCGCGCTACGGGAGGTCGCCGCGCTGGAGCCGGTCGACGACGGGGAACGCGACGCCAAGGCGGTGTTCACCGAGCGGCTGGGGGTCGAGCTCGAGGCGTACGAGGCGGGCCTGACCACCGGGTCGCTGAACGTGCTGGCGAGCCCGCCGCAGGGCATGCGGCAGGCGTTCGACCTGATGCCCGCCGAGACCGCCGACGACTGGCACACGATCGCGCGCCGGATGGCGGCCCTGCCGGAGGCGGTCGCCCGCTACCGCGACGGCCTGCGGCACGCCGCGGCGAACGGCGTGATCTCCGCCGCGCGGCAGGTGTCGAAGGTCGCCGAGCAGTGCGACACCTGGTCCGGCCGGGGCGCCGAGCCGGCGTTCTTCACGACGTTCGCCGCGAACGGGCCGGACGAGGTCCGCGCGGAGCTCGACGCGGGTGCCGCGGCGGCCGACCAGGCCTATGCCGACCTGGCCACGTTCCTGCGCGAGGAGCTGCTGGCGAAGGCGCCCGCCGAGGACGCCGTCGGCGAGGAGGTCTACGGGCTGTGGTCGCGGACCTACCTGGGCGCGCGGCTGGACCTGCGCGAGGCCTACGAGTGGGGGTGGGCGGAGTTCACCCGGATCGAGACCGAGATGACCGAGGTCGCGAACCGGATCAAGCGCGGCGCGACCATCGCCGAGGCCGCCGCGGCGCTCGACGTCGACCCGAGGTACCTGGTCAGCGGCCGGTCGGAGTTCCGCGACTGGATGCAGCGGCTGTCCGACCAGGCGGTCGCCGACCTGCGCGGGACACACTTCGACATCCCGGACGAGATCGTGCGGCTGGACTGCCGGATCGCGCCGCCCGGCGGCGGGGCCGGCGCGTACTACACGAACCCGTCCGACGACTTCACCCGGCCGGGGACGATGTGGTGGGCGCTGCCGCCGGACAAGGACGAGTTCTCGACCTGGCGCGAGGTCAGCATCGTCTACCACGAGGGGGTGCCGGGCCACCACCTGCAGATCGCGACCGCGCAGCACGCGTCGGACCGGCTGAACAACTTCCAGCGCCTGCTGGCGTGGGTGCCGGCCCACAGCGAGGGCTGGGCGCTGTACGCGGAGCGCCTGATGCGCGAGTTCGGCTACCTGTCCGACGACGGCAACCTGTTCGGCATGCTGAACGAGAACCTGTTCCGGGCGGCGCGGGTGATCATCGACATCGGCATGCACCTGAAGCTGGAGATCCCCCGCGGCACCGGCTTCCACGAGGGCGAGCGGTGGACCCCCGACCTCGGCCTGGAGTTCATGCTCACCCGCACGATCACCGACGAGGCCCACGTCCGCGACGAGATCGACCGCTACCTGGGCTGGCCCGGCCAGGCCCCGGCGTACAAGCTCGGCGAGCGCCTGTGGCTGTCCGCCCGCGAGGAGGCCAGGTCCCGGCCCGGCTTCGACCTCAAGGACTTCCACATGCGGGCGCTGCGCATGGGCCAGATGGGCCTCGACACCCTCCGCGAACGCCTGGCCGCGCTGTAGGCGCGCGCCACAGCGGTGCCTAGAGCGGCAGGGTCCGGCCGAGCACGCCGAACGGGCGCGGGTCCCCGGTGAACCGGTAGTTCCGCAGCACGTCGGTGAACCCCACCCGGTAGTACAGCCGCCACGCGCGCGACGGGCCCTCCGGGGTGGACAGCAGCACCTTGCTCGCCGGCACCGTGACCAGCAGCCGGCGCAGCAGGTCCTCGCCGACGCCCCGGCCCTGGGACGCCGGGCGCACGTGCACCTCGGTCAGCTCGAAGTAGTCCTCGAGCCAGGTGTTCGCGAACTCCGGGCCGGTCCGCTCCACGACACCGCGCCGCACCTGCTCGTGCCACCACTGCCCGGCCGCC
>DATABL010000241.1:0-26231 GCA_036259595.1 Actinophytocola sp.
CGGGACCGCCGCGGCGCTGGCCGGCGGCCTGGTGCGGGCCGGCACCCGGTTCGCCCACCGGCTGCCCGAGCTCTACGGCGGCTGGCCGGAGTCGCTGCTGGACTACCCGGCCGCCTGCCGCCCGCAGGCGTGGTCGGCGGCGTCGGCGTTCGTGCTGGTGCGCGCCGCGCTGGGGCTCGACGCCGACGTGCCGGGCGGGCGGCTGACCGTCGCGCCGGCGCCCGCGTTCGCCGGGTGGTTCCCGCTGCGGATCGAGGGCCTGGCGGTGGCCGGGCACCCGCTGGCGGTCGAGGTGGACCGGGACGGGCGGGCGTCGGTGGTCACCGGCGCCCCGCTGGAGGTCGTGCGAGTCTGAGCCGCATGCGATCGACACGATCGATCGCCGTCGGGGTGTTGTGCCCGCCGACCCTGGACGGCCCGTCGCCGGAATACCCGGAGGTCGAGTTCCGCGAGACGCGCTGAGCCGCGACAATACCCGGGTGGCCGACACCGACCCGACCGACGAGTGGCTCCCCCTGGACGCCAACCCGCACGCGGACGACAAGCGTGACGTGCTCGACCCGGCCGGGGAGGGCCAGCCGTTCCGCCGGCTGATCCTCATCGCGCTGGGCGTCGGCGTGCTGGCGGTGCTCCTGGTCGGGTGGCTCGTGCTGTGACCGAGCCGGATCCCCGCTGGGCACTGGTCTACGACGAGGCGCTGCGCGCGCTGGCGTTCCAGCAGAGCACGCTGGACAACCTGCGCTCGCGGGCCACGCTGCTCACCGCGGGTGCCGCACTGGTCGGCTCGGCGCTCGGCGCGCCGGCGCTGAAGGACCCCCGGTGGGGCGTGGCCGCGCTGCTGGCGATCGCGGCGCTCGGGCTGGTGCTGGTCAGCGCGGGGGTGATCTGCGCGCCGTGGTGGCGGTGGCGGTTCGTGTCGAGCGCCGCGCGGCTGACCGAGGCCGTGGAGCTGGGTCACTCGCTGGACTCGATGCGCCGCAACCTGGCCAGGGACTTCGAGGCCTGGCTCGACGAGAACGAACGGCGGCTGCGGCGGCTGCAGTGGTGCTTCTCCGGTGGACTGGTGGCGCTGCTGCTGGAGATGATGGCCTGGCTGGTGCAGATCGCCCAACTGAGGGGCACCCCATGACCGACCCGCTGGACGAGGACGACACGACGGCGAAGAGTTCGATGGACTGGCCGGACCCGTCGCGTCCGATCGTCAACCAGCAGCCGGGCTACGGCCAGGCGCCCCCGGCCGCTTCTCCAGCCCCCATGTCGCCACCGTGGCCGGCCCGCCGGCCGGCACGCCGGCCGAGGTGGCCGTTCGTCCTCTCGGTCCTGCTCGCCGTCGGCGTGCTGGCCGTCGTCCTGGTTGTATGGGTGCTATGACGGAGAACACACCGCCCCCCGGGCGGAAGACGCCGGACCCCGTGCTGTTCGGCACCGACCCGTTCCCCGAGCCGCCGGGCCTGTTCGAGAACGAGGAACGGACCTACCGACGCCCGCGCTGGCCGAAGGTGGTCACGATCCTGATCGTCGTGATGGTGCTGGTCGGCGCCATGGGCATCTGGGTCTTCTGACGGGGATTGCCCGGGACTGGCAGTAATCGGTCAGCCTGGCCACTTCCGGGACTGTCGGTGCTGTGCTGTGCGGGACCCCTCCCGAGCGGAGACGGTCAGACTGCCGGGTGGAACACACGTCGCGTCGATGGGGCAGGTGGCCGGTGAACCCGAGAGCTTTGGCGCTGATCCTCGTAGCCGTCGTCGTCGTGATCGCGCTGGTCGTCTGGGCCGTCGTGTGGTGGCTCGGGCGTCAGGCGGGGGTTCGGCGCGCCGAGTTCGAGCGGCTTCGGAAGGAGCGGAACCTGCTCGCCCGGGCCGTCGCGGCCGTGGAGGAGAAGGCCGACGCCTACCGCGACCTCGACTCGGTCCTCGCCGCGGACGTGCGTTCGATCATCCGGAACCTCAACGCCGACCGATTGGACCTGGACCGATGAGGACCCGACCGACCCTGCCACTCCTCGCCGCGACCCTGATCCTCGCCGGGTGCTCGATCGCCAACCCCACGTCCAGCGAGGTGTCGATGCAGTACGGCAGCGGCCCGTTCGACTCGCGCAAGTTCGTCGAGTGCGAGACCGACCGCGACGTCAGCGACGTGAACGACGACCACTACTACTACCCGAGCGGACAGCGGGACTTCTCCTTCGGCGACGGCGAGGGAATGGACTCGGCACCGCTGACCTCGACCACCCAGGACGCGCAGGAGATCCAGGTGACGGGCACGGTGAAGTTCACCCTGAACACCGACTGCACCGAGTTCACCGACCCGACGGGCAAGACCTGGCCCGGCGGGAAGTTGCAGATGTTCCACGAGCTGATCGCCTACAAGTACGACGCGGCCCCGACCGACGGCGGCGAGCCGATGAAGGAGGGCTGGTCGGCACTGCTGCGCAACTACGTCGGCGCGGCACTGGACCGGGCCACCGACAACGAGGCGCTGAAGTACCCGTGGCAGAAGCTGTACACGGACGCTCCGTCGAAGGCGCAGTGGGAACGTGACGTCCTCGACCAGCTGCCGAGGGTGCTCGAGACCCTCACCCAGGGGGTGGATCTGATCACCATCAACTCCGTCCTGCTGCAGAAGCCCGGTATCCAGCCGAAACTGATGCAGGGTCTGACGGACAGGCAGGCGGCCCAGCTGCGCAGCGAGGCCGCGGACGTGGACAAGCAGGCGGCCGCGAACTTCCCCGGCGGCATGCCCGCCTACCAGGCCTACCAGCAGCAGCAGGCGGTCAACGAGGCGATCAAGTCCGGGAAGGTCCAGGTGCTCCCGGTCCCGCAGGGCTCGCCGATCCTGGTCTCGCCGAACAAGTGACCCGCTCGCCCCTGCGCCACACCGCGTACGTCAGCGGGACGCCGGGGCGGTAGGCGAGGTGGGTGGTCGACGGGGCGTCCAGGACGTGCACGTCCGCGCGGGCGCCGGGGCGGAGGACGCCGACCTCGTGCTCGCGGCGCAGGGCCCGCGCGCCGCCCCAGGTCGCGGCGCGGACGGCCTCCTCGACGGACATGCGCATCTGCAGCACGGCCGTGGCCACGCAGTAGGCCATCGACGACGTGTACGACGAGCCGGGGTTGCAGTTCGACGCGAGCGCCACGGTCGCGCCGGCGTCGAGGAGCGCGCGGGCGTCGGGCAGCGGCTGGCGGGTCGACAGGTCGCACGCGGGCAACAGGGTGGCCACGGTGTCCGAGCCGGCCAGGGCGTCCACGTCGGACTCCGTCAGGTACGTGCAGTGGTCGACGCTGGCCGCGCCCAGCTCGACCGCCAGGCGCACGCCGGGGCCGGGGCCGAGCTGGTTGCCGTGCACGCGCAGGCCGAGGCCGCGCTCGGCGGCCGCGGTGAGGACCGCGCGGGAGGCGTCCTCGTCGAACGCGCCGGTCTCGCAGAACACGTCCGCCCAGCCGACGTGCGGGGCCACCGCGTCGAGCATCTCGCCGCGGACCAGGTCGACGTAGTCCTGTGTGGACATGTCGGCCGGGACGAGGTGGGCGCCGAGGAACGTGACCTCGTCGGCCGCCGACGCGGCGACGCGGGCGGAGCGCAGCTCGTCGGCGACGGTCAGGCCGTAGCCGGTCTTGGTCTCCAGGCAGGTGGTGCCCTGCGCGACGGCCTCGGCGACGTGCCGGTGCAGGACCGCGGCCAGCTCGGCGTCGGACGCGGCGCGGGTCGCCTCGACGGTGACGGCGATCCCGCCGGCGGTGTAGGGCTGGCCGGCCATGCGGGCGGCGAACTCCGCGGTGCGGTCGCCGGCGAACACCAGGTGCGTGTGGCTGTCGACCCAGCCGGGCAGCACGGCGCGGCCCTCGACGTCGACGGCCTCGTCGGCGGCCGGGGCGGCCGACGCCGGCCCGACCCAGGCGACGCGGTCGCCGTCGAGCACCAGGGCGGCGTCGGCGAGCGGCGGGCCGTCGTTGGTGGTCAGCTCGGCGATGCCGGTGATCACGACACTCATGACCAGACCTCCTCGATCGCGGCGGCGAGGTCGTCGGCCAGGTCGTGACGGCCGCCGGTGGCGACGACCCGGCCATCGGCGACGACAGTGTCCACGTCGGCGGCGGTGGCGGCCAGCACGACCTGCTCCGGGTGGCAGCCGGCCGTGCGCGGGCTGTCCAGGTCGACGGCCACCAGGTCGGCGGGGGCACCGGGCGCGATCCGCCCGGCCTCGGGCCAGCCGAGGCTCGCGTGGTTGGTGAGCGCGGCGACCAGGTCGGCCGGCGCGATCCGGCCCCGCCGGCCGCTGCGCAGACGTTCGCCGTGTTCGAGGGCGCGGGCCTCCAGCAGCGGGTCGACGACGGCGTGCTGATCACTGCCCAGCGAGAGCGGCACGCCGGCGTCGAGCAGCTCGCGGGCCGGGCCGATGCCGTCGGCCAGGTCGGCCTCGGTCGTGGGGCAGAAGCACGCGCCGGCGCCGGAACCGGCGAGCAGGGCGATGTCCTGTGTGGACAAATGGGTGGCGTGCACGGCGGTGGTGCGCGGGGTGAGCGCGCCGGCCTCGTGCAGCAGCTCGGTCGGACTCCGGCCGTAGGCGCGCCGGCAGGCCTCGTTCTCGGCGGGCTGTTCGGACAGGTGCACGTGCAGCGGTCGGTCCCCCGCGGCGGCGACGACGGCGGGCAGGTCGGCCCGCGGCACGGCCCGCACGGAGTGGATCGCGGCGCCGGCGCGGGCGTGGGCGGTGTCGCGCTGGGTGGCGATCCGCTCGGCCCAGGCGCGCGCCGAGCCGTCGGAGAAGCGGCGCTGTTCCGGCGCGAGGGGGGTGTCGATGCCGCCGGCGAGGTAGCAGGTGTCGAGCAGGGTGATCCGGATCCCGACGTCGGCTGCGGCCTGGCGCAGGGCCTCGCCCATGGCGTTGGGGTCGTTGTAGCGGCCGCTTCGCGGGTGGTGGACGTAGTGGAACTCGCCGACGCAGGTCACGCCGGTGGCGGCCAGCTCGGCGTAGACGGCGGTGGCGAGGCGGCGGTAGCGGTCGGGGTCGAGGCCGGCGGCGAGGGCGTACATGGCGGTGCGCCACGACCAGAACGTGCCGCCGCCGTCGTGGGTGCGGCCGCGCAGGGCGCGGTGGAAGGCGTGCGAGTGCGCGTTGGCGAACCCGGGGAACACCAGGCCCGCCAACCGATGCGCGCCCGGCGGCTGGCGTTCCACAGTGGACACCTTGGTGATCGTGCCGGCGTCGGTGTCGACCAGCACGCCGGCGGTGATCCCGGACGGCAGCCAGGCGCGCTCGCACCAGTACGCGGTCATCCGGCCAGCTCCGCGAGCACGGCGGCGAGCGCCTCGACGCCGGCCGCGCAGTCGGCCGGCTCGGCGTGCTCGGCCGGGGCGTGGCTCACGCCGGTCGGGTTGCGCACGAACAGCATCGCGGTCGGCACCCGCGCGGCGAGGACGCCGGCGTCGTGCCCGGCCCCGGTGGCCAGCACGGGGACGCCGCCGAGGCTGCCGGCGAGCCGGTCGCGCAGGGCGGCGTCGAAGTGCACGGTGCCGCCGTAGGACTCCTCGGTCACGGTGAGCGCGCAGCCCTCGGCGGCGGCCGCGTCGTGGGCGGCGGCGGTGATCTCGTCGACGACGGCGCGGGTGCGGGCGGTGTCGTCGGCGCGGGCGTCCAGCCAGACGTCCACGGTGGACGCGATGACGTTGGTGCCGCCGGGGTTCGGCGTCAGCCGGCCGACGGTGGCGCGGGCGCCCTCGACGCCGGCGGCGGCCCGGCGGGCGGCGAGGACCAGCGCGGACGCCGGCAGCATCGGGTCGCGCCGGTCGCCGATGGGGGTGGCGCCGGCGTGGTTCCCCTCCCCGGCGAAGCGGAACCGCCAGCGGCCGTGCGCGAGGATCGAGCTGGCCACCGCGACCGGGGCGTCCAGGTCGGCGAGCCCGCGGCCCTGCTCGACGTGCAGCTCGACGAACGTGCCGATCAGCCCGAGCGCCACGTCGTCACGCCCGAGCCGGGACGCGTCCAGGCCGACCTCGGCGACGGCCTCGGCGAGGGTCACCCCGTCCGGGTCGTGCAGGCGGCGGGCGGCGTCCGGGTCGATCGTGCCCGCGAGCAGGCGCGACCCGAGGCACGGCACCCCGAACCGGCCGCCCTCCTCCTCGGCGAACACCACCACCGCGAGCGGCCGCGACGGCGTGAACCCCCTGGCCTGCAACGCGTCCACCGCGGCCAGGGCGCTGACCACGCCCAGCGGCCCGTCGAACGCGCCGCCACCGGGCACGGAGTCCAGGTGGCTGCCGGTGACCACGGCGTCCGGGCCCGGGGTGCCCCACCAGGCCCAGACGTTGCCGTTGCGGTCGGTGCGCACGGCGAGCCCGCGCCGCTCGGCCTCCTCCACGAACCACGCGCGCAGCTCCAGGTCGGCCCGGTCGAACCCGTGCCGCGAGTACCCGCCCCGCCGCGGGTCCGCCCCCACGCCGGCGATCGCGGCCAGCAGGTCAGACATGGGGCATCGGGACCCGGACGCCGCGCTTGGCGGCCACCTCGTCGGCGCGGTCGTAGCCGGCGTCGACGTGTCGGATGACGCCCATGCCGGGGTCGTTGGTGAGGACGCGCTCGATCTTCTGGCCGGCGAGGGGCGTGCCGTCGGCGACGGTGACCTGGCCGGCGTGGATCGAGCGGCCCATGCCGACGCCGCCGCCGTGGTGGATGGACACCCAGGTCGCGCCGGACGCGGTGTTGACCATGGCGTTGAGCAGCGGCCAGTCGGCGATCGCGTCCGAGCCGTCGGCCATCGCCTCGGTCTCCCGGTACGGCGAGGCGACCGAGCCGCAGTCGAGGTGGTCGCGGCCGATCACGACCGGCGCGGACAGCTCACCGCTGGCGACCATCTCGTTGAACCGCAGGCCCGCCAGGTGCCGCTCGCCGTAGCCCAGCCAGCAGATCCGCGCCGGCAGCCCCTGGAACGCGACGCGCTCGCCGGCGAGCCGGATCCACCGGGCCAGGGACTCGTTCTCCGGGAACAGCTCCAGGATCGCCCGGTCGGTCGCGGCGATGTCGGCCGGGTCGCCGGACAGCGCGGCCCAGCGGAACGGGCCCTTGCCCTCGCAGAACATCGGCCGGATGTAGGCCGGCACGAAGCCGGGGAAGTCGAACGCGCGCCCGCAGCCGCCCGCCTTGGCCTCGCCGCGGATCGAGTTGCCGTAGTCGAACACCTCCGCGCCCGCGTCGAGGAAGCCGACCATGGCGTCGACGTGCTCGGCCATCGAGTCGCGGGCGCGGTCGGTGAACTCGTCGGGCTTCTTGGCCGCGTAGTCCCCCCAGTCGTCCAGGTCGACGCCCTTCGGCAGGTACGCCAGGGGGTCGTGCGCGGAGGTCTGGTCGGTGACCACGTCGACCTCGACGCCCCGGCGCAGCAGTTCCGGCACGATCTCGGCGGCGTTGCCGATGACCCCGACCGACAGCGCGCGACCCTCCTTCCTCGCCCGCGTGGCCCGCCGCACCGCGTCGTCCACATCGGACGCGACCTCGTCGAGGTAGCGGGTCTCCACGCGTCGCTTCGCACGGGCCGGGTCGGCCTCGATGCACAGCGCGACGCCGTCGTTCATCGTGATGGCAAGCGGTTGCGCGCCACCCATGCCGCCGAGGCCGGCGGTCAGCGTGAGCGTCCCCTTGAGACTGCCGCCGAACCGCTTGCGCGCCACCGCGGCGAAGGTCTCGTAGGTGCCCTGCAGGATGCCCTGGGTGCCGATGTAGATCCACGAGCCGGCCGTCATCTGGCCGTACATGGTCAGCCCCATCGCGTCCAGCCGGCGGAACTCGGGCCAGGTGGCCCAGTCGCCGACCAGGTTCGAGTTCGCGATCAGCACCCGCGGGGCCCACTCGTGGGTGCGCATCACCCCGACCGGCTTGCCGGACTGCACGAGCAGGGTCTCGTCCTCGCCGAGGCCGGTCAGCTCGCGGGTGATGGCCTCGAAGCTGGCCCAGTTCCGGGCCGCCTTGCCGGTGCCCCCGTAGACGACCAGGTCGTCGGGGCGCTCGGCGACCTCGGCGTCGAGGTTGTTGTGGAACATCCGCAGCGCGGCCTCGGTCTGCCAACCGCGGGCGGTGGTCGTGGTGCCGCGGGCGGCGCGGACGGGTCGTGGTCCTGGGGCGGTCATGGCAGGGTTCCCTCCCGGATGAGCTGCTCGGCGGCGTGGATCTCGGGTGCGAGGTGGCGGTCGGTTCCCGGTCCCGGCACGCGTTCGCGCAGGGCGGCGACCGCGCGGGCGGTGGCGGGCGCGGGGGTGAGCGGGGCGCGCAGGTCGAGCGCGCGGGCGGCGGTGAGCAGCTCGACGGCCAGCACGGTGGTGAGGCCGTCGATCGCGGTGCGGAGCTTGCGGGCGGCCGACCAGCCCATCGACACGTGGTCCTCCTGCATGGCGGAGCTGGGGATGGAGTCCACGCTGGCCGGAACGGCGAGGCGTTTGAGCTCGGAGACGATCGCGGCCTGGGTGTACTGGGCGATCATGTGGCCGGAGTCGACGCCTGGGTCGTCGGCGAGGAACGGCGGCAGGCCGTGGCTGCGGGTGGCGTCGAGCATCCGGTCGGTGCGGCGCTCGGCCATGCTGGCGACGTCGGCGACCGGGATGGCCAGGAAGTCCAGCGGGTAGGCGATCGGGGCGCCGTGGAAGTTCCCGTTGGACTCCACCCGCCCGTCGGGCAGCACGACGGGGTTGTCGATGGCGGCCGCGAGCTCCCGGTCGGCCACCGTCTCCACATAGGACACCGTGTCACGGGCGGCGCCGTGCACCTGTGGGGCGCAGCGCAGCGAGTAGGCGTCCTGCACGCGGTTGCAGTCCGGGCCACGGTGGCTCGCGACGATCGCGGAGTCCTGGAGCAGCGCGGTGATCCGGGCGGCGCTGCGGGCCTGGCCGGGGTGCGGGCGCAGGCGTTGCAGGTCGTCGGCGAACACGCGGTCGGTGCCGAGCAGGGCCTCCACGCTCATCGCGGCGGTGAGGTCGGCGACGTCGAGCAGCCGGTGCAGGTCGGCGACGGCCAGCACGAGCATGCCGAGCATCCCGTCGGTGCCGTTGATGAGCGCGAGACCCTCCTTCTCGGCCAGGTGCAGCGGCTCGATCCCGTTGTCCCGCAACGCGTCCGCCGCCGGCCGGAGTGTGCCGCGGTCGAGCACCTCGCCCTCGCCCATCAGCACCAGCGCGACCGCCGACAGCGGTGCGAGGTCGCCGGAGCAGCCGAGCGAGCCGTACTCGTGCACGACCGGGAGCACGTCGGCGTTCAGCAGCGCGGCCAACGTCCGCACGGTGACCGGCCGGACGCCGGTGCGCCCGGTGGCGAGGGTGCGCAGCCGCAGCAGCATCAGCGCCCGGACCACCTCCGGTTCGACCGGCCGGCCCGCACCGGCGGCGTGCGAGCGGATCAGCGAGCGCTGGAGCGCGGCCCGCCGGTCGGTCGGGATGTGCCGGGTGGCGAGCGCGCCGAAGCCGGTGGAGACCCCGTAGGTCGGGGTGTCGGCCCCGGCGAGCCGCTCGACGTGCGCCCGGGTCTTCGCGACCTCGTCCAGCGCCGCGTCGCCGAGCCGCACGGGCACCCCGGCCCGCGCGACGGCGACCACCTCCTCGCGGGTCAGCGCCCCGCCGTCCACCACCACCTCACGCATGCCCCCATCCCAACCCGGCGACGGCGATCGCACGACCCGAGCGGCCCGGAGTCCGTCTGGGATGCCAGACAGATCACCGCTGGTCGCCGCGGAACCGCCAGGTGCCCGACGGCACCTCGTACACCGCGAACCCCGGCTCGTACCGCAGGAACCGCGCGCCCCGCCGGGCCGTCGCGGCCGCGCGGGACGCCGCCGGCACGTGCACCTCCGCGGTCGCGCCGACCGGCACGGTGACCGTCAGGTGCACGGTGCGCCCGGTCGACGCCCAGCCCGCCGCGGCCCGGCCGCGCACGGTACGGATCGCCGTCCGCGCCCAGCGCACGCCGACCCGCGCGTCCGGCCGGACGGTGAACCGCCGGTAGCCGGCGTCGCCCGGTCGCAGCCCGGCGACGTTCTCGTACAGCCACTGCACGACGGTGCCGAGGAAGTAGTGGTCGCGGGAGCGGGAGTCGAGCTGCCAGTACTCCCACATCGTGTCGGCGCCGTTGTCGAACCAGTGGCCCCAGCTCGGGTAGGTGCGCTGGGTGGCGACCGCGTGCGCCACGTCGGCATGGCCGTGTGCGGTGAGCGCCCGCAGCAGCACGCTGGTGCCGAGCGCGCCGGTGTTCAGGTGGTCGCCGCGCTCGCGGATGTCCGCGACCAGGCTCGCCACCACGCTCGCGACCGCGCCGTCCGGAACGAGCCCGAACATCAGCGGCACGGCGTTGGAGGTCTGCCGGTAGTGCGGGTCGGTGTCGGTGCGGTAGTGCCCGTCGACGAGGAAGGTCGCGTTGAGCGCGTCCCGCAGCTCGCCGGCCACCGTGCGGTACCGGGTGGCGGTGTCGGTGTGCCCGAGCAGGTCGCCGACCTCCGCGGTGAGGGTCAGCGCGCGGTACAGGTAGGAGGTCGCGGTCAGCCTGGTGTCCTCCGGGGGGATCTCGTAGCCGGGCGAGACCCAGTCGCCGAGCGCGGTGACCGCCAGCCCGTTCTCCAGGCGGCCGATCTCCCAGTCCAGGTAGGCGGTCAGGGTCGGCCAGTGCTCGGCGGCGATCCGGTCGTCGCCGTAGACGCGGTACATCTCGCGGACCAGGAACGGGTACACGGTCGTCCACTCCGGCGACGGCGCGAGCTGGGTGTACCCCCAGCCGCCGCTCGGCACGATCACCGGCACCTGGCCCGCCTCGTCGAGGCTGTCGCCGAGGTCGCCGATCCACTTGGTGAAGAACCGCTGCATGGCGAACGCGTGCAGCATCACCGGCGCGGCGACCTGCGCGTCGCCGGTCCACCCGTTCTTCTCGAACATCGGGGTGTCGGTGGGGATGCCGTGGAAGTTGTTGCGCAGCGTCCGGCGCATCGCGTGCTCCAGCCGCTCGAAGAACGGTTCGGAGCACTGGAAGTCGCCGGCGTCGGGGACCGCGCTGTGCACCAGGCGGCCGAGCAGGTCGTCCGGGTCTGGATGACCCGGCAGGCCGGTGACCTGGACGTAGCGGAAGCCCTTGTAGGAGAAGCGGGGCTCCCAGCGTTCGGTGCCGGTGCCGGCGCAGACGTACTCGTCGGTCTGGTGCCGGCCGGGCACGTGCCCGTTCTCGAACATCACGGTGCCGTCCGGCTTGAGCCGTTCGCCGTGGGCGAGGCGGACGACGGTGCCGGCGGGCGCGCGGACGGTCAGCTTGGTCCAGCCGGCCATCGTGCGACCCATGTCGGCGACGTACACGCCGGGGCTCGGCTCGGTGATCGCGACCGGGCGGACGGTGTCGGTGACCTCGATCGGCTCGTGCTGCTGGGCGCGCAGGGTGCCGGCCGGGGCCTCCTGGGGCTCCGGCTCGCGCCAGTCGGTGGGGGTGCGGCGGGCGTCGTAGGTCTCGCCGGCGTAGAGGGAGTCGGACACGGTGGGGCCGTCGGCGACCCGCCAGTCGGTGTCGGAGGCGATGGTGGTGGTCGACCCGTCGGGGTGGCGGACCTCCAGCTGGGCCAGCAGGCGCGGTTCGCCGTGCCAGCTCGCCTGGTGCCAGCCCCAGACGTTCGGGGTGGTCATGCCGTAGAAGCCGCGGCCGAGCGTCACGTCGATGCGGTTGTCGCCCCGGCGGAGTTGGCGGGTGACGTCGTGGGTGGCGTACAGGACCGTCTCGTCGTAGTCGGTGAAGCCGGGGTCGAGCACCTGGCGGCCGACGCGCCGGCCGTTGAGCTCGGCGTCGTAGTAGGACAGGCCGCAGACGTAGAGCCGCGCCGAGGCGACCGGCTTGTCGAGCCGGAACTCGCGGCGCAGCACCGGCGCGGGGCGCTCCACCGCGACCGTGGCCTGCCGGCCCCACGGGCCCTCGCCGAAGGGTGCGAGCACGGTCGCGGGCGCCCAGCCGCTGTCGTCGAAGTCCGGGCGCTGCCACCCGGGCTGCTCGGTGTCGGTGACCCGCCAGGCGTCGCCGGTCACCAGCTCGCGGCGCTGGCCGTCGGCGAGCTCGACCACCAGCCGGACGAGCAGGCCGGCCGGGTTGACCGAGACGCCGCCCCGGTTGGTCGCCAACGCGGCCAGCACGACGCGGGTGCCGGGGCGGACCAGCGCGGTCACGTCGGCGAGCAGGCCGGTCTTCCACCCGTCGACCTGCTGGGGCGCGTGCAGGACCTGCTGGCCGTCGAGGTGGAGGGTGAAGTCGTCGTCGGCGGTGGCGACCACGCGGGCGCGGGTGACGTCGACGCCGGCGGGCAGGTCCAGGCCGGCGCGGGCCCAGCGGGGCCCCACCGGCGCGTCGGAGGTGGTGGCGTCGGCCGACCAGATCCACGAGGCGCCGTCGAACGCGGGCGGCGCCTCGGCGGTGGGGGCACCGATCCAGCCGGCCTGCCAGGGGGTGTCGAGGAACCCGGTCTCCCACCAGCGGGCCGGGCTCCAGCCGGAGGCCCGGTCCCGGTCGTCCCAGACGCGGACCTGCCAGGTGTAGCGGGTTCTCGGGCGCAGCGGCGGGCCGCCGTAGGGGATGCCGACGGTGCGGTCGGAGGCGACCTTGCCGGAGTCCCAGACGCCGGCGACCCGGACCTGGTAGGCGGTCTGCCGGGCGCCGTGGTGGTGGGCGTCGAGCTCCCAGGACAGGCGGGGCACGGTGACGTCGGTGCCGAGCAGGGTCTCGGCGTACTCGACGGTGGTGCGGTCGACCCGCAACCGCCCGCGGTGCCCCGCCGGCTCGGCGGCGGCCTGCCCGGTGGCCGTCGTGGTGGCCGTCGTGACTGTCGTGGCCAGCGCACCCGCGGCGGCGGACCCCTGGATGAACGTCCGCCGGTTGACCCCGCTGCTCATGGCGCTCCCTTCGGTGGATTTGTTCAACCCCTGAATGAAACGTTTCAACTCCCAGCCTAGGGCCACGATCGGGTGATGTCCATCACTTGCCCGCCGCTGCGGCCTCCCCCGACGGTGCCGCAGACTGGCCCGGTGGGAGCCAGCAGCGACGTGCCAGCGCTTCGGCGCGGCCTCGCCGTGCTCCGGCTGCTGGCGACGAGGGCCGGGCCGGTCACCGCGGGCTCGGTCGCGCGCGAGCTCGGCCTGCCCCGCTCGACGACGTACCACCTGCTCGCCGAGCTGGTCGCGGCCGGCTTCGTCACCCACCTGCCCGACGAGCGCCGGTACGGCCTGGGCCTGGCCGCCTTCGAACTCGGCTCGGCGTACCTGCGGCACGACCCGCTCGAACGGCTCGCCCGCCCCGTGCTGCGCGCGCTGATCGAGCGCACCGGCCACACCGCGCACCTGGGCGTCCTGCACGGCCGCGAGACGCTGTACCTGCTGCGCGAGCAACCGCCGCACCCGCACGCCACGGTGGTGACCGACGTCGGCGTGCGGCTGCCGGCCCACCTGCCCGCCTCCGGCCGCGCGATGCTCGGACGGCTGCCGGCGGCCCAGGTGCGGGCCCTGTTCCCGAACCGGGAGAGCTTCGTCGACCGCACCGGCCGCGGCCCCGACCACCTGCCCGCCCTACGCCGCCTGCTCACCGCCGGCCGCCAACGCGGCTGGTCGGTGGAGGACGGCTACGTGACCCCCGGCTTCGCCTCGGTCGCCGCCCCCGTGCTGGACCACGCCGGCCACCCCATCGCCGCGATCAGCACCACGTTCCGCCACGAGTGCGACCCCGAGTGCACCCGGACCTGGCCCGACCTTGCGGCCGACACCCTCCGCGCCGCCGCGGACCTCAGCGCCCGAATCGGCGGGCCAGGGTCAGAGGCGTGACGCCGCCTCCGTCACCGACCCAACGTCGGGAAGGCGGCCAGCATGCCGGACCAGTTGCCAGCCGGGACGCGGAGAACTGGTTCGGCCTCGCCGAGGTCGTGGTTCTTCGTGTCCCCCAGCAGTACGTCCCGACGCGTTCCAGTCCGCCGTCGCACAGGCGGATGCCGACCTCGCAACCGACGAGTCCTCCGCTCCGGGTACGAGGAGCGGAGGCCTCGCGGCTGGGTCAGATGTTGATCTCGGCCAGCCACTCCTCGGCCACGTCGGAGTAGTCGGGCTTGTCGGGGGCGTTGAGGCGGGCGTTGAGGTCGAGCAGGGTCTCGGTGTCCAGCGCGGCCGAGATGGCGTTCAGGGTCTCGGTGACCGTGTCACTCGCCTTGTCCTTGGCGATCAGCGGGACCACGTTCTGGGCCGCGAAGTTGTTCTTCGGGTCCTCCAGCACCACCAGGTCGTTGGCTTCGATCGCGGCGTCGGTGGTGAAGATGTCCGCCGCCTGCACGGTGCCGTCCAGCAGCGCCTTCGTGGTGATCGCGCCCGGCTGGAGTGCCTTGAAGCTCTTGAACTCGCAGCCGTAGGTCTCCTTGAGGCCCGGGATCCCGTCCGGCCGCTGCTGGATCTCCGTCGGCCCGCCGAAGACGACCTCGCCGCAGTGCGGCACCAGGTCCTCGATCGACTTCAGGTTCCACTTGTCGGCGGTCTCGCGGGTGACGACGACGGCGTCCTTGTCCTGCGCCTCGGCCTTCTCCAGCACCATGAGGTTCTCCGGCAGCACCTTCTTGAGCGCCGTGTAGACCTCCTCGGGCTCGACCTCCGGGGCCTCCTTGTTCAGGAACTGCAGCAGCACGCCGGTGTACTCCGGGATCAGGTCGATCGAGCCGTCCTTCAGACCGGCGAAGTACTTCTCCCGGCTGCCCAGGTTGAACTCGCGGGAGACCTGGACCCCCTCGCCCTCCAGCGCCTGGGCGTAGATCTCGGCCAGCAGCTGGCTCTCCGGGAAGTCCGCCGAGCCGATCGCGATCGTCTCGGTCGAACCGCCACCGCCGTCGCCGCCGGGGTCATCGGCGAGCGGGTCGGAGCTGCCACATGCCGTCAGGGCCAGCGCCGCCACCGCGGTCGCCACGCCGGCGAGTACGCGCTTCATGTCCTGTCTCCTCAGGTCGGGTTCTCTACAAGATCAGTGGTCGGCCGGCGCCGCAGCCGGACCGCGCGCCGGGCCCGCGTCTGGTTCCGCACGCCGGGGGACACCACGACGCGCTCGACCAGCTCGAGCAGCCCCTCCATCAACAGCGCGAGCACCGCGACCGCGATCGCGCCCGCCGCCATCTGCGGGTAGCCGTCCGGCGAGCCGGCGCCGGCGTTGTTGCCGTCGATGACGAACCGGCCGAGGCCGCCGAGCGACACGTACGCCGCGATCGTCGCGGTCGCGATCACCTGCAGGGTCGCCGCCCGGATGCCGCCGATGATCAGCGGCAGCGCGTTGGGCAGCTCGACCCGGGTGAGCACGGTCGGGCCGCGCATGCCCATGCCGTGCGCGGCGTCCACCGCCGAGCGGTCGACGTTGCGCACGCCGGCGTAGGTGCCGGCCAGGATCGGCGGGATGGCCAGGATCACCAGCGAGATCACCACCGGCAGCAGGCCGACCCAGGTCAGCAGCACCAGCAGCGTCAGCAGGCCCAGCTCGGGCAGCGCGCGCAGGCCGTTGGACAGGCCGGCCACCAGGAACGTGCCCCGGCCGGTGTGCCCGATGACCGCGCCGAGCGGCACCGCGATCGCGGCCGCGATCAGCACGGCGAGGCCGGTGTAGGTGAGGTGTTCGAGGATCCGGGCGGGGAAGCCGGTCGGCCCGCTCCAGTGCTCCGGGTCGAACAGCCAGGCGAACGCCGAGTTCATGCCGTGGCCCCCGCTCCGCGCTGCGCCCTGGTCCACGGCGTGGCCACCCGGCCGGCCAGCAGCAGCAGGGCGTCGATGATCAGCGCGATCACCACGATCAGCACGATCGCCGCCACCAGCTCCACGCCGTTGTTGCGCAGGAAGCCCTCGGTGATCAGCCGGCCGAGCCCGCCGATGCCGACCAGCGCGCCGACCGCGGTCAGGCTCATCGCCGACACCACCGCCACCCGCAGCCCGGCGACGATCACCGGGACCGCCAGCGGCAGCTCGATGGTGAGGAACCGGTGGAACGGCCGGTACCCGACAGCCGTCGCGGCCGCGGTGACCTCCCCCGGCACGGCCCGCAGCGCGTCGGACACCGAGCGGACCAGCAGCGCGATCGTGTAGATCGCCAGCGGCACCTGCACGTTGAGCGGGTCGATGATCTGGGTGCCGAGCATCAGCGGCACCAGCGTGATCAGCGCGAGCGACGGGATCGTGTAGAGCACGCCCGCCAGCGGCACCAGGATCCCGCGGGCCACCGTCCACCGGCTCGCCGCCCAGCCGAGCGGGACCGACACCAGCAGCCCGACGAGCACCGGCAGCAGCGCGAGATACAGGTGTTCACTCGTGGCCTCGGCGATGTCGTCGGTGTTGGCGGGCAGCCACGGCCACGGCCAGTCGATGTTCACGCCGGTACCTCACCCGCCCGCCGCGCGTCGGCCAGTGCCGCCAGCACGGTGTCCGCGGTGACGCCGCCGACCACGGCCCCGTCGCCGTCGACGGCGATGCCGACCGCGGACGGCGAGCTGAGCGCGGCGTCCAGCGCGTTGCGCAGCGACCCGGCGGTGACCCCGGCCCCGGAGTCCACTTCGAACAGCGAGCCGCCGGAGACCAGCCGGTCGGCGTCCACCGAACCGTCCATCGTGGACAGCAGTTCGGTGGAGACCCAGCCCAGCGGCCGGTTCCCCGCGTCGACCGCGACCGCCCAGCCGTCGGTGAGCTGGTCGGCGGTGGCCGGCTCGCCGGCGCGGACCGTCGTGACCGGACCGATCGGGACGCCGGCCGCGTCGAGGAAGCCGAGCGCGCGGTAGCCGCGGTCGCGGCCGACGAACGAGGACACGAAGTCGTCGGCCGGCCTGGCGAGCAGCTCGGACGGCGTGTCGTACTGGGCGAGCCGGCCGCCGACGCGGAACACCGCGACCCGGTCGCCGAGCTTGATCGCCTCGTCGATGTCGTGGGTGACGAACACGATCGTCTTGTCCAGTTCGGACTGCAGGCGCAGCAGCTGCTGCTGGAGGTCGTCGCGCACGATCGGGTCGACGGCGCTGAACGGCTCGTCCATCAGCAGCACCGGCGGGGCGGCGGCGAGCGCGCGGGCGACGCCGACGCGCTGCTGCTGCCCGCCGGAGAGCTGGGCCGGGTACCGCTTGGCGAGCTTCGTCGGCAGCCCGACCAGCTCGAGCAGCTCACCCGCCCGGGCACGCGCGGCGCGGCGGCTCTGCCCGGTGAGCAGCGGCACGGTCGCGACGTTGTCGAGGACCGTGCGGTGCGGGAACAGCCCCGCGTGCTGGATGACGTAGCCGATGCCGCGGCGCAGCAGCGGCGGATCGGACTCGCGGATGTCCTTGCCGTCCAGCAGGATCCGCCCGCCAGTCGGGTCGATCATCCGGTTGATCATGCGCAGCGACGTCGTCTTGCCGCAGCCGGACGGTCCGACGAAGACGGTGATCCTGCCGTCCTCGACGGCCAGGTCGAGGTTGTCGACCGCGACCGTGCCGTCCGGGTACCGCTTGGTCACGGCCTGGAACTCGATCACGCTCGAGACTCCTCAGGTCGAGACGGCCACCTGCCGGCCGTAGGTCGCCCGACCTTAGCCCGTGGCACCGACAGCGACAGGCGGTCCCAGCATCTGACGGCCACCGGGCAGCCTATCCGATTGGGCCGTTCGGCGCAGCCGTTGCCAAGTCGAGACCGGTTCAGGATCCGCGTGGGATGTGCACCGGCCCGAGCCGCATCAGCTCGCGATGGGCCTCCGCGGACAGCGGCCGGGACAGCAGCCAGCCCTGATAGGCCTCCACGCCGAAGCTGCGCAGCACGTGGAACTGCGACTCGACCTCCACGCCCTCCGCGACGCAGGTACGGCCCATCGCGCGGGCCATGTCGACCAGCGCGCGGACCACGGCGAAGTCGGCCGCCTCGGTCGCCACGCCGGACACGAACGCCCGGTCGATCTTGATGATCTGCGCCGGCAGCTCCTTGAGCCGCGACAGCGAGGAGTACCCGGTGCCGAAGTCGTCCACCGCGAACCGCACCCCGCGGTCGGCGAGCTCGGCCATCGCCGTGCGCGACCGGGACGGCAGGTCGATCAGGCTGGTCTCCACCAGCTCCAGCACCACCCGGTCCCAGTCGATGCCCGACTCGGCGACCGCCGCCGACACGATCTCCACGAACTCCGGGTCGCCCGGCACCAGGCCGGCCAGGTTCACCGCGACGCCCGGGCCCGCGCCCAGCACCCCGCCGGCCAGCATCGGCCAGGTCGCCGCCTCGCACAGCGCCGTGCGCAGCACCCACCGGTCCAGCTCGCGCAGCAGGTCACCCTGCTCGGCGACCGGCAGGAACTCGCCGGGGCTCAGCATCCCGCGCTCCGGGTGCGGCCAGCGCACCAACGCCTCGGCGGACAGGATGGTCCCGTCCGGGCCGACCACCGGCTGGTAGTGCAGCACCAGCTCGCCGTTCGTGATGGCGTCGCGCAGCTGGCCCTCGAGCAGCATCTGGCTGTTCGCCGTGTGGATCAGCTCCGCGCTGGCCAGCGACACCCGCCCGGTGCCCTGCCGCTTGGCGTTGAACATCGCCGCGTCGGCGAACCGCAGCAGGTCGGCCGCGGTGGACCGGGGCCCGCCGTCCGGCCCGTTGGGCACCGCCGCGCCGATCGCCGCCGACACCCGCAGCAGCTGGCCCCGCACCGGCACCGCCGTGCGCAGCAGCCGCGCCGCCCGGTTCGCCAGCGCCTCGACCCCGCCGACCTCGCCGACGTCCGAGCAGATCACCACGTACTCGTCGCCGGACATCCGGCCCGGCGTGCAGCACGGCGGCAGCCCGCGCTCGAGACGCCGGGCCAGCGCGATGATCAGCTCGTCGCCGACGTCGTGGCCGAGCGAGTCGTTGACCCGCTTGAAGTTGTCCACGTCGCAGAACAGCACCGCGACGCTGTCCGCCTCCGGCCCGGCGAGGAGCTGGCCGAGCAGCTCGTTGACCGCCGCGCGTCCCGGCAGGCCGGTCAGCTCGTCGTGGGTGGCCTGGTAGCGCAGCCGCTCGGCGGCCCGGCGGCGCTCGGTCACGTCGGCGAACACCACCAGCCAGAACCGCTGGCCGTCGTCGGCGACCGACGAGGTCACGCTCAGCTCGCAGTACACCGCCTTGCCGGACGCGGTGACCAGCACCCGCTGCCCGGTGCGCAGGTCGCCGCCGCGGCCGGCGTCCGGCGTGGTCAGCAGGGAGGTGGCGCGGTCGGTGGGGTGGGCCAGCTCGGTCGCCGGCCGGCCGCGCAGCCGCTCCAGGTCCTGCTCCAGCAGCCGGCACAGGGCGTCGTTGGCGTCGAGCAGGTTCCCGTGGTCGTCGAACAGCCCGATGCCGACCGGGGCGATCGCGACCAGGTCGGTGAACCGCTGGCTGGAGCGCATCATCCGGGTCTCGGTCGAGCGCTGCTCGGTGACGTCCTGCGCGGTGCCGATCATGACCTGGGTACCGCGGGTGGTGTCCCGGGCGATGCCGCGGCAGCGGATGACCCGGCGGCCGCCGTCGGGCAGGACCACCCGGTGCTCGGCCTCGACCGGGCGGCCGTCGGTGGCCAGCTCGCGCCAGCGCCGGTCGACCCAGCCCCGGTCGTCGGGGTGCACCATGCTCAGGTAGTCGGTGTAGGTGATCGGCACGCCCGGCTCGACGCCGAACAGCTCGTAGAGCATCGTCGACCAGACGCATTCACCCGTCTGGGTGTTCCACTCCCAGGTGCCGAGGCGGGCGACCTGCTGGGCGTCGTGGAACAGCCGCCGGTCGTGGATCGCCTGGCGCTCGAACTCCCGGGAGCCGGTGACGTCCTGGACGGTGCCGAGGATGCGGACGACCGCGCCGGTGGCGTCGGTCTCGGAGCGGGCGCGAACGCGGAAGGTGCGATCGCCGCCGGCGTCACGCACCTCGACCTCGATCGGTGACTCGTCGGTGGGCGAGTAGAGCCGGGTGCGGAACAGGTCGAGCATCGGCCTGTCGTCGGGGTGGACCAGCTCGATCGCGGCGGAGACGGTGTCGCCGGGCGGGGAACCGCAGAGCCGGCGCAGGCCGTCGGAGAAGTAGACCCGGCCGGCGCGGACGTCGACGGTCCACACCCCGAGCTGGGCGAGTTCCTCGATGTCGGCGAGCAGGACGGGCGTCACGGCATCGACCCGCGGCGGCTCTCCGGTGACGGAGACGGCGGAGTTGGCGCCGGCCGCGGGCATGGCTAACTCACCGGTCCGCACCGCCGCGGGGTGCGGGCCGGCGCGCAGGACATGCTCGGCCACTACGCCATCCTCTCGCCCGCATGCCGGCGGGTCGGCGCAGCCGCCGATCTTCCCGCCGGTGCATAGGCTACCCCGAGGATTACCCGAAAATTGTTCGAAATCGGAGAAGCGCGTGACCCCGCCGCCGGCCGGGGCCGCCGAACAGCCCCTGACCAGCGGCGGAACCGACCAAGGCTACGCGGTGACGCCGTCCTGCTCGGCAGCCTTCGCGACCGCGGCGGCGACCTCCGGCGCGACCCTCGGGTCGACCCCGGACGGCACGATGTGGTCGGCGTCCAGGTCCTCCGCGGCGACCTGGAAGATCGCCTCGGCCGCGGCCAGCTTCATCCGCTCGGTGATCCGCCGCGCGCCGGCGTCCAGCGCGCCGCGGAACACGCCGGGGAAGGCCAGCGAGTTGTTGATCTGGTTCGGGAAGTCGCTGCGTCCGGTCGCCACGATCGCGGCATGCTTGCGTGCCACGTCCGGGTGAATTTCGGGGTCAGGGTTGGACAGCGCGAACACGATCGGGTCCGGCGCCATCGTGGCGAGCAGCTCCTCCGGCACGGTGGAGCCGGACAGCCCGACGAACACGTCGGCGCCGGCGAGTGCCTCGGCGATGCCGCCGCGCAGGCCGGCCTTGTTGGTCCGGGTGGCGAGCTCGGCCTTGACCGGGTTCAGCCCGTCGCGGCCGTCGTGGATGATCCCCCGCGAGTCGAGCACGGTGACGTCCCGCGCGCCGGCGGAGAGCAGGAAGTTCGCGCAGGCCACGCCGGACGCGCCGGCCCCGGCGATGACGATCCGCTCGTTCTCGATCGGCCGGTCGAGGACGGCGTTGGCGCCGCGGAGGGCGGCGAGCAGGATGATCGCGGTGCCGTGCTGGTCGTCGTGCATGACCGGGCAGTCCAGGGCCTCGATCAGGCGCCGCTCCAGCTCGAAGCAGCGCGGCGCGGCCACGTCCTCGAGGTTCACCGCGCCGAACGACGGGCGCAGCCGGACCAGCGTCTCGACGATCTCGTCGACGTCGGTGGTGTCCAGCACCAGCGGGATCGAGTTGAGCCCGCCGAACGTCTTGAACAGGGCGGACTTGCCCTCCATGACCGGCAGGGCTCCGCGCGGGCCGATGTCACCGAGGCCGAGCACCGCGGTGCCGTCGCTGACCACGACGACCAGGCGGTTGGTCCAGGTGTACCGCTTGGCGAGCTCGGCGTCCGCCGCGATCGCGCGGCTGACCTTGGCCACGCCCGGGGTGTAGACGATGGAGAGGGTGCGCGGGTCGGCGATCGGGCGGGTCACCGCGATGTCGAGCTTGCCGCCCTCGTGGGCCTGGAAGACTTCGTCGTCGGTGACGGGAGCGGACAGGTCGGGTTGCACGAGCGGATCGTTCACGGTGGTCATTGCGTCCCTCCAACGGGCCGAAGCGGGGATCGCGGAAAGGTAGCCCCGCCGGGTCTCGGCACAATCGAGCATCGATCGGGTGACATCGACGCATTCGTGGTGCCGGCCGATCGGCCGCGCGCGGATGGTTGGCGGGCGACCGCGGACGCTGCGGTGTCTCACAGTGTGGCAGGTCCGGGGCCGCGGGTGGATGGGTGGGGCCAGTACTCTGCGTCACATGGATGTTCGGGAACTGGCTGTGCCGGGCGCGTTCGAGTTCACCCCGCGGGTGTTCCCGGACGACCGGGGTCTCTTCGTGTGCCCCTACCAGGAGGAGGACTTCGTCAAGGCGGTGGGGCACCCGCTGCGGCTGGCGCAGACGAACCACAGCAGATCCCGGCGGGGCGTGATCCGCGGGGTGCACTTCGCCGACGTGCCGCCGGGGCAGGGGAAGTACGTGTACTGCCCGCAGTGGGCGCTGCTCGACGTGGTGGTCGACATCCGGGTCGGGTCGCCGACGTTCGGCGTGGTCGACGCGGTACGGCTGGATCCCGTGGAGTTCCGGGCGGTGTACGTGTCCGAGGGCATCGGCCACGCGATGATGGCGCTCGAGGACGACACGGTGATCTCGTACCTGTGCTCGACGCCGTACAACCCGGGGGCCGAGCACGGCCTGAACCCGCTGGACCCGGAGCTGGACCTGCCGTGGCCGGCGGAGATCGAGGCCGTGCTGTCGGACAAGGACCGCGCGGCGCCGGGCCTGACGGAGGCGCGGACGATCGGCGTGCTGCCGACGTACGAGGACTGCCTGGCGCGGTACCAGCAGCTACGCGCCGGTTCGTAGCGTCTTCGGCCGGGGCCAGGCCCGCCAACGCACGACCCCGTGCACGGTGGCGGGCCCCAGCTCCCGCGAGTCGGTCGACGCGAGGTCGTTGTCCCCGACGACGAACCACCCGCCGTCCTCGGTTCGGAGCGCACGCTTGACCGACAGCTGCCCCGGCCTGGACGCCCAGGTGACCACGACCACGTCACCCGGTTCCGGGACCCCCGTTCGAGCGATGACGATGTCGCCGTCACGCAGCGTTGGCGCCATGGAGGGCCCGCGCACGCGGATGCGGCGGAAGGGCAGCCGGCCCAGCGGGTTCGGTTCGGGTGCCAACGATCACCTCCGTCATGTCCGACCAGGATGCCGGGAGTAGTGTCGCGAAAGTCGGAGCGTCAACCTGTTTCAGGAGGAAAGATGCGACTCCTGTCGCGCATTCTCGGCCCACGCCTGGAGGCCACCGCACACTGTGACCTCCCCTGTGGCGTGTACGACCCGGCGCAGGCCCGCATCGAGGCCGAGTCGGTGAAGGCCATCCAGCAGAAGTACCAGGACAACGAGGACCCGGAGTACCGGACGCGCGCGATCATGATCGCGGAGCAGCGCAGCGAGCTGGTGAAGCACCACCTGTGGGTGCTGTGGACGGACTACTTCAAGCCGCCGCACTTCGAGAAGTACCCGCAGCTGCACGAGCTGGTCAACAAGGCCACCAAGGCCGCGGGCGCCTCCGGCACCAAGGGCTCCATGGACCCCGCCACCGGCCAGCAGCTCCTCGACTACATCGCCGAGATCGACAAGATCTTCTGGGAGACCAAGCAGGGCTGAGGCCAACGCCTGCGAAACGGCGCTGACCTGCGGGTATCCTTCCGCGAGTCGGCGTCGTTTCTCGTTGTCGGCGTTACGAACCGGGATACTCCGCGAGCACGTCGCCGCCGAACAGTCGCCAGTAGAAGCTGTTCATCTTCGCGGCGGCCGGTGCGTGCCGGGTCAGGATCGCGGTCACGGCTGACGGCACGTCGTCCGGAACGTGGCCGGCGGCGCACCGGAGTACGTACTCGTTGCGGGCGCGGGGACCGTCGCTGGCCACTCCGCACACCGCGGTGACCAGCCAGTTGACCAGCCGCATGGCGGCGTAGCCGGCGTCGTGGGTGGCGTTGCGTCGGGCGAAGTCGTGCTCGGCGGCCGACAGGTCGAAACGCGGCGACGTGGCCAGACCGAAGTCGGTGAGGTAGAGCCGCGTGCCGTCGGTGCGCATGTTGCCGAAGTGCCCGTCCATGTGCAGTAGCTCGCGGCGGCGCAGGAAGGCCACGATCCGCGACAACTGCCGTTCGACCGTGTCGGCCTTGCTCGTCGGGTCTTCGTGCAGCCAGCTGATCACCGGGTAGGGGATGTACTCGGAGAACAGCACGAGACTGCACGACGCGGTGGCCAGGGCCTGGAGGCGGGCACGCACGGCCGGGCGGCCACCAAGCGCGGCGACGGCCGAGTCGATGTCGGCGTGCTCGGCCGCGACGGGCGAGCGGCCGGGCAGTACCCGCCAGTGGTGGAGCAGCGCGAACGCCTCCGTCTCGCCGGCCAGGACCGCGTCGGTCACGAGCATGTTCGCGGCCAGCTCGCGCCATGCGTTGAAGCCCGGGCTGCCGATGCCGTACTGGCAGAACACCGGCAGGTCGAACAGGTTCGCGGTGGAGCGCGGACGGGCGAGCTCCCGGTCGGTCAGCGGAATGCGCTTGGCGAACACCGACACGCCGTCGACGTCGAGTACCGCCGAGCCGCCGCCCACACCCACGCCGCTCGCCGGCCCCGAGTCCACGAGCGCGGCCAGTTCGCCGTCGGTGCACGACGTGAGGAGGGCTGCGAGTTTCGCGTGGCGCGCACGCCTGGAGGGCATCACCACGCGATCATCCCGCTGTGCCGCCCTGGCGCCGTACCATTCTGGTGCCGCCGGCCGAGAGGAGGCGCCGAGTGCGGAGGCGACTCAGCTCGCTCGCGGACGAGGAGTTCCGGCGACTCTTCCTCGACTTCGAGTACACGGCCTACCGGCTGGAGGCCCTGCAGCACTACGACGTGCCCTACGAACGGGAGGCGTTCGAGCGGTTCCTGGCCGGTGAGACCACGGGCGCGATGCCGGGGCTCGAACGGTGGACCGGCGGGGCGGTGGCGAACGCGGTCGCGGCCGGGAAGCGGCTGCACCGGGTACACGTGGTGGAGGAGCCGCTGTCGGACTACGTGCGGTTCGAGTGCGCCTGGGCCTACGCGCACACCAGCCGGGCGGGCGAGGAGATCCGGATCCTCCCCGTCGCGCGCGGCGAATGGCCGGGCACACTCCCGCGCCACGACTACTGGCTCTTCGACTCCAGGCACCTCGTGACGATGCACTACGGACCGGCCGGCGACTTCCGGCACGCGGAGATCGTCGACGACCCCGCCGACGTGGTGCGGGCCAACTACTGGCGCGACCACGCGGTCACCACGTCCGTTCCCTATCCGGAGTTCGCCGCCCGGTACGACTACTTTCAGAGCTCGTAGTCGAACCAGATGTGGTGGGTGCCGTCGTCGGCGACGCGGAGGCCGCCGGTGCCGGCGATGCCCGTCAGGTCGCCGGTGCCGCTGGACGGGACGATCACGAAGAAGTCGCCCTCGCGGGTGGTGCCCTGGGTGGTGGCGGAGTGGGCGAAGTTGAACGCGCCCGTCCGGCCGCCGACACTGCCCTCGAAGGACTCCATCGCCACGTACGTACCCACACCGGTCTCGTGGTCGAAGGCCGAGGTGAACAACGTCGCCGACCGGCCGTCGATCTCGCCGGTGAAGGTCTTCTCCATCGTGGCCACCGACACCGGTAGCGCGGTGGCCACCGACCGGGCCGGCGTCACCTCGGCCGGATCGAAGGCGACCACCGCGAACGTTCCCGCTGCTCTCATGGCGGCGACGGTAACCACCGGGTACGACAAATCCAGCGCGCGCAGCGCGACCGGGTTAACCTACCAGCCAGTAGCCAGGGAGGTGGCCCTCGTATGACCGCGCTCTACCTGCTCCGCCACGGCGAGACCGAGTGGTCCCGCACCGGACGCCACACCAGCGTCACCGACCTGCCCCTCACCCCCGCCGGCGAGCGCCGGGCCGGGGACGCGGGCCGGCTGCTGGGCACCATGCGCGGCTCCACCCGGCCCGCGCTCGTCGCGTCGAGTCCGCGGGAGCGGTCGTTGCGGACGGCGGAGCTCGCGGGGCTGTCCGTCGACTCGGTGACCGAGGACCTCGCCGAGTGGGACTACGGCGAGTACGAGGGCCTGTCCACACCGCACATCCGGGAGACCGTGCCGGGGTGGACGGTCTGGAGCCACCCCTCGCCCGGCGGCGAGACCGCCGAGCAGGTCGGCGCGCGGGCCGCGCGGGTGGTGGAGCGGGTCCGCGCCGCGCTGTCCGACGGGGATGTCATCCTGGTGGGGCACGGGCACTTCAGTCGCGTCCTGGTCGCCACCTGGCTCGGGCTCCCACCCGCGGCCGGCGTCCACTTCGCACTGGAGGCCGCCGCGATCTCCGTCCTCGGCGACGAGCGTGGCGAGCCCCAGATCAAGCGGCTGAACGTGCCTCCCGTACTGGAGTAGGAGCGCGCCATGCCCGACCCCCGCGTCCGCCGGATTCGAGAGTCCGATGTGGACGCAGTGGTGGGACTGGTGTACGAGCTCGCCGAGTACGAGCGCGCACCCGACGAGTGCCACATCACCCCTGCGCAGTTGCACAAGGCGCTGTTCGGACCCGACCCGGCGCTGTTCGCCCACGTCGCCGAGCTGGACGGGGAGGTGGTCGGCTGCGCGCTGTGGTTC
>DATABL010000242.1:0-6875 GCA_036259595.1 Actinophytocola sp.
CCGACGAGGGCCGCTACGCCACCACAACGACCCCCGGCCCGGACGGCGAGGACTGGGTGACGGTGTGGCCCGCCGACAACCCCCGCCTGACCCACCGCCTCACCGAGACCATCACCCTGCCTGACCCGCTCCTGCCCGATCCGGCTCTGGCCGATTCGCCCCCTGGCCGATCCAGCCGTGACTGAACGCCCTGAGCGCCCCGCCCCTGAGCGGCTCGTCCCACAAGAAACCGCCCCCTGAGCGGCACGCCCCTGGGTCCGGCTCCGATCGACTCGACCCTGAACGGGTTCATCCCAGAACGGCCCGCCCTGAACGGCCCGCCCTGAACGGCCCGCCCTTGACGTCAGCCAACGACGGTTTCGGGCTCGCGGAGCGGGCCTGTGGACAACTCGCCACGGCCCGCTCCGCGAACGGAACCACTCAGGCGAGTTCCAGGCCGCCGCGGGCCAGGGCCTGGGCCTGGAACGTGACCAACGGGTCCAGCGCCCCGTCCGGGTCGGCCAGCATCACCGAGGTCACCAGGGTGCGGCCGTCGGCCGTGCGGGCCAGGTAGGTGAACGTCAGCACCCCGGGCTCCGAACCACCCTTGAACCAGACCTCCGGGAACTCCTCGCGGTCCAACGCGATTCGACCGTCCGAAATAGACATGGCAGTCGCCACGGCCGGGTCGTCGGTCGACCGCAGGCCGGCGAGGATCCGGCACATGTCACGCGGGGAGCCGAACCACTCGATCGAGTCGATGTCGCGCGGCTCGGTCCACGGCTCGATCTGCGTCCTGGGCACCGCGCCGATCGCCGGCAGGATCGCGGCGCGCAGGCCGCGCGGCAGCGCCAGGTACCCGTCGGCCAGTGCCGGGTAGTGGAAACCCTTGAGCGCGAACAGTTCTCGCGTCGTCAGCAGCGGCCTGTTACCGGCGTGATCGTTGCCGTGCGCGGCCATCTCGCGCAGTACCGCCCGGCGGCCGAGGAAGTGGATGAGGTGGTCGGTCGCGGTGTTGTCGCTGATCGAGATCATCAGGTTCGCGTGCTCGCGCAGCGTCACCTTCGACCCGGCCGGCCGATCCTGCAGCACCCCGCTCGGCAGGCTCTTCCACTCCTCGCGGATCGGCAGAATCTGGTCCCAGCTCGCCCGACCCTCCGACACCGCCCGGCTCAGCGCGGACAGCACGTACAGCTTGAACGCCGACCCGAGCGGACGCGCCCGCGTCCCGTTGACCTCGTGGATCGGCCGGCAACCGTCGTCCACCGAGGCGGTCGTGAACGACACCCGGGGCGCGAGTGTCCGCAACCGACTGTCCAGTTCGGACCACGAGCTCGGGCTAGACACGTAGGGCAGGAGTCGCAGTGTCGACACCAGACCGGAACCGTCGACGGCCAGCACGGTCAGCCAGTCGGACAGCACCGCCTCCACCGACGTCGGCGTCGACTTCACGATTCGCCGCAGCGTCAGCGGGCCGTTCTCCGTCAACGTCTTGTTGAACGCCGCCGGCCCCCCGATCGCGGCCAGGAACTCGGGCGACAGGTGCGCCCGCTGCTCCTCCGCGGAGACCGGCGCGCGCGCCGACGCGTCGACGAACCAGGCCAGCTGCTCCTCGGCGGTGGCCGGCGGGCTCGCCACCGCCGGCGTGCTCGGCACCACCAGTGCGACGAGCACGACCACCAACGTCACCAGGCGACGCATGTCGCTCCTCTCGGTCAGGCCGGCAGCACGAACAGCCCGCCGACGGATCCGTTCCGGTGGAAGCCGACCCGCCCGAGCACCTCGCCGGCCTCGCAGTACAGCGGCACGTTGACCACCGTCAGCTCACCGGCGGGCAGCACGTACGGCTCGCCCATCCGCTCGAACCGCCCGATCGTGCCGGCGACGGTGGTCCACACCGTCGCCAGCTGCTCGTCGGAGACCTCGTCGAGCATCCGCTCGTCGAAGTCCCGCCGGACGCCGGCCCAGTTGCCGGCCACCAGCTCGGCGAACAGCGCCACGGCGCGCTCCGCCGCGTCCGGCAGCAGGTCCCGGGCCATGTCAGCTCCCGTTCGAGGGTCGACCGGCCGTCCGAACCGCTGGAACGCCGCCTGCCGGGACGTGCCGAGAACCTCCCCGACCTCCTGCCAGGTGTGGCCGGCCGCGCGAGCCCGTTCGACCGACCGCCGCAACGCCTCTTCCGCGCGGCGAGCCTGGTCGCGGGCCCGCGCCACCTCGTCCAGCGGTGGACCGCCGTCCCCCTCGTTGTCAACGTATCCTTGACGCGGTTCGGCCGTCAAGCCGTTATTGACACGCGTCCGTCTGGCCGCACTGCGGCAGGTGGCGTCGCAATACTGACGTCTACGGCCTTTTCCGTGCTGTTTCGGCAGTGACCGGCCGCAGGTGCGGCAGGTGGTCAGCTGGTCGACGTTCGCCATGCTCTTTTCCGTGCTCGTTCTCGTTGCACGCAATTCTAAAACGTGCTGTCAAGCCAGGTGTGCTCCGCGAGTGGGTGCGCATGAGGCACGCTGTAGGCGTGACAGAGCAGTCGACCGACCGGTTGGGCTTGCGCGAGCTGCTCGGCGGACGACGCGGCGCGCTCGACGCGAGCGTCCCGCCGGCGGTGTTCGTGGTCGGCTGGCTGGTGTCGGACCGTTCGATCGGCTGGGGAGCCCTCGCCGCGATCGCGACCGGCGCGGTGCTCGGGGCGGTGCGGCTGGCCAGGGGCGGCCGGGTGACGGCGGTGCTGGCGAGCGTGGCCGCGGTGGCGGGGGCGGCGCTGGTCGCGCTGTACACCGGACGGGCGCAGGACTTCTTCCTGATCCAGGTGCTGCTCAACGTGGCGAGCGCGTTGGCGTGGGCGGTCAGCATCCTGGTCCGGTGGCCCCTGCTGGGGCTCGTGGTCGGGACCCTGCTCGGCCAGCGGACCAGGTGGCGCCGCGACCCGGACCTGCTGCGGGCGTACGCGCGGGCGAGTTGGGTGTGGGTGTTCGGCCAGTACACGCTGCGGGTACTGGTGTTCGGCGTGCTGTGGTGGTCGGGCTGGGTGGTCGCGCTCGGCGTGGCCAGGCTCGCGCTCAGCTGGCCCCTGATCGCCGCCGTCATCGCGGCGAGCGCGGTGGTCCTGCGCCGCACCCTGCCCGCCGACCACCCCGGCCTCCGCCACCCGCGCACCCCCGAATGACCCGCGCGGACACGTGGACAACCGCGCCCGGTGTGGACAGGTCAGAGACGGGGGCGTGGGGCGGTCGGGCCGATGATCGACAGGGCGGCCAGCCACGCGGCGCCCAGTGCGCCGTCCGGGGCGAACAGGACCGGGGCCTCGCTCCGGGACGCCAGCCTCGCCCGGAGCGCGGTCCCGACCGGGCTGTCGGGGCCGATCACCGAGCCGGCCAGTACCACCGGGGTGCGTTCGTCCGGCTCGCGGACCGCTTCGGCGTGGCCGGCCAGGTGGGCCGCCGCGCGGACCACGATGTCGGCGGCCGCCGGGTCGGTCTGGGCCAGGGCGCTCACCGTCGACGCGTGGCGGGCCAGGCGGATCGGGGGTTCGGCGTTCGCGGCGGTGATGAGGTGGTTCACGGCTTTCGAGGTCACTGTGGCCAGATCCGGTAGGGCCTCGGTCAGGACTGCCCGGGCCAGCGGGCCGGGCCGCTCGCCCAGCTGCAGGGTCCGCAGGGTCGTGCGGACGGCCTCCCGGCCGATCCAGTACGCCGAACCCTCGTCTCCCAGAAGCCAGCCCCAGCCGTCGATCCACGACGCCTTGCGGTGGTCGACGATCCGGGCCGCCACCGCGCCGGTGCCGCCGATGATCACCGTGCCGGTCGGTTCGGACGTCGCCGAGGCGAAGGCCACCTCGGCGTCGCTCACCACGCTGATCGGGCACGTCAGGCCGACCTGGCGCAGGGCGGTCTCGAACTCCGCCACGACCGTGGGGTCGGTGAACTTGCTCTCGCCGGCCATGCCGAGCACGCCCGCCCGCACCGCCGTCTCGCCGGCCAGGGCGTCGCGGACCGCTTCGGCCACGCGTTTCGCCGCCAGGTCCGTCGGGTGCGAGTTGGGGTTGCCGCCGCCGGACGTGCCGCGGCCGAGCACGGCCCCGTCCAGCGCCACGGCAAGCGCCCGGGTGGACGTGCCGCCCACGTCGACGCCGACGACACGGCCCTCGGTCACGGTTGTCCCTCCATCGTCGGCAGGCCAGGGCCGGGGTCGAACCTCACCCGTTCGGAGGTCAGCGCGACTCCGCAGTGTGTGCAGCTGACGGCGGCCGCGGTCGGCTGGTCGCAGTCGAGGTGGTGCAGCAACGCGGGCGGGCCGGCGCCACCGTCGAGCCACTTGTCACCCCAACGGATGATCGCGGCGAGGGCGGGGAAGAAGTCGCGGCCCATGTCGGTCAGCGGGTACTCGTAGCGTGCCGGCCGGTCCTGGTAGCGGACGCGCGCGAGCAGGCCGGCGCCGGTCAGGCGGTCGAGGCGTTCGGTCAGCGTGTTGCGGGCGATCCCGAGCGTGGACTGGAACTGGTCGAACCGGCGCACCCCGTGGAACGCCTCGCGCAGCACCAACAGGGTCCACTGGTCGCCGAGCAGGTCCATCGTTCTGGCGATGGAACACGGCCAGCGGGCGAACGACGTCCTTCGCACCCCGGGGAGTGTAGGCCGAGGGAACGCGGACCGTAATGCGCCGAATGCGTGCATTACCTCGTTCGGGTCACCTTGCTCAGCCCCCGCGGCTGGTCCGGGTCGCCGCCCCGCGCGAGCGCCAGTTCGAGCGCGAGCCGCTGCAGCGGCAGGATCTCGAGGATCGGCGCGACCTCCTCGGCCGTCGCCGGCACCTGGATGCGCCGGTCGGCCGGCACGTCGCCGGCCGCCGAGCCGACCGCGAGCACGTCGGCGCCCCGGTCGCGCACCGCGGCCACCACGTCGTGCATCGCCTCGCCGCCCCGGCCCCGGCTGGTCACCGCCACCACGCCGGTCGACGAGTCGATCGCCGCGACCGGGCCGTGCAGCAGGTCCGCGCCGCTGTACGAGCGCGCACCCAGGTAGCTGGTCTCCGCCAGCTTGAGCGCGGCCTCGGCGGCGGTGGCCGAGGAGTAGCCGCGCCCGGTGGTCACCACGCGCTCGACCGAGCGGTACCGCTCGACCGCCGCCGTGACGTCGTCAGCCGAGTCCGCAAGCGTTTGCGCGGCCTGCTCACCGAGGTCGGCGACCGCCTCGCCCGAGCCGCCGCGCGCGGCGTCGACCAGCAGGTACAGGGTCAGCAGGGTGGCCGTGTAGGTCTTGGTGGCCGCCACCGCGAGCTCGTCGCCCGCGCCGATGTGCACCGAGTGCTCGGCGACCGCGGACAGCGGCGAGCCGGGCGTGTTGGTGACCGCGATCGTCAGCGCCCCCCGGCCGCGGGCGGCCTTCGTCGCCTCCACCAGATCGGGTGAACCGCCGCTCTGGCTGACGGTGACGTGGAGCACGCCCTCCAGGTCGGGCTCGGCGCCGTAGAGCGTCGTCGTGGACGGCGACACAAGACCAGCCGGAAGGTTGAGGAGTACTTCGATCAGGTACTTCGCATACAACGCCGCGTGATCGCTGGAACCCCGCGCGGCGAGCAACGCGAACCGCGGCCGGCGGGCCGCGGCGAGGGCGGCGACCTCGGCGAGCTCCGCGCGCCGCGCCAGCACCGCGTCGAACACGGTCGGCTGCTCGGCGATCTCCGCGGACATCCGCGCACCGGCCTCGGACATGCACCCTCCCTGATCGTCCAAGTAGGTCTAGACCAATCATGGTATCGCTGTAGTGTGGTTTCGCGCGAGGGGAGTAACGGATTTCCCAAAACCGGCGGGTGTACCTGCGCCACCGGGGCGGGGGAAGGCATCCTGTAACAGGGACCGTCGTCTGGAGGAGCCATGCTGGAAACGTCGGCAGCGCAGGAGCAGCCCGACACCGCCGCTCGTGCGTTGCGGGAGCCCAAGTACTGGGGGCTCAAGCGGCACCTGCTCGAGCTGCTCAGCTCGCTGCCGCCCGGTTCGCCGATCCCGACGGAGCGGTCGCTGGCCGCCGAGTTCGACGTCTCGCGCACCACCGTCCGCCAGGCACTCGCCGACCTGACCGTGGAGGGCCGGCTGCTCCGCGTCCAGGGCAAGGGCACGTTCGCGGCGGAACCCAAGGTGGCGCAACGACTCCAGCTGTCCTCGTACACAGAGGACATGCGCGCGCAGGGCCGCGAGCCGTCCTCCCGCCTGCTCGACATGTCCGAGATCCCGGCCGAGGGCGAGCTGCCCGGCCTGCTCGGCGTCCGGACCGGGGCGAAGGTGCTGCGCCTGCAGCGGCTGCGGCTGGCCGACGACGAGCCGATGGCGATCGAGACCACCCACCTGCCGCTGGGCCGGTTCCGCGGGCTGCGCAAGTACGTCTCCGCCGGCGGCTCGCTCTACCAGGTGCTCAAGGAGCGCTACGACGTCGAGATGGGCCATGCGGAGGAGACGATCGAGACCGCGCTCGCCGGCCCGCACGAGGCCGAGCTGCTCGGCGCGGACGTCGGGATGCCGATGCTGCTGCTGTCCCGGCACGTCTACGACACGACCGAACGGCCGGTCGAGTGGGTCCGTTCGGTGTACCGGGGCGACCGCTACAAGTTCGTGGCCGCACTCAACCGGCCGTGACCTCCGCCCCGGTCCGGGGTGAGGTCAGCTGGGGCAGCCCGGCGGCCCGCGGCGTGCTGGCCGCGACGATCCTCGGTTCGGGCATGGCGTTCCTCGACGGCACCGTGGTCAACATCGCGCTGCCGCGGATCGGCGCGGAGTTCGACGCGTCGGTGTCGGGTCTGCAATGGATCGTCGACGGGTACCTGCTGTCGCTGGCCGCGCTGATCCTGGTGGCCGGCTCGCTCGGCGACCGGTACGGGCGGCGGCGGGTCTACCTGGTCGGCGTGGC
>DATABL010000243.1:0-10516 GCA_036259595.1 Actinophytocola sp.
CTCAGCTCGTCGGCCGCGCCCTCGTAGGCGAAACCCGTGCGCAGCAAGGGAGACCGGTCAAGGGCCGCGGACCAGTGGACCCGCACGAGCAGGCCGACGTGCGGCTGGGTCAGGCCGACCAGCACGGCCGCCGCGAACATCGCCGCGCGGCCGGAGGCCAGCGCGAGGCCCAGCACGGCCAGGGCGTTGAGGACCGCCAGCACCATGCCGAGCCGGCGGGCGCCGACGCGGGCCGCGAGCGCGCCCGCGGCGAGACCGCCGACCGCGATGGCGACGCTCTGCGCGCCCGCCGCCACCCCGGCGAACGTGTGGCTGCCGGCGGACTCCAGCACCAGCAGCGTGCCGAGCGGGGTCATCGCGTACGGCAGGCGGGCCAGCAGGCCGAGCGGGAGGAACAGGGGCGGCGCGGATCGCGCCAGTGCGCGGTAGGACATCAGCGTCTCCAGGACACACCTGACAGACGCGTCTACCCAGCCACCGGACGCGTGCCGACCCGATTCTGGCCCAGACGCTAACCCCAGCGGACGTGCAGCGCCAGGGGCTTGCGGAACACCAGCCCGCGCGGCGGGTCGTCCGACGCCAGTCGCAGGCCCGGCAGGCGGTCGAACAGCGTGCGGGCGGCGAGTTCCGCCTCGGTGCGGGCCAGCCGGGCGCCGATGCAGAAGTGCGGGCCCTGCGCGAACGCCAGGTTCAACCGGACGTTGGGCCGCGTCGGGTCGAAGCGGTCCGGGTCGGTGAACACGGCCGGGTCGCGGTTGGCGCCGGCGATCGACACCGACACCAGGTCGCCCGCCCCGATCCGCGCGCCGGCCAGGGTGACCTCGCGGGTCGCGTAGCGGTCGACGATCGCCGCGGCCGGTTCCAGGCGGACGGACTCCTCGACGGCTCCGGGAGCGACCGGGCCGCCGTGCAGCAGCAGGTGGCGCACCAGGTTGGTGATCATGCCCTCGGTGGTGTCGATGCCGCCGAACATCAGCACCGCCGCGTTCGACACCACCTCGTCCTCGGTGAGGCCGGAGCCGACGAGCACCGAGCGCGGGTCGCCCGTCGCCAAGGTGCTGGCGACGCTCTTCCGCAGCGCCACGGCGGCCTCCTCGCCCGCCGGGGTCGGCGCGCCGCCGGCCGTCACGGTCGAGACCGACTCGACGAACGCCGCGTACCACGACAGCACCGTCGGCACGTCCACCCCGGCGAGGCCGAGCGCGTCGGCCACCACCGCCACCGCGAGCGGGCCCGCGTACGCCGACCGCAGCTCCGCCCCGCCGGGCGGCAGCCCCGCGACCAGTTCCTCGGCCAGCGCGGCGACGAGCGGGGTGTACCGCTCGCGCACCGGCGCCGGGCGGAACGGCGGCACGAACGGCGCCCGGTGCCGGGCGTGCTCGGCCCCGTCCAGCGACAGCATGCTCGGCCCGACCACCCGCGCGGTGGAGAACCGCGGGTCGTCCACGGTGAACGTCGCCGCGTCGCGCATCACCGCGACGGCCAGGTCGTGTCGGGTGACCAGCCAGCCGTCCAGCACCGGCACCCACGCCACCGGCTCGGTCGCGCGCAGGCGGGCCAGCAGCGGGTGCGGGTTGGTCGACAGCTCCTCCAGGGTCACGGGCCGAGTGTGCCTTGACGGTTCCGCGCGGGCTCGACTAGCTTCCCCCCGAAGCGCCTGTGAAACGTTTCATACGGACCGGACGGGCAGGTGAGCACATGACGGCGACGCGGCCCCTGCTCGAGCTCCGCGACGTCCACAAGTCGTTCGACGCGGTCCGCGCGCTGCGCGGGGTTTCCCTCGAACTGCACGCCGGCGAGGTGCACGCGCTCGCCGGGGAGAACGGCGCCGGGAAGTCCACGGTGGTCCGGATCATCGGCGGCGAGCACCGGCCGGACGCGGGCGAGCTGCTGCTGGACGGCGAGCCGACGCGGCTGCGCGGCCCGCGCGAGGCCCAGCGACACGGCATCGCCGTCATCCACCAGGAACCGACGCAGTTCCCCGACCTCACCGTCGCGGAGAACGTGTTCATGGGCCGTCAACCGCTGCGCGCGGGCCGGCGCATCGACCGGTCCGCGATGCGGGCACGGACCGCGGAGCTGTTCGACGCGCTCGGTGTGCCGATCGAGCCCGACCGGGTCACCCGCGGGCTGTCCATCGCCGACCAGCAGATCATCGAGATCGCCAAGGCGCTGGCCGCAGAGGCGCGGATCATCGTGATGGACGAGCCGACCGCCGCGCTGTCCACCGTGGAGGCGGAGCGGCTGTTCCGGGTGGCGCGCCGGCTGGCCGACGGCGGCGCCGCGTTGCTGTTCATCTCCCACCGGCTCGAGGAGCTCGCGGCCCTGTGCCAGCGGGTGACCGTGCTGCGCGACGGCGCGCTGGTCACCACCGCGGCCATGGCCGACGTCGACCGGGACACCCTGGTGCGCAGCATGGTGGGCCGCGACGTCGAGCAGCTGTTCCCCGGCCGCGACCACGAACCGGGCGACGCCGCGCTCGTCGTCGAGGGGCTCACCCGCGCCGGGGTGTTCCACGACGTGTCGTTCACCGTGCGGCGCGGGGAGGTCGTCGGCCTGGCCGGGCTCGTCGGGTCCGGGCGGTCCGAGGTGGCCAGGGCGGTCTTCGGGGTCGACGAGCGGGACGCGGGCACGGTCACCGTCGCCGGCCGTCCCCTGCGCGGCGCCGATCCGCGGGTCGCGATCGCGGCCGGGCTCGCCATGGTCCCGGAGGACCGCCGCGAGCAGGGCCTGGTGCTCGACCTGTCGATCGAGCGCAACGCCACCCTCCCCCGGCTGCGCGCGGTGTCCCGGTGGGGTGTCGTGCGGCGGGCGCGGGAGCGCGCGGTCGCCGCCGAGTGGGCCGAGCGGCTCGGCCTGCGGTTCCGCCGGCTCGCCGACCCGGTCGCCACGCTGTCCGGCGGCAACCAGCAGAAGGTCGTGCTCGGCAAGTGGCTGGCCACCGAGCCGGTGGTGCTGATCGTGGACGAGCCGACCCGCGGCATCGACGTCGGCGCCAAGGTCGAGGTGCACGCGCTGCTCGCCGACCTCGCCGCACGGGGCATCGCGGTGCTGATGATCTCCTCGGAGCTGTCCGAGGTGCTCGGCATGGCCGACCGCGTACTCGTCATGCACGAGGGCCGGCTCACCGCCGAACTGGACCGCGCCGAGGCCACCGAGGAGACCGTGATGCACGCGGCGACGGGCGGTCGCTCATGACATCGAACCGAGGCACGCCCAACCGCACCCCAGGGGAACGGGACGCGACCCAGCCACAAGTACGTGACCAAACAGAACCTTCTTCCCGCCAACGCGACCCCAAGGCAAAAATCCGGGGAGGCGGACGGGAACTCGGGATCGTCATCGCGCTGGTGGCGGTGGTCGGGGCGGCGACGATCGCGCGGCCGAGCTTCCTGTCCGCGCAGGGCCTGCACGACCTGTTCCTCAACGCCTCGATCATCGCGTTGCTCGCGGTCGGGCAGACGCTGCTGGTGATCACCCGCAACATCGACCTCTCGGTCGGCTCGGTGATGGGGCTGACGGCGTTCCTCAGCGGACAGCTGTTCCTGAACGACAAGGACACGCCGGTGATCCTGGTCGTGCTGGCCGGGATCGCGCTCGGCGCGGTGTGCGGGGCGATCAACGGCGCGCTCGTCGCGGTCGCGAAGGTGCCGGCGCTGGTCGTCACGCTCGGCACGCTGTACGTGTTCCGCGGCGTCGACTACGCGTGGGCGTCGGCGACCGACGTCCAGCAGGTCAACGCCTACCAGATGTCGCCGGAGTTCCTCTCGCTCGGCTCCGGCTCGGTGCTGGGCGTCCCGAACCTGACGCTGATCGCGCTCGCCGTGCTCGCGGTCGCCGCGTACGGGCTGCACAACTACCGCGCCGGCCGCGAGCTGTACGCGATCGGGTCGAACCCGGACGCCGCGCGGCTGGCCGGCATCCCCAGCGGGCGCCGGGTGTTCGGCGCGTTCGTGATCTCCGGCGGGCTCGTCGGGCTCGGCGGTGTGCTGCACGCGGCGTACTTCGGCACGATCAACGCCTCGGTCGGCACCGGCGAGGAGCTGTCGGTGGTCGCCGCGGTGGTGGTCGGCGGGGTGGCGATCTTCGGCGGCAGCGGCACGGTCGTCGGCGCGGCGCTGGGCGCGCTGCTGCTGACCACGATCACCAGCGCGTTGCCGATCCTCGGGGTACCGGCGTTCTGGCAGCGCGCGGTCGACGGCGCCGCACTGCTCGTCGCGATCTCGCTGGACCGGGTGGTGATGCTGCGGCTCGCGGCGCGACTGCGGGAGGAACGCGGGCGACGGCGGGCCGGAGGTGTGCCGTGAGCAGGCTGCTGCGCTGGGAGGGCGTGCTGCTCGTGCTGTGCGTCGCCGTGCTGGCCTACGGGGCGGCGACCACCGACGGGTTCGCCGAGCAGGGCAACATCAGCTTCCTGCTGCTCGACTACAGCGAGGTCGCGCTGCTCGCGATCGCACTGCTGCCGATCGTGCTCACCGGGGAGATCGACCTGTCGGTGGCGTCCACGCTCGGCTTCTGCTCCGCGCTGACCGGGACCCTGTGGGAGGCCGGCCTGCCGTTCGAGACGATCGTGCCGCTGGTGCTGCTGGCCGGCGCGGTGCTCGGCTCGGTGAACGCCGTACTGGTCGTCTACTTCGGACTCCCCTCGCTCGCGGTCACCATCGGCACGCTCGGCCTCTACCGGGGGCTGGCCTACGTCCTGCTCGGCGACCGCGCGGTCACCGGCTTCCCGGCCAACTACCGCCCCCTCGCGACCGACTCGCTCGGGTTCCTGCCGTACGCCACCATGCTGGTGCTCGTGGTGGGGGTCGCGGTGGCGCTGCTGGTGCACGTGACGCCGGTCGGCCGGTCGCTGTACGCGATCGGGCTGAACACCCAGACCGCACGGTTCTCCGGGATTCGCGTCGACCGGGTGAAGCTCGCGCTGTTCGTGCTCTCCGGCGCGCTCGCCGCGCTCGCGTCGCTGATCTACACGCTGCGCTACAACAGCGCCCGCGCGGACAACGCCAACGGCATGGAGCTCGTCGCGGTCGCGGCGGTCCTGCTCGGCGGCGTGTCGATCTTCGGTGGGCGCGGCACCGTGCTCGGCGTGGCGACCGCGCTGCTCGCGATGGCCGGGCTGCGCAACGTGCTGTTCCTCGACGACGTCAGCAACGAGATCCAGAACGTGATCACCGGGCTGCTGCTCATCGTCTCCGTGCTCGTACCCGTGGTGTTCAAGCCGAGGAGGACCAAGGATGTTCCGCTCGAGAAACCTACATCGGACACTGGTGGCGACCCTGGCGGTGGTCGCGCTCGCGGGCTGCGGCGGGACCACCAGGGGATCGGACGCGGCGGAGGGTGACGGCGGTGCCGGCAACGAGCGCAGCGCCAACCCGGACGCGGAGATCCAGGAGGGACTGAAGATCGCCTTCCTGCCCAAGGAGATCGATAACCCGTACATGACGATCATGGACGAGGGCGGCATCACCGCGGTGTCGGAGACCGGTGGCGAGGGCAAGGCGGTCGGCCCGTCGGACGCGTCGGCGTCCTCGCAGGTGTCCTACATCAACACACTGATCCAGCAGCAGCAGGACGCGATCGTGATCGCCGCGAACGACCCGAACGCGGTCGCACCGGCGCTGAAGGACGCGATGAGCCAGGACATCGCGGTGGTCACGGTCGACTCGGACGCGGCCCCGGACGCCCGGCACGTGTTCGTCAACCAGGCGTCGTCGGAGGAGATCGCGCGCACCCAGGTCGAGATGGTCGCCGAGCAGATCGGCGGCAGCGGCAAGATCGCGATCCTGTCGGCGACGCCGAACGCGACGAACCAGAACGCCTGGATCGACATCATGAAGGAGGAGCTGAAGAAGCCGGAGTACGCCGACATCGAGCTGGTGGCGACGGTCTACGGCGACGACGACGACCAGAAGTCGTTCCAGGAGGCGCAGGCGCTGCTGCGCACGCACCCCGACCTGAAGGGCATCGTCGCGCCGACCACCGTGGGCATCGCGGCGGCCGCGCGGTACCTGTCGTCCTCGCCGCACAAGGGGAAGGTGGCGCTGACCGGACTCGGCACGCCGAACCAGATGCGCCAGTTCGTGAAGAACGGCACGGTGACCGAGTTCGCCCTGTGGGACCCGGCCGAGCTGGGCTACCTCGCCGGCTACGCGGCGGCCGCGCTCGCCTCCGGGCAGATCTCGGGCGAGGAGGGCGAGACGTTCGAGGCCGGAAAGCTCGGCGAGCGCACGATCGGGGCGGACGGCGAGGTCATCCTCGGGCCGCCGACGGTGTTCAACGCCGACAACATCGACGACTACGACTTCTGAGCGCAGGGGTTCTCATGACCGACCAGCAGGCCGTGCGGGAGGCGTTGCGCAGCCAGCACATCGAGACGCCGTCGTGGGCATACGGCAACTCCGGCACCCGGTTCAAGGTGTTCGCGCAGGAGGGGGTGCCGCGCAACGCCTACGAGAAGATCGACGACGCGGCCGTGGTGCACCGCTACACCGGCGTCGCGCCGACGGTGGCGCTGCACATCCCGTGGGACGCGGTGGCCGACTACGGCGACCTGGCGCGGCACGCCCGCGAGCAGGGTGTCGGGATCGGTGCGATCAACCCGAACGTGTTCCAGGAGGACGAGTACCGGCTGGGCAGCGTGTGCAACCCGGACCCGGCGGTACGGCGCAAGGCGCTGGACCACCTGCTGGAGTGCGTGGACATCATGGACGTCACGGGCTCGGCCGACCTGTCGCTGTGGTTCGCGGACGGGACGAACTACCCCGGCCAGGACTCCATCGCCGACCGGCAGACGCGGCTGTCGGAGGCGTTGCGGGCGGTGTACGACCGGCTGGGCGACGGGCAGCGGATGCTGGTGGAGTACAAGCTGTTCGAGCCGGCGTTCTACACGATGGACGTGCCGGACTGGGGCACCTCGTACGCGCACTGCGTCGACCTCGGGCCGCGCGCGAAGGTGCTGGTGGACACCGGGCACCACGCGCCGGGGACGAACATCGAGTTCATCGTGGCGTTCCTGTTGGGGCGGGGGCGACTGGGCGGGTTCCACTTCAACTCGCGGTTCTACGCCGACGACGACCTGATGGTCGGGGCGGCCGATCCGTACCAGCTGTTCCGGATCATGGTGGAGATCGTGCTCGGCGGCGGGCTGGACGCGGCGGCGGGCGTGGCGTTCATGCTCGACCAGTGCCACAACATCGAGCCGAAGATCCCGGCGCTGATCCGCTCGGTGCTCAACGTCCAGGAGGCGACGGCGAAGGCCCTGCTCGTGGACGCGGCGGCGCTGCGCGAGTTCCAGCGGGAGGGTGACGTGCTGTCCGCGAACGCGGTGCTGACCGACGCGTTCGCCACCGACGTGCGCCCGCTGCTGGCGGAACTGCGGGAGGACATGGGGTTGGACCCGGACCCGATCGCCGCCTACCGCCGCTCCGGGCACTTCGAGCGGATCCGTGCCGAGCGCGCCGACGGTGCCGCCGCCGGCTGGGGAGCCTAGAGCCCGTACACCCGTGCGGCGGTGCCCCCGAACACCGCCGCACGCTCCGCCTCGGACAGGCCGGCGGTGAGGGCCTCGGCCGTGGCGGTGACCTGGGCGTAGGTGGCGGCCAGCTCGCAGACGGGCCAGTCGGAGCCGAACATGACCCGCTCCGGGCCGAACGCGCCGAGCACGTGGTCGGCCCAGGGGCGCAAGTCCTGCGTGGACCACGACGCCCAGTCGGCCTCGGTGACCAGGCCGGACAGCTTGCAGGTGACGTTGGGGTGGCGGGCCAGCTCGGTGATCGCGGTCGCCCAGGGTTCGAGGTCGCCGGTGGCGATCGGGGGCTTCCCGGCGTGGTCGAGCACCAGGCGGGTGGGCACCAGGGCGGCCAGCTCCACCGCGGCCGGGAGCTGCGGCGGGCGGACCAGCACGTCGTAGACCAGGCCGGCGTCGGCCAGCGTGCGCAGGCCGCGGAGCACGTCGGGGCGCAGCAGCCAGCGCGGGTCGGGCTCGTCCTCGGCCTGGTGGCGGATGCCGACGAGCAGGCCGCCGCCGCGCAGTTCGGCGAGGCGGTCGGCGAGGTCGGGTGCGGTCAGGTCGACCCAGCCGACCACGCCGGCGACCAGGCCGCCGGACGCCGCGGCGGTCGCGAGGAACTCCTCGGTCTCGGACTCCGACGACACGGTCTGCACCAGGACCGTGCGGGCGGCCGGGGTGACCGCGCGCAGGTCGTCGAGGGTGTACGGGCGGCGGATCGGGGTCAGTGCGTCGCCGGCCAGCCACGGGTACTCCCGGGCCGCCGGGTCCCACAGGTGGTGGTGCGCGTCGATCACGCGACCTCCTCGGGCAGCGGGGTGTCGGGGCGCAGCAGCCCCTCGGCGACCAGTTCGGCCCACAGCGCGGCCGGCACGCGGGCGGCCGCACGGGCCGCGTTCGACTCGACCTGGGCCGGGGAACTCGCGCCGAGCACGACGCTGGCGACGGCCGGGTGTGCGGCCGGCAGCGCGATCGCCGCCTCGGGCAGGGTGACGCCGTGCCGGGCGCAGACCTCGGCGATCCGGGTCGCGCGGTCGACCAGCTCGGTGGGGGCCTGCGCGTAGTCGTAGGTGTGGCCGGGGGTGGCGGAGGCGAGGATGCCGGAGTTGAACACGCCGGCGGCCATCACCGAGACGCCGCGCTCCACGCACAGCGGCAGCAGCTCGTCCAGGGCGGGCTGCTCGAGCAGGGTGTACCGCCCGGCGATCATCACGACGTCCACGTCGGCCTGCCGGACGAACTCCGCCAGCACGTCCTGAAAGTTCATGCCGAGCCCGATGCCGCGCAACACACCCTGCTCCCGCAGTTCGACCAGGGCGGGCAGCGCGCCGGCCAGCGCCTCCTCGACGTGGTCCTCCGGATCGTGCACGAACGCGAGATCGACGCGGTCCACGCCGAGGCGGTCGAGGCTCGACTCGAGCGAGCGCAACACCCCGTCCCGGCTGTAGTCGCGGCGGCGGACCAACGTGGCCGGCACGTCGAAGCCCTCGGTGTCCCGGTGCGCCGCGCCGCCCGGGTTGTCCACGAGCAGCCGGCCGACCTTGGTCGACAGGACGTACTCGGCCCGCGGGCGGCCGGCGAGCGCCGCACCGAGCCGCCGCTCGGACAGACCGAGCCCGTAGTGCGGGGCGGTGTCGAAGTAGCGGACCCCGTGCGCCCAGGCGGTGTCGACGATCTCGGCAGCGGTCTCGTCGGACATCGCCCGGTAGAGGTTGCCCAACTGCGCACAGCCAAGGCCGAGCCTCACGGTGTCTGTGGTTCGCTCCGCTCCTCCGCTACCCGCCGGCTTCCCTCCTGCGCTGCTCGCCGTTCGTTCATCACGGCTGCGCCGCTCGTCAGTCCAGCCGGCGGACGCTCCGTCGCTCTCGCTCACGGGAGCTCCCAGACCAGGCCCAGCCCGGTGTCGGTGCCGGAGTAGTCGTCCTCGACGTCGAGCAGCTCGGCCATCCTGGCCTGCCAGCGCTGGTTGGCGGGGTGCTCGCGCAGGGCGTGGCGCATGGCCGCGTAGTCCTCGACCTCCACGACGTGGAACAGGTCGAGGCCGTCGCGCCAGATGCGCCAGGACGAGACGCCGGCGTCACGCAGCGCGACGTCCAGGTCGGCCGGGATCACGGCGTGCGCACGCTCGTACTCGGCCTCCTTGCCGGGCTTGAGCCGGGTGTGCAGGGCGACCCGCATCGAACCTCCATTCGTGGCACTCTGGGCGTAGAAACATCCGAGGTCTGCGGAAGGGTCGTGCCATGCCGGTCACCGACGAAGCGATCGACAAGATCAAAGGCATGATCATCTCCGGTGAGCTGGGCCCGGGTGACCGGCTGCCGAAGGAGGCGGACCTCGCCGGCCGGCTCGGGCTGTCGCGCAGCTCGCTGCGGGAGGCGGTCAAGGCGCTGTGCCTGATCCGGGTGCTGGACGTGCGGCAGGGTGACGGCACGTACGTCACCAGCCTGGAGCCGAAGCTGCTGCTGGACGCGATGACGTTCGTCGTCGACTTCCACCGCGACGACACCGTGCTCGACTTCCTGGCCGTGCGCCGCATCCTGGAACCGGCGGCGACCGCGATGGCCGCACTGCGCATGACCGACGCGGAGGTCGCCGACCTGGCCGCGCTGCTGGAGGGCCTGGACGAGTCGCCGACGGTGGAGGCACTGGTGGCCAACGACCTGGAGTTCCACCGGCGCATCGCGTTGGGGTCGGGCAACCCGGTGCTGTGCTCGCTGATCGACAGCCTGTCCGGCCCGACGACGCGGGCCAGGATCTGGCGCGGCCTGACCCAGGAGGACGCGGTGGCCAAGACCCGCGAACAGCACCGCGCGATCTACGAGGCCATCGCGGGCCGGGAGCCGGAACTGGCCCGCTCGTGGGCGACCGTGCACGTCGCGGGCGTGGAGCAGTGGCTGCGCGAAACCCTCGGCAGCACCGCCGACGAATGACGACCCCGACGGACTCGCGCTGGCTCCCAGGAGACGCGGGGGCCCCCCGCTTTCCAGCCTAGTTGGTGTGGGGGTG
>DATABL010000244.1:0-10071 GCA_036259595.1 Actinophytocola sp.
GCACGCCGACGCAGCACAGCTCGGTCAGGGTCACGCCGGCGGCGCTCACCACCAGGTCGGCCTCGGCGAACAGCGTGGGCAGCGCCGGCGTGGGCGGGCCGACCTCGAAGCGCTGGCCGGGGCCCGCCGGCGGCAGCGGCACCTCGCCGGCCGCGATCGCCCGCACCGACATCGGCAGACCGGTGTCCCGCAGCGCGGTCACGGCTGCGGCGACCGTGGGGGCCGCGGCCCCGCCGCCCATCACGACCACGATCCGGGGCGGATCTCCGGGCACCCCCGTGCGGGCGCGGCGGGCGGCCACCACGTCCGCGCGCAGGGGCGCGTAGCGCGGGCCGCCGAGGAACACGCCGGTGCCGTCCGGCTCGCGCGGGGCCAGCACCAGGTTCGGGTCGACCACCACGTCGGCCGCGCGGCGGCCGTAGGTGCCGTCCTCCAGGGACACCACCCGGGCGCGCACCGCGGGCAGTTCGGCCAGGCCGTAGTGGTCGACCAGCACCACGTCGGCGTCCATGCGGTCGGAAGCCGGGACGACGGGCACGTCGAGGGCGGCGAAGCGGTCCGCCAGCCAGGCCGGCTCGCCGGCGAAGGTCACCGTCCAGCCGCGCGCCACGGCCGCCTCCGCGAACGCCAGGCAGCGCGCGACGTGGCCGACGCCGATCGTCGGGCCGCCGTCGGCGCGCAGGAGCAGGCTCGTCATGCGGTCCGCTGCTCGACGCCGGCGTTCAGGGCCACCAGGTCCGGCCGCGTGCGCAGCAGCGCCACCACCTCGCGCCACCGCGGCACCCCGTCCCCCAGGGCGGTGACCACGGCCTCCAGCAGCGCCGCGTCCTCCGGCGTGTCCAGGGTGACCCGCAGGTCGGAGTGGTCCTCGCCGGGCAGCACCCCGGTGCAGCGGTACACCTCCGGCTCCGCGTACACGCCGGAGGTGACGTGCTCGCGGTGCGACCCGGTCGCCAGGCGGTACTGCTCGGCCAGCACGTCGCGGCGCACCAGCTCGGCGTCGAACCCGCGCGGGAGCCGGCGGACGAGCACGTTGCTGACGTAGTGCAGGTCCGGGTCGGCCAGCCACACGCCGACGACCTGGGCGAGCAGCGCCGGGTCGTGCAGTGGACAGTCGGCGGTCAGCCGCACCACCGCGTCGCACGGGTGCCGTTCGGCGGCGAGCTCGAAGCGCCCGAGCACGTCGTCCAGCGGACCGCGGACCACGGCCGCGCCGGCGCGCTCGGCCTCGTCGGCGACCGGGTCGTCGTCGCCGGACTCCGAGGTCGCGACGACCACCTGGTCGAACGCCGGGACCCGCGTCGCGGCCCGGACCACCCAGGCCAGGACGCTGCGCCCGCCCAGTGGACGCAGGACCTTGCCCGGCAACCGGGTGGACGACATCCGTGCCTGGATGACCGCGTTGACTCGCACGGGTGCCATGATGTCGCACGACTTTCACGGAGGTGACGATGGCGCTGCTGGACGGGGCCAGCATCCTGGTGACCGGTGGGACCGGGTCCTTCGGCAAGGCGTTCATCGCGCACGCGCTGGAGCACCTGAACCCGCGCCGGCTGGTCGTGCTCTCCCGCGACGAGCTCAAGCAGTACGAGGCCCGCCAGCTGTTCGGCGACGACCAGCGGCTGCGCTGGTTCATCGGCGACGTGCGCGACCGGCGCCGGCTCGAGCGCGCCATGTTCGACATCGACTACGTGGTGCACGCCGCCGCGCTCAAGCAGGTCGACACGGCCGAGTACAACCCGTTCGAGTTCGTGCAGACCAACGTCACCGGCTCGCAGAACGTGATCGAGGCGGCGATCGACTGCGGCGTGAAGAAGGTCGTCGCGCTGTCCACCGACAAGGCGTCCAGCCCGATCAACCTCTACGGCGCCACCAAGCTGTGCGCGGACCGGCTGTTCATCAGCGGCAACCACTACGCCGCCGGGCACCCGACCCGGTTCTCGGTGGTGCGCTACGGCAACGTGATGGGCTCGCGCGGCAGCGTCATCCCGTTCTTCGCCTCGCTGGCCGCGCGCGGTGAGGCGCTGCCGATCACCGACCTGCGGATGACCCGGTTCTGGATCACGCTGCCGCAGGCGGTGCGGTTCGTGGTCGACTCGTTCGACCAGATGCACGGCGGCGAGCTGTACGTGCCGCGGATCCCGAGCATGCGGATCACCGACCTGGCACGGGTGATCGCGCCCGGCGCGCCGCTCAAGGAGGTCGGCATCCGGCCGGGCGAGAAGCTGCACGAGGAGATGATCGCCCTCGACGACGCCCGGCGGACGCTGCTGCTGGACGACCGGTACGTGGTGATGCCGCACATCGCCGGTTGGGGCTACGAGCCGCCGGAGCACGGCCGGCCGGTCCCGGACGGCTTCGCGTACCGGTCGGACACCAACGACCTGTGGCTCACCGACGACGACCTGCGCGCGCTGGTCGAGCAGTATGGCTGACCTGCTCCCCTACGGCCGGCAGTCGATCACCGAGGACGACGTGGCCGCGGTGACCGAGGTGCTGCGCGGCGACTGGCTCACCACCGGACCCGCGGTGACGCGGTTCGAGGCGGACCTCGCGGAGCGGACCGGTGGGGTGCCGGCGGTGTCGGTGACCTCGGGGACCGCGGCGCTGCACGTGGCCTACGCGGCCGCCGGCGTCGGGCCGGGCGACGAGGTGGTGTGCACGCCGATGACGTTCGTCGCGACGGCGGCGACCGCGGCGCTGCGCGGTGCGACGGTGGTGTTCGCGGACACCTCGCCGGAGACCGGGAACGTCGAGGTCGACGCGGTGCGCGCGGCGATCACCCCGCGCACGAAGGTCGTCGCGGCGGTGGACTACGCGGGACACCCGGCCGCGCTGGACGAGCTGGCGGAGGTGGCGCACGGCGCGGGCGCGCTGCTGTTGGAGGACGCGGCGCACTCGATCGGCGGGTCGTGGCGGGGGCGGCCGGTCGGCTCCTGGGCGGACCTGACCACGTTCTCCTTCTTCCCCACCAAGAACCTGACCACGGCCGAGGGCGGCGCGGTGTCCTGCCTGGACCCCGGGCTGCTGGCGCGGGCGCGGGAGTTCCGCAACCACGGGCTGGTGCGGGACCGGGCGCGACAGCGGTTCCCGGACGAGGGCGGCTGGCACCAGGAGGTGCACGAGTTCGGGCTGAACTACCGGCTGCCCGACGTGTTGTGCGCGTTGGGGTCGAGCCAGCTGTCCCGGCTGTCGTGGTTCGTCTCCCGGCGGGCGGAGCTGCACGCGCGCTACGACGCCGGGCTGGCCGGCGTGGACGGGGTGGCGACGCCGGTCACGCTGCCCGGCGCGGAGCCGGCGTGGCACCTGTACCCGCTGCGGGTGCTCGGCGGGCGGCGCCGTGAGCTGTACGAGTTCCTGCGGGAGCGCGGGATCGGGGTGCAGGTCAACTACGTCCCGGTGTACTGGCACCCGGTGTTCGCCGACCTCGGGTACCGGCGCGGGCTGTGTCCCGGCGCGGAGCGGTTCTACGCGCGGGAGCTGTCGCTGCCGCTGTGGCCGGACCTGACCGACGCCGACGTGGACCGGGTGATCGACGAGGTCAGGGCGTTCTTCTCGTGATCGACACGGCGCCGTGGGGCGCGATCGTGGTGGGCCGGCTCGGCGGCGGGCACCGCGGCGAGGTGTACGAGGTGCGGCGGGGCGGCGAGCGCCTGGTCGCGCGGGCGACCCGGCGGGGCCCGGAGTCGCTGGACTGGGAGCTCGACCTGATGGAGTTCCTGTCCGCCAACGACTTCACCGTGCCGGCCACGGTGCCCACCGACGACGGCCGCCGGCACGTCGACGGCGTGGTGGTGCAGACCTGGCTGCCCGGCGGCGCGCCGAGCGCGTACGACTGGCCGGCCGTGGGCAAGGAGCTGACCCGCCTGCACACGCTCACCACCGGCTGGCCGCAGCGCCCCGGCTTCGCCTCCACCCGCGACCTGCTGACCGTCGACCACGGCGGCGACGTCGACCTGACCGCGATGCCGCCCGAGGCGGTGAGGGCCTGCCGCACGGCCTGGGCCGCGATGACGGGCCCGCACACGGTCGTGCACGGCGACCCGTGCGAGCCGAACGTCCGGGTCACCGAGGCGGCCATCGGCCTGCTGGACTGGGACGAGGCCCGGGTCGACCACCCCGACCTGGACCTGGCCGACCTGCCCGGCATCGACCTCCCCCGCGAGCGCAACCACCCCGCCCGCTCGGCCGTCGACGCCTGGGAGGCCGCCGCCGGCTGGCAGCTGGAGCCCCGCTACGCCCGGCGGCGCCTCGCCGAGCTCACCTCGCGACCGGAGTGGAGCGTCTAGCCTCCTCGCGGCCGGTCAGCGGGTGTCGCACCGGCGAAGTACGGCACCACCAGCTCGACCAACGCGGTGACGTCGGCGTCGACCATCGGCTCGCCAGTCATGCCCATCCGGTGGAGCAGGGTGCCGACGACGACGTCGATGAAGAACAGGACCCGGTTCTCCGGCTCGCCGAGCGCGTCCTGGAGCGCGAGCCGGTACGGATCCTGCAACCGCGTGGACAGGATGTCGCGCAGGGCCGGGTCGCTGACGGCGTCGCTGAACACGCCGGCGAACGCGTCGCCCACCCCCGCCTCACCGACCTTCGCCGCGATCCAGCGGATGGCCGAGGACATGAGCTCGGCTCGACTGGTGCCCGCCAGCGGCACCGGGCCGAACGCGTCGAGGAGGCAGTCCACGATCAGCGCGCCCTTCGACGGCCAGCGCCGGTAGATCGTCGTCTTGGCGACACCGGCCACCGCGGCGATGCGCTCGACGGTGGCGCGCGAGTAGCCGAACTCATGGACCGTGCTCAGCGTGGCGGCGAAGACCACGGCGTCGACGCCGGCACGCGGTCGTCCGGGCGGTCTGGCGGGTGTGGTCGATGCCATACCCGGCAGGTTACCTGTTTTCGCTACCGTAGGTTTCGATACTTTAAGTAGCGAAAAGGAGTGGGCATGAGCGAGACCACTGCCACGGAGCGGCCGCCGGAGCCGGACTGGCCGACCGTGACGGCCGAGGAACTGGTCGCCTACCGGGACGCGGAGAACCGCTTTCGGGCCTCCGACGCGGCGCGGGCGGTCACCGGGGAACCGGACCCCGACGCCGCGATCCGGTGGCAGTCGGTGGCGCTGCCCGGCCGCGAGCTCCCGGTCCGGGTGTACCGACCGCTGGCCGGAGGGGTCGACCTGCCGCTCGTGCTCCACGTGCACGGAGGCGGCTTCGTGGGCACGGCGGCGCAGAGTGACTGGATCAACAGCCACCTCGCCGCCCGCCTGCCCGCGGTCGTCGTCTCGGTCGAGCACCGCCTCCTCGACCCGGAGACGCCACTGCCGGCGGCCGTCGACGACGGCTGGGACGTGCTCGGCCACGTGCTGGGCCACGCGGCGCGGTGGGGCGTAGACCCCGCCCGGACCGCCGTCTTCGGCGAGAGCTGCGGGGCGTTGATCGGCGCCCTGGCCGCGATCCGGGCCGCGGCGGCCGGCCCGCACCTCACGGCGCAGGTACTGGTCAACCCCGCTGTCGACGTGACCGAGACGATGCTCGACCACGCCTCGATCACCGAGCACGCCCACAGCCCGACCCTCACCGTGCCGCAGCTGCACCTGATCCAGCGGCTCGCCGTGCCACCGGGAACCGACGCGCGCACGCTCTCACCGCTGTACGCCGACGACCTGAACGGGCTGGCCCCGGCGCTCGTGGTGGTGCCGACCCACGACCCGCTCGCCGACCACGGCCGCCGCTACGCCGAACGACTCCAGGCGGCCGGGACACCCACGCGGCTCACCGAGTACCCCGGAGCCGGGCACGCGTTCCTCAGCATGCCGGGTGTGGCACGGCAGGCCGAGGCCGCGCGGACGGAGATCCTCGAGTTCCTCCGAGCCCGCACCGCGTGACACGACAGGAAGGACTCCGATGAATCAGACACGTGATCAGCGACTGGTCGTCGCGGCGATGTACGCCGGCCTCGGACTCACCGTCGTCGCGGCGGTCGTCCCGTACGCCGCCACCCAGCTGCTGGCCGACCACGTCCGAGCCGGCTATCCCACCTACACCCAGACCCAGGTCGACTCGGCCGTCAGCACCTACCTGGTCCTGTTGTCCGTCGTCGGCGCGCTCGGCGTCCTCGCCTGGCTCGGGACGACGTGGGGCGTCAGGGCGGGCAGGCGGTGGGCCCGCCCCGCCGCGACCGCGATGTTCGTGCTCGGCACGGGCGTCGGGCTCACCGGGCTGCTCACCAGGGACACCTCCGGCGACACCGGCCTGCCGCCGACGCTGGGCTGGGCCGGGATGGTTCCCTGCCTGGCCGGTCTCCTGGTGGTCAGCCTGCTGTGGCGACGCCGCCGCCCGACCTAGACCAGGTCCCAGGTCAGCGGGGTGCCCTTGGGGGCGGCCGTACGGAAGCGACGGCCCAGCACGGTGGGCAGGTCGGCCGGTGGCAGGCCCCCGGCGGGGCGGATCGAGCGGACGTTGTCCCTGGTCACCTCGTCGCCCTCGGCCACGTCGGTGACCACGTACAGGGACCGGCGCACGCGCAGCACCTCGCGCTCGCTCTCGGTGGGGCCGATCGCGCGGCGGCCGAGGGCCTGCCACGCGCGTTCGGTCTCGGTGACCAGGGCGGCCAGCTCCGCCGGCTCCAGGGAGAAGTCGCTGTCCACGCCGCCGTCCGCGCGGGCCAGCGTCACGTGCTTCTCGATCGCGCACGCACCCAGCGCCACGGCCGCGACCGGGACGCCGATGCCCATGGTGTGGTCGGACAGTCCGGGCACCACGTCGAACGTGTCGGCCAGCAGCGGGATGCCGCGCAGGTTGGAGTCCGCCGGGTCGGCCGGGTAGGACGCGGTGCAGCCCAGCACGATCAGCTGCTCGTTGCCGGCCGCGCGGGCGGTGGCGATCGCGGCGTCGATCTCGGCGACGCTCGCCATGCCGGTGGAGATGACCAGCGGCTTGCCGGTGCGGGCGCACAGCTCGACCAGCGGCAGGTCGACGATCTCCGCCGACGCGATCTTGTAGGCCGGGGCGTCCAGCGACTCGAGCAGGTCGACGGCGGTCGGGTCGAACGGGCTGGAGAACACCGTGAGGCCGAGCTCCCGCGCGCGGGCGAAGATCGGCTCGTGCCACTCCCACGGCGTGTGGGCCTGCTCGTAGAGGCGGTAGAGGTTCTGCCCGCCCCACAGGTCGTGGTCGGCGGAGATGCGGAACGCGGGCAGGTCGACGTCGATGGTGATGGTGTCCGGGCGGTAGGTCTGCAGCTTCAGCGCCTGCGCGCCGGACGCGGCCACCGCCTCGGCGATCGCGAGAGCCCTGTCCAGGTCGCCGTTGTGGTTGCCGGACATCTCCGCGATGACGAACGGGCGGTGCCCGGGGCCAACGGTGTGCTTGCCGATCCGGACCTCACGCATGCGGCCCAACCTACTAGGAGGCCCGCCACAGCCCTTCGCCGTGCGCGTCGGCCAGGAGGTCGCCGAAGATCAGCAGACAGGCCAGGCAGCGCTCGCCCTCGTCGGTGCAGGTGATCCTCGTGTTGGGCACGCAGTGCTCGCAGAGCGCCTCACCGAAGTCGCGGTCGGCTTCCTCGCTGCCGAACGCGTGCACCCGATTGTCGTAGTTGGACAACCACCACTGAACGTCGACCATGACCCCGACCCCTTTACACCCGCCTGTGTGATCTCAGGATCACCCGAATGCCAGGGGTCTTGAACCGTTGAGTAGTGGATTCTTCCGGTCAACATTTCACAGTTGAAGCGTAAACTGTGAATACTGGTAACACAGGGTTGTATACAATCTACTTCGGTGACTCTGCGCGATCTTCGAGCTTGCGCAACCGGTCCTCGTACTGTGCGACCGCGGTGAGCCGCACCCGGATCTGGCTGTGCTCGCGCCGGATCTCCTCGATCAGCGACCGCGACTCGTCGATCTCCGGCCGCTCCGCCGCCGGCACCGCGGCCAGCTTCTCGCGCAGCGACTCCAGCTGCGACTCCTGTGCGGCGACCTGCGGGATGATCCGCTCCAGCTCGTTGGCGGTCCACTTCTGCAGCCGGTCCACCTCGGCGTAGCGGCGCTCCAGCTCACCCAGCCGGCGGGCGTGCTCGCCGCGGGCCTCCTGCAGCTCCCGGATCCGCTTCCGCAGCTCGCCGGGCACGCCGTAGAGGTCGTGGAGGCGGCTGCCCTCCTCCGGGTTCGCGATCCGCCAGTCGATCATGCGGGCGAAGCGGTCCGCGGCCTTCTTGCGCAACCCGAGCACCGCGCGCAGCGGCCTGGCGAGACGATTGTCGTTCACGTGTCTTCCCTCTGACAGGTTCAGCTGACGGGTTCAGCGCAGCAGGGTGGTCCGGCTGGTCTTCGTCCACGAGTCGAGCAGCCGCCCCTCGGCGGCGATCTGGTGCTCCGGGCCGACGATGCAGGAGTCGCCCGCGGCGTGCATCCAGGAGGTCTGGTTCGGGTCGTCGATGAACGAGAACCCGGTGAGGATCAGCTCGGCGTCCGGGTAGTTCGTGCGCGCGATCCACGCGGCCATCGTGCCGGTGGTCGCCCACGTCCCCTGTTGCCTGGTCGGCACGCCGAGCGCGTCGGACAGCGGCAGCGTCACCTCGCGGTTGGACACCGGCACGAAGCCGAGGTCGGCCGGCCACCAGCCGGGGATCATGTCCGGCTCCCAGTGCAGCCGGCCCGGCTCGACCATCAGGTACAGCCGCCGGCGGTAGTCCTGGAAGACCCACTTCGTCGCGCGCAGCGCCCGGTTGAACACCACGACGTGCGTGTGGCTGCCCACGGTGGGCGGGGTGCCCGGCTCGTCGACCCTGAACCCGTTGACCCGGAACACCAGGTCGGCGGCGTCGACGGCCTTGGCGCGCTCCGCGTCCGGCTCCAGCGGCTGGTTGCCCACGACGGCGACCGTCCGGGGCTGCGGATGCTCGGCATAGACGTCGAGCAGCGAACGCAGCATGCTCTGCGGCGGGGCGACGTCGACCATGACGGGACAAGTTACCAGCCCGACGACCGTCCGAACGGGTGGACTTCTCCAGCGCAAGCGCCGATTTTTCGACACCTCCGGCCGCTGCGGAAGCGCGTCGCGCCGCCGGTAGGCTCGACAGCCGTGCCAGCAACCAGCACGGCCGAGCAGGAGCAGGCCACCACCCCGCCACGCGCGCCGTCGACTCGTTCATGGGCGAAGGCGTGGGAGGACATCACCGAGGGCTTCAAACAGCGCGAGCTGTGGGGCCACCTCGGATGGCAGGACATCAAGCAGCGCTACCGGCGGTCGATCATCGGCCCACTGTGGATCACGCTGTCGATGGCCGTCACCGCGGCCGGTCTCGGGCTGCTGTACTCGCAGCTGTTCGGCTCGCCGGTCGGGACGTTCCTGCCCTACATCACGGTCGGCTTCATCGTGTGGAACTTCATGAACGGCTGCCTCACCGAGGGCACCGAGACGTTCATCCGCAACGAGGGCCTGATCAAGCACCTGCCCGCGCCGCTGACCGTGTACGCACTGCGTACGGTGTGGCGGCTGACGCTGATGTTCGCGCACAACCTGCTGGTCTACTTCGTCGTCCTGGCCATCTTCTGGTCCGATCTGACCACCGCTGGCTACACGATCACGAGCGACACCGGGGCCATCCACCATCCCGGCCTCAACTGGACGGTCCTGTACGCGATCCCCGCGTTCGTGCTGCTGGCGGTCAACGGCGGCTGGGTGGCGATCCTGTTCGGCATCATCTCCACCCGGTACCGGGACATCCCGCCGGTCATCCAGAGCCTCACCCAGCTGCTGTTCTTCATGACGCCGATCGTGTGGTCGACCGACCTCCTGGTCGCGAAGTTCGGCGAGGAGAGCGCCGGCTGGCGAGAGCTCGTGGCCGAGCTGAACCCGCTCTACCACTACATCCAGCTGCTGCGGGCGCCGCTGATCGGCAACGTGCAGAGCTGGCACCACTGGGTGGTCGTCGGTGCGTTTACCGTGGTGGGGTGGGGCCTGGCTCTCGTGGCCATGCGCAACTACCGTGCCCGGATCTCCTACTGGGTCTGAGTGAGGCGAAACGAACATGGTCAGCATCGACGTCTGGAACGCCTCGGTCGACTTCCC
>DATABL010000245.1:0-39999 GCA_036259595.1 Actinophytocola sp.
CACCCCGAGGTGTCCCGGTGGTCGGGGCGCTCCCTGTCGTCGGGGCAGCTGGCCCGGGTCTACGGGTTCACCGACACCGACGGCAGCCGCCCCGACGCCTGGCGCTACATCGCCGAGGTCGAGAGCCAGGGCAAGCCGGCCGACGCGACCGGCTACCGCTGACCTGCCGACCTACCGCCGGCGGTGCAGCGGGTTGCCGAAGTACTCGTCCTCGTCCTCGTACTCGATCGGGCGCGGGCGGGAGTGGTCGACGGGCTTGGGCTCGGGTTCGGGCTCGGCCGGCGGCTCCTCGGGCTGCTCGGCCGGGGCCACGCCGATCTCGACCAGCTTCTCCAGGCTCGCGGGCGGCACCCTGGACAGGGAGTCGAACGCGGCGGCCGTCTCGTGGTCGAGCCGCCCGGTCGCCAGGCCCTCGACGACCTCCCGCCAGGTCACCTCGCCCCGGTTGATCCGCTCGAGGACCCGCTGCCACTCCTCGGTCCGCGCGTGCCCCTCGACGTAGGCCTTGATCCGCTCGACGTCCTCGTCGGACGGCGGCTCCGCCGGCCCGGTCCGCCGCCCGAGGTCCTCGGCCCGGTGCTCGGCCTCGCGTGCCCGGAAGAAGGCGTAGTCGATGCGCGCGTCCAGCTCGCGCTCGGCCTGCTCCATGGTGAACGTCGGAAAGGTTCGACCCTGCATTCTCTGCCCCCTGCTCAGCTGTTGGCGGTCGCCGCGATGTCGTCCAGCTCGGTCAGCGCGTCGTCCGCCGAGTTGATGTCGTCCGTGACCTGGGTCTTCTGCTCCTCCAGGGTCGTCGCCTGCTCGTTGATGGTCTCGGCGGTCTCCACCGCGTCGGTGAGGCTGCCGATCTCCGGGATGGTCTGGACGGTGGCGAGCAGCTCGGAGAGGGTGTCGAAGTAGCTCTGCATGGTCTCGACCAACGACCGCATGGACTCGAACAGCTCGAACACCGCCTGCGCGGTGTTGATGATCGACATGATGTCGTCGTACAGGTCGTCGATGTCGACCCCGATGAGCTTGCCGGCCCACTTGCCGAGGGACTGGATGGCCGTCCACGCCCACCCGACGACCGGAATGGCCTTGGTGGCGATCTTGGCGGCGGCCTCGATGATCTCGTTGATGCAGTTGACCGCGAGCTGGGCGATCTGCTTGGAGACCTCGGCGATCTTGTCGAAACCCTTGGCGACGAACTCACCGAGCTGCTGGCCGGCCCAGACCGCGCCCTTCTTCCAGAACAGGTCGAAGAACTGCTCGAACGCGGCGGCCGCGTCGCCCTGCCAGTGCTCGGTGGCCAGCGTGCTGGCGTTGTTGCCCAGGCTCGCGGCGAGCAGGCCGAAGTTGGTGCCGACGCTGCGCCACGCCTCGCCGTTGGCGGAGATGCTGTTGTAGTTGCCGGCGAGCGGGGAGATGATCGAGTCGGTGAAGCCCTTGCCGCCGTCGACGTCGAACTCCGACCAGATCCAGTCGAGGACGGTCAGCACGCCGCCGGTGTCGATGTCGTCGGAGTAGCTGGTGTCCGGCCGGTCGATGGCGGAGATGTCGGTCTCGGTGTACTTGAAGTCCGACCCGCCGTCCGCGGAGTGGTTGTCGTAGCCGCCGTGCGGGCCCCCGTAGCCGGAGCCGAAGTCGATCTCCTCGTCGGTGCCGCCGCCGAGCCCGTTGCGCTCGAGCATCGTCTTGTTGCTCTCGTCGACGTAGCCGTAGTCCCTGGCGGCGGCGAGGACGGAGTCGCCGAGGTCGCAGAGCTTGCGCTGCATCAGGCTGAATGCCGAGCCGACCATCACCGACGCCTCGCCGTTGACGATGTTGCCGAGCGGTTCGAGCAGCCCGACGAAGCCGGCGTCGCTCATGCCCTCGTCGCGGGCGAGTTGCTCGATGGTGGGCAGGGTTTGGCCGGCCTCCGTGCTCAGGTAGAAGCCGAAGTCTGCGATGGCGTTCTCAACGGCGGTGTAACCACCCATGTCTCCCCCTTGTTCGTTTGGTCAGATAAGTGATCTGTTGACGTTCCAGACCGTCCAGTCGGCGGGACGGTTCCACAATTCCGGTGGTCCGACGGCGTGAACCGGCATTTTTTGCATTCGCAAGCCGGCGGACTTGGCTTTCCGGCCGCGGGTCAGCGCAGCCTGGACTCCACGGCGGGGACCAACTGATCGGCGATCGGCCGAAGCTGCTCCTGCGTGCCTTCCGGGGAGGAGGTCGTGATGACCTCGACGAACTCGCCGTCGCCGAGCTCCAGGATCGCGACGAGATGATTCTCGGAGATCAGGCGGACGTCGAGCGAACGGTCGGCGTAGCCCGCCACGACGCCGAGCCCGTCGATCGGGGTGTAGGCGACGGTCTCGCCGTCCGCGTCGACGAAGTACTCGTCGAGCGCGTCCTGGGGTTCGAGCGCCCCGCTGCTCGCGGTCCGCACGGTGGTGCCGACCGCGAGTGCCTTGTCGATGTCCTCGATGTCCGAGGCCATCTGCGACTCGGTGACGTAGCTGCAGCTGACCGACTCGCGCTCCTCCTGCTCGAGTCCCCCCTGCGCGTCCTCGACCGCCTCGCCGAACTGCTCCTCGATGGTGGCCGTGTCGACCATCGAGCACAGGTCGTCGGCCAGGTCCGCTATCGACCCCGTGGCCTCGCCGGCCTGGTCGCTGGTGTCGGGTTCGTCGCTCGCGTCACCGTCGCCACCGCACCCAGCCATGAGCAGAGCGGCCGCGACGGCGACGGCGCTCAGCGCCGTACGCCTCAAGGTCATCCCCCTTCGCCGTCCCTCCCCAGACGGGAGTTTGCCACGCCGTGGCGGATCTCCGCAGCCGAACCGCGAACCTCGCGGTCCCGCTGGTCAGGCCGGGGTGTCGTTCCGGGCCGCGATCGCCCGGCCGACCTCGGCCAGGGCGGCGCGCAGCGACGGCGGCGACAGCACCTCCACGCCCGCGCCCAGGCCGCTGAGCTGGGTCAACGCCACGTGCTCGGACTCCACTCCCAGCTCGACCTCCCGCCAGCCCTGCTCGTCCGGGCGGCCCGCGCCGGCCAGGGCCTCGGCGGCCGCCTCCGGGTCGGTGACCTCCCGCAGCACCCGCTGCGCCCACGGGCTCAGCCGCAGCCGCACCCGGTCGCGCACCAGCGACCGCTCGAACCGGGCCGACGTCTCCGCCCACCACGCCGCCAGGTCGAACGGGGGCCGCTCGAACGGGCCGTCGAACTCCACGGAGACGATCCGGCCCACCCGGTACGTGCGCGGCTCCTCGCCCGGCACCGGGTGCGCGACCAGGTACCAGACGCCCGCCTTCACGACCAGGCCCAACGGCTCCAGGAGGCGCTCCACCTCGCGGTCGGCCCGGCGGTACCGCACCCGTAGGCGCCGCTCGTCGGCCACCGCCGACGCCACCGCGGCCAGGTGTCCGACCTCCTCGGGCCGGTGGAACCACCCGGGTGCGTCCAGGTGGAACCGGGCCCCGACCCGGGACGCGTAGTCGCGCAGGCCGGCCGGCAGCGTGGCCAGGACCTTCGCCCGCGCGCCGGTCAGCGCGGACCCCAGGCCCAGCTCGGCCAGCACCTCCGGCACGCCGGCCGCGAGCATCGCCGCCGCCTCCCGGCCGGTCAGGCCGTCCAGGCGGGTGCGCCAGCCGTCGACCAGCCGGATGCCACCGGACCGGCCCTGCTCGGTCCACAGGGGAACGCCGGCCGCCTCCAGCGCGGCGATGTCGCGGTACACCGTGCGCTCGGACACCGCCAGCGCCTCGGCCAGTTCGGCGGCCGTGGCCCGCCGCCGTTGCTGCAGGAGGAACAGCAGGGTCACCAGGCGTTCGGCTCGCACCCGCCGATTGTGCAACCTCCGGCGCCCGGGCCGCGTGGGTTCAGGACATGACCCCGCGCAGACTCGCCGGCCTGTTCGCCGGCGCCGCCCTCGCCGCCACACTGCTGACCAGCCCGCCGGCGGGTGCGGAACCGCCGCCGGCACCGCCGGACGCCGCCGACTCGCACACCACGGTCACGCTGGTGACCGGCGACGAGGTGCGCGTCACCGACGGACGGGTCGCCGGGGTGCGGATGGCGCCGGGCCGCGAGCACCAGCGGGTCTGGCGGTACGAGGCCAACGGGCACGAGTACGTCGTCCCGGCCGACGCCGCGCCGCTGGTCGACAGCGGGCGGGTGGACGAGCGGCTGTTCGACGTCACCGAGCTGCTCCGGCAGGGCCTCGACGACCGGGCCACCGACGTGGTGCCGCTCATCGTCGAGAGCGGGACGCTGCGCGGGCGGACGTTCGCCAGCGGGCTGACCGCGGTCGACACGCCGAAGGACGGCTCGGCGTGGCGGCGGCTCACCACCGCGCGCGCCAGCGGGAAGGTCTGGCTCAACGGGCGGGTCCAGCCGACGCTGGAGCAGAGCGTGCCGCAGGTCGGCGCGCCCGAGGCGTGGGCGGCGGGCTTCCGCGGCGACGGCACCACGGTCGCGGTGCTCGACACCGGGTACGACGCCACCCACCCGGACCTGCGCGGGGTCGTCGCGCAGGCCAGGGACTTCACCGGCGAGGGACCGGCCACGGTGGACACCGTCGGGCACGGGACCCACGTGGCGAGCACGATCGCGGGACGCGACGACCGGCGTACCGGCGTCGCGCCCGGGGCGACGCTGCTGGTCGGCAAGGTGCTCGGCGAGTCCGGCGGCACCGAGGCGAACGTGATCGCCGGCATGGAGTGGGCGGTCGCGCAGGGCGCGGACGTGGTCAACATGAGCCTCGGCTCCGGCCCGACCGACGGCACCGACCTGGTGTCGCAGCGGCTCAACGCGTTGTCGGCGTCGAGCGGGACGCTGTTCGTCGTCTCGGCCGGCAACTACGGCGCGCGCGGCACGATCGGCTCGCCCGGCTCGGCGGACCGCGCGCTCACCGTCGGCAGCGTCACCAAGGACGACGAGCTGTCGGTGTTCTCCAGCCAGGGCCCGCGGACCGGCGACCACGGCCTCAAGCCGGAGATCGCCGCGCCCGGCTCGGACATCGTCGCCGCGCGGGCCGAGGGCACCAACCCGGCCAGCTCGGTCGACGAGCGGTACGCCCGCATGTCCGGCACCTCGATGGCGGCCCCGCACGTCGCCGGCGCCGCCGCGATCCTCGCCGGCCAGCACCCGGAGTGGACCGCCGAGCAGCTCAAGAGCGCCCTGGTCGGCAGCGCGCGGCGGCTGGCCGGCGTCGACACCTACGCCCAGGGCGCCGGCCGGCTCGACGTCGCGCGCGCGGTGGCGCAGCCGGTGCGGGCCGAGGGCGTGCTCGGGTTCGGCGAGGCGTGGGCCGGCGAGGCCGCGGAGCTGACCCGGACGGTGACCTACGCCAACGACGGCGACACCCCGGTCACGCTCGACCTCGCGCTCGACGTGGACAGCGACCTGTTCGCCCTGGACCGCGAGCGGGTGACGGTGCCGGCGCGGTCGAGCACCGAGGTGGCGGTGACCGTGCGGGTGCCGTCCCGGCCCGCGGGCGAGGTCTCCGGCGTGCTCACCGCCACCGGCGCCGGGGTCACGCTGAACACGCCGCTCACCGCCAGCCTGCCCGGCGAGGCGCACACGCTGTCCGTGCGGGTGCTGCCTCGCGACGGCGGCCTGGTCACCTCGCTGCTGCTCCTGCAGAACGAGGACACCGGCCGCACGCAGGTCCACCGCCCGACCGGGGGCGTCGCGAGGTTCACCGTGCCCACCGGACGCTACCGGGTGGTCGGCCGCACGCTGGACTACCAGCCGGTGTCCGACACGCTCTACGTGCACCCGACCGGTCTGGTCGACCGCGACACCGAGGTCGTCATCGACACCGGCGAGGGCGAGGAGGTCACCGCGAGCCTGGACGACCCGGCCGCGCGCCCCCAGTCCGCCGGCGGGCACGCCGTCTCGTCCGAGGTGAACGGCGTGCTGGCGAGCATGACCAGGACCAGCTACGTCTCCCGCCGCGAGAAGCTCTACACGATCGGCAGCCCGCGGCTGGACGGCGTCGCGCTGCACCACTTCAGCTACTGGACGCCGCCGATGGCCGAGGTCACCGTCGAGGGGCCGGGCGGGTTCGAGTTCGAGGACACCTACGTCGCCTCCTACCCGCGCTTCGAGGGCACGCTGACCGCCGAGGTCGTGCACGTCGGCAAGGCCGACCGCGCCGCGATCGACGCCGCGGGCGACGTGCGCGGCAAGATCGCGCTGATCGCCCCGCCGGACTGGGGCAACCCGGCCTACCCGCCGGGTCAGCAGCTGCGGGACGGCATCGCGCTGCTCGCCGAGCGCGGGGCGAAGCTCGTGCTGTCGTTCTACAACCCGCAGGTCGGCCAGGACGAGTACGGCCGGCTCGCGCTGCCGGTGGTGCTGCTGTACGGGCAGGCCGACCTGCGGGACCTGGACGCGCTGCTGGCCGCCGGGCCGGTCGAGGCCACCGTGCTCGGCCGGCGGACCAGCCCGACGGCGTACTTCCTGGCCGACGCGGTGCACGGGCGGATCCCCGCCGGGCACGCGTTCCGCTTCCACCGCGAGGGCCTCGGCCGGATCGACCGGACCCTGGTCGACACCCTGCCCGACGGGACGTACCGGTTCATGCCGACGACGTTCGGGCTGGACGGGTTCCAGGCCGGCGCGGACGTGGAGGTCGAGTGGCCGGCGCACCGCGTCGACCACGTGACGCCGGGGACGAGCCTGTCGACGTACGCGGCGGGCGGGTTCGACGAGCAGGGCGACTTCGCCGCCGAGGTCACGGTCCCGGTGACGCTCCGCCGCGGCGAGCACCGCAACTCGCGGGTGTTCGCGGCACCGTTCGGGCCCGAGCTGACCACGCCGTACACCAGCAACCAGGACGGCGAGCCGATCCCGTGGGCCTACCGGGAGGGCGACCGGCTGGTCCTGTCGGTGCCGATGTTCGCCGACAGCGACCCCGGCAACGTGAGCGGTTTCGACCGCACGCAGCGGGGGAGCACCGTGGTGCGCGAGGGCGGCCGGGTGATCGACCGCCGCGACGACGAGGCCGGGCTCGGCACGTTCGACCTGCCGGCCGGGCCGGGGCGGTTCCAGGTGATCGCGTCGGCGGGACGCCCGGCGTCGCTGCTGCTGGAGCCGGCGCTGTCCACCCGGACGAGGGCGGTGTGGTCGTTCCGCGCCCGCGGCGGCACCGACGATCGGGTCGCGCTGCCGTTCCTGGACGTCCGGTTCGCCCTGCCGCTCGACGACCACAACCGCGCTTCGGCGGGCGAGCCGGTGCGGGGGCGGGTGACCGTCGCGCACCAGCCGGGCTCGCGGGCGTCGCGGATCAGGGACGTGATCGTCGAGGTGTCCTACGACGATGGCCGGACCTGGCGGCGCGCCACTGTGGACGGTCAGCGCGTCGAGATCCCGGCCGGCGGCGAGGCGGGTGGCTACGCCTCACTGCGCGCGACCGCCACCGACCGGCACGGCAACGCGGTCACCGAGACGGTGATCCGGGCCTACGCGCTGGAGTGACCGGTCACCACGACGCGATGAGGGACTCCTCGTGCTCGCGCCGCCGCCACTGCTCGGTGAGGCGGCCGAGCCGGGAGCCGCCCATGCCGTGCATGGCCGCGATCCGGTCGCCGCGGACCGCCAGGACCACCACGCCGACGACCTGGTCGTCGAGCACGGCGACCATCGCGGGGGAGCCGTTGACCAGGGCGGCGTGGAACGTGGGGGAGCCGCCGATCAGCTTCCGCTTCGCCGGGGTCGGCTTGAAGCCGGCGCGGAGCAGCGCGGCGATCCGCTCGGGGTCCGAGACCCGCATCGGTTTCGTCTTCGCCCCGGCGCCGTCGGCGATCGCGGTCGCGTCGTCGGTCAGCAACGCCACCAGCCGCTCGGTGCGGCCGGAGGAGGCGGCGGCGACGAACGCCTCGACGACGCGGCGGGCGGCGGCGCGGTCGACCTCGTGGGCGTTGCGCTCGGCGGTGACCCGGCGCCGGGCGCGGTGGGCGTGCTGCTGGCTGGCGGCCACGGTGATGTCGAGGATCTCGGCGATCTCGGCGTGGCTGTAGGAGAAGGCCTCGCGCAGGACGTAGACGGCGCGCTCGACCGGCTGGAGGCGTTCCATGAGCATCAGCACCGCCACGGTCACCGACTCGCGCTGCTCGACGGTGTCGGCCGGGCCCAGCATCGGGTCGCCGTCGAGGAGCGGTTCGGGCAGCCAGTCGCCGGCCGCGCGTTCCCGGCGCGCCCTGGCCGAACGGAGCCGGTCGAGCGACAGGTTGGTGACCACCTTGGTCAGCCACGCCTCGGGTACCTCGACGTGGTCCCGGTCGGCGACCTGCCAGCGCAGGAACGCGTCCTGCACCGCGTCCTCGGCGTCGGCGGCCGAACCGAGCAGGCGGTACGCGAGCGAGGCCAACCGGTTCCGGTTGGCCTCGAAGCGCTGCACGGTGGCAGTGTCCATGCGGCGACCCTACGTGTGGACCAGCTCGGTGGAGCGGTCGGCGGCGGTGGCCAGCCGGCGCCTGCGCGTCGGCAGTCCGTAGGTCGGGTGGCGCATGGTCCACGCGACGGTGCTGAGGACGAACGCCTTGAAGCGCGCCGCCGGGCGGCCGCGCAGGGACCAGGCCTTCGACCGTGCCTCGCCGTCGACCGCCTGGAAGACCGCGTCCTTCTGGCCGAGGCTGACGCAGTTGCCGAAGTAGGCCAGTTGGGTCTTGGAGGTCTTGCGGCCGGTCAGATCCCCGATGATCGCGGCCGTGGCCTGCATCCTGGTGAACCCCGCCGAAGCGCAGGACATCGGCAGCGGCTGGCCGTTCTCGCCGATGGCGAAGGCGCTGTCCCCGGCGGCGTAGACCTCCGGGTGCGAGACCGACCGCATCATGCGGTCGACGGTGATCCGGCCGTCGTCCTCGACCGCGAGACCGCTGGCGGCGGCGATGGGGTGGACGGTGAAGCCGGCCGCCCACACGGTCGCGTCGGACGCGAAGGTGGTGCCGTCGACGGCGACGGCCCCGGTCTCCGTGACCTGTCCGACGGTGGTGTGCTCGTGCACCGCGATGCCGAGCCGGTCGAAGGCCCGCAGCAGGTGACGCCGGGCCTTCTGGCCCAGCCATCCGCCCAACTCGCCGCTGGTGGCGAGGGTGACCCGCAGCCCGGGCCAGGACTCGGCGATCTCGGTGGCGACCTCGATCGCGGTCAGGTTGCCGCCGACGACCAGCACCGTCCCGTCCTCGCCCAGCTCACCCAGTCGCCCGCGCAGGCGCAGCGCGGCCGGGCGGCCGTTGACGTCGAAGGCGTGCTCGGCCACGCCCGGGACGCCGTGGTCGGCGGTGGTGCTGCCGAGCGAGTAGAGGAGGGTGTCGTAGGCGAGCCGGTGGGTGCCCTGCTCGTCGGTCACGGTGACGGTCCGGTCGTCGGCGTCGACGGCGGTGACGTGCGCGAGCCGCAGCCGGATGCCCGTGCCGGCGAACATCTCCGCCAGGTCGTGGCGGCGCGGGTCCCTGCCGACGGCGAGCTGGTGCAGGCGCATCCGCTCGACGAAGTCGGGTTCGGCGTTGACGACGGTGATCTCGACGTCGTCGGGGTGCAGGTGGCGGGCGAGGTAGCCGGCGGCGGGGGCTCCGGCGTAGCCGGCTCCGAGGATGACGATGTGGTGCGCCATTTTCTTCGCTCCTGTCTGTTCGTTCCCCTCCTGAACGGGACAGGCGCCGGGTCCCTGACAGGTGCGGCTATGGCGTGGGTCACGAGGGCATGGTGGCGAGGACGAGGTGCTGGCCGGGGGACTCGCGCAGGCGGGTGACCGTGGGCTCGTGGAGGCCGGCGTCGGTGAGCCACCCGGCGATGCGGGACGCCGGGTAGACCTGGCCGCCCTGGCCGTGGAACAGGTTCAGGCTGAACGTGTGCAGGAACGCCACGCCGGCGCGGCCCTCCTCGGCCGGCACGTCGGTGCTGTTCTCCAGGACCGCGACCGTCCCGCCCGGTCGGAGTGCCGCGGCGACCCGGGCGAGCAGCGCGCGGTTGTTCGCCTCGGTGTGCCCGTGCAGCACGTTGAACAGCAGCACCAGGTCGTGGCCGGTGCCGAGCGGTTCGCGGGTGTAGTCGCCGGCCCGCAGGGTGATCCGGTCGGCCAGCCCGGCCTCCTCGACCGCCGACGCGTCCAGCGCGCCGGGGAAGTCCAGCACGGTCGCGGTGAGGCCGGGATGCCGCTGGCACAGGGCGATCGAGTACCGGCCGTGCCCGCCGCCGAGGTCGAGCACCGAGCCCTCGGACACCGGGACCAGGTCGCCGACCTCGGCCGCCAGGTGCGTGGCGTGGCCGTCGAGCATCGTCTGGAAGTGGCGGGAGGTCTCCGGGCGCTCGGCCAGCCAGGCGTAGAAGTCGACGGCCGGCTTGCCGGTGCGCACCGACTCCTCCAGGCCGTCCCACAGCTCGAACAGCACCCGCTGCCAGAACAGCTCCACCACCGCGTACCCGTCCGACGACGCCAGCCACTTCGCCGCCGCCGGGGTGGTGGCGTAGCCGTCGTCGGTGCGGGTCAGGTAGCCGAACCCGTCCAGCGCGTCGGCCAGCAGCCCGACCCCGCGCGGGTCGGCGCCGATCGCCGCGGCCAGCGCGGGCGCGGTCAGCGGCCCGTCGGCGAGCGCGCCGAACACGCCGAGCCGCTGCGCCGCCGCCACACACCGGTACGACGCCGTGCCCAGCATGTCCACGAAGGACGCGGGGGCGGCGCCGGCCGCGTAGGCCGCCGCCTCCTCGTCACCCAACCCGATCGGCATCGATCCGCACCTCCTGCTGTGCTGGCATGACCCCGCTGTCGGCGAGGAACCGGACGTAGCGGAGCATCATCTGCCCGTCCGCCGGCGGGAACTCGACGCCGCAGTCGCGGGCCGCGACCCACGTCGCCGAGCAGTCGAACACCGGGTGCGGCCGGCCACCCTCCGGCAGGCCGAACGCCAGCGGCCCGAACGCGCTGGTCGGCGAGTCCAGCATCGCCGCCCGCCACCGGTCGTAGGGCTCGACCCGCGCCGGGTAGCCCGCCTCGGTCAGCACGCCGCCGAGCGAGGCGTAGGTCAGGCCGTCGGCGCGGTAGAAGTGGAAGTCCCGCCCCACCTCGTTCAGGGAGATCCCGGCGATCGCGGCGGCCACCCGGTCGACCGGGACCATGTCGATCACGCCGTCGCTGTCGGGCACCGTGCCGTGCTGCGCGCAGGTCACCAGCTGGCGGCTCAGGTACGTGTCGGTCTTCGCGGTGCCGGTGGCCACGTCGCCGACGATCGCGGCGATCCGGTAGATCGAGATCGGCAGGCCGCGGTCGCGGGCGTTGACCGCCATCGTGTCGGCCACCCACTTGGTGATGTTGTAGCCGGTGTCCAGCCCGGACGGGTCGAGCGCGCGGTCGTCCTCGGTGACCACCCGCCGGTCGTAGGCGTGACCGAGGAACACGCCGAGCGTCGAGGTCAGGTGCAGCGGTTTCGTGCGGCCGCGCACCGCCAGGCGCAGGATCTCGACCGTGCTGGCCACGTGCGGCGGCATCAGCCACTGGTAGGGCAGCACGAAGTTCATCACCGCGCCGTTGTGGTACACCGCGTCCAGGTTCTCGCACAGGAACGTGTAGTCCTCTTCGGACAGCCCGAGCCGGGGCCGCGCCATGTCGCCCGGCAGCGCGACGATCCGGGTGAGGTCGGCGTCCGGCACGGTCAGTTTCGCCCGCCGCAGGTTCGCCAGCAGCCGGGACCGGCCGACGGGTTCGGACTCCGCGCGCACCAGGCAGTACACGTCCGCGTCAGTGCGGGCGAGCAGTTCGGCCAGCAGGTGCGCGCCGAGGAACCCGGTGCCGCCGGTCAGCAGCACCCGCCGCGGCGGGCCGGTGACCAGCGGCTCGGTGACCACGATGTCGGCCGGCGGCTCCGCGTCCCGGCGCAGCTGCTCGACCGGCGGGATGCCGGCGCTCCACGACTCCTCGACGTGCTCCTCGCCGCGCCGGGTGCGCTCCACCACGTCCGCCAGCTCGGCCAGGTCGGCCGTGGCGAACAGCGCCCGCAGCGGCAGCGTCACGCCGAGCACCGCGCGCATCCGGGCCAGCACGGTCGCCGCGACCAGGGAGTGCCCGCCGAGTGCGAAGAACCCGCTGTGCCGCCCGATCCGGGGGTTGCCGAGCACGTCGGCCCAGATCTCGGCGATCGTGCGCTCCACCGGGGTGCGCGGCGCCTCGTAGGGGGCGGCCGAGACCGCCGGCTCCGGCAACGCGGCCGTGTCGACCTTCCCGTTGCGGGTCAACGGGAGCGCGTCGAGCACCACGAACGCCGCCGGCATCATGTACTCCGGCAGCCGCTCGGCGCAGAACGCCCGCAGCTCAGCCGGCCCCGGCAGCGTGGCGCCCGTACGCGGCACCAGGTACCCGACCAGCACGTCGTCCCGCACCGCGGCGGCGACCTCGGCGGCCAGCGGGTGCGCGGCCAGCGCGGCCCGCACCTCGCCCAGCTCGATCCGGTTGCCGCGCAGCTTCACCTGCTCGTCGGCGCGCCCCAGGAACTCCAGCGTGCCGTCCCGCCGCAGCCGCGCCAGGTCGCCGGTGCGGTACATCCGCCCACTGGGAACGTCGCCGAACGGGTCCGGCAGGAACGCGGCGGCGGTCGCGCCCGGCGCACCCAGGTACCCGCGGGCCGGGGCGTCCCCGCCGACGTACAGCTCGCCGGGGACGCCGACCGGCACCGGCCGCAGCGCGGCGTCCAGCAGGTAGGTCCGCACGTTCGGCAGCGGCGTGCCGATCGGCAGCGTGCCGGCGTCAACCTCGGACGCGTCGACGGTCTCGTAGGCGGTCGCGCACACCGTCGCCTCGGTCGGCCCGTAGTGGTTGTGCAGCGCGACCCGCCCGCCGGTCAGCGCCGCCCACTCGCGCACCGCCGAGGTCGGCACCGCCTCGCCGCCGACCATCAGCACCCGCAGCGGCGAGCCGTGCGCGGCCTCCGGCAGTCCGGCCAGGTCGTCGACCCAGCGCCGCCACAGCGCGGCCGCGGTGTCCACGGCGGTGATCCCGTACTCGGCGCACAGCCGCAGCAGCTCCGCGCCGCCGAGCGCGGCCGGTTCCGGGTGCAGCACCAGCGTCATGCCCGTGACCAGGGCCGGGAACACGTCGCCGACCGAGGCGTCGAACGACAGCGGCGGCACCATGAGCAGCGCCTGCCCCGGCCCGAACCCGTGCCGCTCGACGAACGCCCCGGTCAGGTTCGCCAGCGTGTCGTGCTGCACGCCGACGCCCTTGGGTGTCCCGGTGGAGCCCGAGGTGTAGACCGCGTACGCGAGCCGCCCCGGCGCCCGGGGCACGTCGGGCGGTTCCGGCGCCGGGGTGCCGAACGCGTCCGGGGTCAGCGTCACGCCGCCGGCGTCGGTGGCCGCCAGCAGCACGCGCGCCCCGCAGTCCGCCACGACGGCGCGCCGCCGCAGCGCGGGCCAGCCGGGGTCGAGCGGCACGTAGTAGCCGCCGGCCTTCAGCACGCCGAGCAGCCCGACCAGCGCGTCCGGGCCGGCCGCCAGCAGCAGCCCGACCGGCGTCTCCGGCCCGACCCCGTGCCCGCGCAGCACGTTCGCGAGCCCGTTCGCGCGCTCGTCCAGCTCCCGGTAGGTGATCCGCTCGCCGCCGACCGCGAGCACGGCCACCGAGTCCGGCGCGCTGCGCGCCCGCTCCTCGACCTGGGCCAGCACGTCCGGCGGGAACTCGCTCCGGGCGGAGTTCAACCGGGCCAGCGCCGCCCGGTCGTCCTCGGTGGACAGATCCAGGCTCGACACCGCCGCCGCCGGGCGCGCGACCATCGCCGCCAGCAGCGCCAGCAGGTGCTCACCGAGCCGCGCGATCGTCTCCGGCTCGAACAGGTCCGCGCTGTAGTCGACGGTCACCGGCCAGGCACCGGACCGCTCCCGCACGTGCAGCGTCAGGTCGAACCGGCTGGTCGCCCGCGGCACGGGCACGTGCGACGCGGTCAGCCCCGGCCAGCGCGCCGGCTCGCCGGCGCGGTTCTGCACCAGCATGACCTGGAACACCGGGTGGTGGGACAGGTCCCGCGTCGCCGCGACCGCCGCGGCCACCTGGTCGAACGACACGTCCGCGTGCGACAGCGCCGTCACCGACTCGGCCTTCGCCCTGGCCAGCAGCTCCGGCACGGTCGGGTCGCCGGAGACGTCGAGCCGCAGCGCGGTCGGCGTCACGAACATCCCCACGGCCGCGTCCAGCTGGCTCGGCCGCCGGGTGGTCGGGGTGCCGATCACCAGGTCCTCGCTGCCCGCGTACCGGCCGAGCAGCACCCCGAACGCACCCAGCAGCCCGGCGAACGTGGTGGCGCCGTGCCCTCGGCACAGCGCGGCGAACCCGGCGGCGAGGTCGGCCGGGACCGTGAACGCGTGGGTCGCGCCGGCCACCCCGCGCGCGGCGGTCCGGGGCCGGTCGGTCGGCAGCGCCAGCACCGCCGGCGCGCCGGCGAGGTGCTCGGCCCAGTGCGCCAGCTGCCGGTCCCGCTCGCCGTCGTCGAGCCGCTCCTCCTGCCAGCGCACGTGGTCCGGGAAGTGCACGTCCACCTCGGACAGCGGCTCGCCGGCGTACGCGGCCGCCAGGTCGCGGTGCAGCAGCCCGATCGACTCGTCGTCGCAGACGATGTGGTGGGTGGTCAGCAGCAGCACGTGCTCGACCGGCGACCGCCGCACCACCAGCAGCCGCGCGAGCGGCGCCCGGCCCAGGTCGAACGGCCGGTCCACCGCCTCGGCCAGCAGTGGCTCCACCGGCCCGTCGGCCTCCACGACGGTGAGGGAGTCCGCCTCGCCCAGCTCGGCGACCCGCTGCTCCGGCACGCCGTCGACCTCGACGACGTACGTGCGCAGCGCCTCGTGCCGGGCCAGCACCGCCCGGAACGCCCGGCACAACGCGTCCAGGTCCAGCTCGCCGGTCAGCCGCCACGCCATCGGCAGCACGTAGGCACCTTCGTCGAGCCCGAGCCGATCGGTGACCCACAGCCCGCGCTGCGCCCCGGACAGCGGCACCCGCGCCCCTTCCGGCCGCCGCTCGACGCGCGGCTCCGCGGCCAGCGCGATGCCCTTCTCGGCGAGCAGCCGGGCCAACAGCCGTTCCCGTTCGCTCATGCTGGTTCCTTCTCGTTCACGGGGGAGTCCACCACCGCATCGGGCAGCTCCTCGTCCAGGTTGCGCAGCCGGGGCCGCGAGTACGCGTGGCCGGCGAGCGCCAGCATCAGCACCCCGACCACCAGGAAGATCAGCGCGATGCCCCGGCCGTCGCCGGTGCCGATCAGGGTGCCGACGCTGCCCGCCAGCGCGCCGTCGTCGGCCATCAGCGGCTCGAACACGCCGTCGGACAGCGGGCCGATCGCCAGGTAGGCCACCGGCATCGCCGCCTGGCTGATCATCCGTACCGCGCCGAGCACCCGGCCCAGCACGGCCGGGTCGACCTTGGTCTGGATCAGCGTGATGCACGCGGTGTTCATCAGCGGCAGCGTGAACAGGAACGCCGGCGCCGCGATCGCGATCAGCCACGCCGACGGGTGCAGGCTGTGCAGCACCAGGAACACCCCGCCGAGCACGAGCCCCAGGAAGACGCCGTCGATCCGGCGCTTCGGCCCGCCCCACGCGGCCATCACCAGGCTGCCGACGAACAGCCCGCTGCCGCCGGCGGCCATCAGCACGCCCAGCGTCGCCGGGCCGGAGAACGACAGGATCAGCGGCTGCACCAACCCGCCCGCGATCGCGAACAGGAAGTTCCACACCGCGAACACCGCGACCAGGTTGAACAGCCCCCGTCGCCCGCGCAGGTACCGCAGCCCCGCGGTGAACCCGGCCGGCTCGTCGCCGTCGGCCGGCACCGGGCGGATCACCTCCGCCGGCAGCCGGGCGGCGAGCAGCGAGGCGACCGCGAACGCCATGCCGACCAGGTCGATCAGCAGCACCCCGCGCAGCCCCACCAGCCCGAGCAGCGCGCCCGCGACCAGCGGCGCCGCGATCTGCACGCCCTGGGTGATCTGCATCAGCCCGTTGACCCGGCCCAGGTGCTTCTTCGGCACCAGTGCCGGCACCAGCGTGGTGAACGCGACCAGGTGGAAGGCGTTGCAGGCGGCCGAGAACGCCGTGGTCAGGTAGATCGGCCACACCTCGAGCGAGCCGGTGACGACCAGCGTGAACAGCACCGCGGTGGCCGCGCCGGCGCCGAGGTCGGCGCTGACCATGATCCGCCGGCGGTTCCACCGGTCGGTCAGCGTGCCCGCCACCGGCGCGGCCAGGATCCCCGGCACCACCGCGCAGAACTGGATCAGCACGAACTGGGTGACCGACCCGGTCTCCAGGTACACCCAGACGCCGATGACGAACGCGGACAGCGCGGAGCCGACGACCGACACCAGCTGCCCGGCCCACACGATCGCGAACTTGTGCATGTCCTCACTCACCCAGCAACGCGCGGACCTCGTCGTCGGACAGGCCGGCGACGTCCATCCGCAGCTTCGCGATCGTGGCCACCGTGCCGGGTTCGGCCTGCAGCTCGGCCAGCGTGGCGGCGACGCCCTCGATCGTCGGCGCCGCGAACATCCGGTGGATCGGCACGTCGATCGCGAACGCCTCCCGCATCCGGGCCAGCACCTTCGCGGCGAGCAGCGAGTGCCCGCCGATCCGGAAGAAGTCGTCCCGCACCCCGATCCGGGGCAGCACCAGCACCTCCCGCCAGATCCCGGCCAGCACCTCCTCCACCGGGTCGCGCGGCGCCACCCACTCGACCTCCGCGGTGAAGTCGGGCGCGGGCAGCGCCCGGCGGTCGACCTTGCCGTTCGCGGTGAGCGGCATGGCGGCGCGCCAGCTGAACGCGGCCGGCACCATGTACTCCGGCAGCCGGTGCCGCAGGCCGGCCCGCAGCTCCTCGGCATCGACGGCCGTGTCCGGGGTGGCCGGCACGAGGTGCGCGACCAGCCGGACGTCCTGCCCGGTGCCGTGCGTGGTGACCACGGCCTCGCGCACCCGCGGGTCGGCGAGCAGCGCGGCCTCGATCTCGCCCAGCTCGATCCGGAAGCCGCGGAGCTTCACCTGCTGGTCGGCGCGGCCGAGGAACTCCAGCAGCCCGTCGGCGCGGTACCGGGTGAGGTCGCCGGTGGCGTAGAGCCGCGCGCCGGGCGTGCCGGAGAACGGGTCGGGGCGGTACCGGTCGGCGGTCAGACCGGGCCGGCCGTGGTAGCCGCGGGTGACGCCGAGCCCGCCGACGTGCAGCTCGCCGACCACCCCGACCGGCACCGGGTCGCCGCGGCCGTCGAGCACGTACAGCTGGGTGTTGCCGATCGGCGGCCCGATGTGCACGCCACCGTCGCCGACCGGCCCGGCGGCGGACCACACGGTCGTCTCCGTCGGCCCGTACGCGTTCCAGACCACCGCGCCGTCCGCGCGCAGCTCGTCGGCCAGGTCCGGCGGGAACGCCTCGCCGCCGCAGATCCGCACCGCCACGCCCTCGGGCACCCCACCCGCGGTGTCGAGCAGCCGCCAGGTCGCCGGGGTGGCCTGCATGACCGTGGCACCCGAGTCGACCAGGCGGCGGCGCAGCGCCGGCCCGTCGGCGGCCTCCTCGCTCGTCACCACGACGACCCGGGCGCCGGCCACCAGCGGCACCAGCAGCTCCAGCACCGAGATGTCGAACGACAGGGTGGTGACCGCGGCCAGCCGGTCGGTCGGCTCGATCGCCAGCAGGTCCGCGAACGACGCGAGCAGGTTCACCACGGCCCGGTGCGGCACCCCGACGCCCTTGGGTCGCCCGGTCGAGCCCGAGGTGTAGATCAGGTACGCCAGGTGTTCCCCGTGCACGGCGACCTCGGGCGGGGTGACCGGCTGCTCGGCCAGCCGCGGGTCGTCGGGGCGCAGGACCGGGACGGCGCCGAACATGTCGGGGACCTCGCCGTCACTCACCACGAGCCGGGTGCCGGAGTCGGCGACCATCAGCGCGAGTCGCTCGGCCGGCCACGCCGGGTCGAGCGGCAGGTACGCGCCGCCGGCCCGCCACACGGCCAGCATGGCCACGACCATCGCGGTGGTGCGGGGCAGGTGCAGGCCGACCGGTACGTCCGGCCCGACGCCGTGCGCGCGCAGCAGGTGTGCGAGCCGGTTCGCCCGCTCGTCCAGCTCGGCGTAGGTGATCGAGCCGTCCACGCCGGACACCGCGGTTCCGGTGCCGGTGATCAGGTCCAGCGCGGTGGTGGCGGTCGAGGGCTCGGTCGCGGTGTCGTTGAAGCCGACCACGACCTGCCAGCGCTCCACCCCGGACACCGCGGCCAGCGCCGACACCGGCCGGTACGGGTCGGCGACCGCGGCCCGGAGCAGGTCCAGCAGGCTGGTGCCGAACCGCTCGATCGTCTCGGCGTCGAACAGGTCGGTGTTGTACTCCAGCGACATCAGCAGGCCGCCGGCGTGCTGCTCCAGGATCAGCGACAGGTCCAGTTTGGACACACCGGGATCGGGCAGCAGGCCCAGGCAGTCGACCCCCGGCAGCTCGATCTCCAGCCGGGGCACGTTGTGCAGGATCAGCTGCACCTGCGACACCGGCGGGTGACCCAGGCTGCGTTCCGGCCGCAGGGTCTCCACCAGCCGCTCGAACGGGACCTCCGCGTGCGACAGGCCGCCGATGGTCACCTCCTTGGCGCGGGCGACCAGCTCGGCGAACGTGGGGTCGCCGCCGATGTGCACCCGCAGCGGCAGCGTGTTGACGAAGAACCCGATCAGCGGCTCGATGCTGGGGTCGGAGCGGCCGGCGACCGGCGTGCTGACCACCACGTCGTCCTGCCCGGCGAGCCGGCCGAGCTGCGCGCCGAACGCGGCCAGCAGCGCCATGAACAGGGTGCCGCCGCAGTCGCGGGCCATCGTCTCCAGGTCGGCGGCCAGGTTCGGGCTCAGCGGAACCATGTGCAGCGCGCCGCGGTAGCCCTGCACGGGCGGGCGCGGCCGGTCGGTGGGCAGGGTGAGCAGTTCGGGGGCGCCGGCGAGGTGGTCGGTCCAGTAGTCGAGCTGGCGGGCGACCTCGGGGTCGTGCTGGCGTTCCCGCTGCCAGGTGGTGTAGTCCGGGTACTGGATCGACAGCGCCGGCAGGTCCGCGGCGGTGCCGTCCAGCGCCGAGCGGTACAGCGCGGTCAGCTCGTTCAGCAGCACCGACAGCGACCACGCGTCGGAGATGATGTGGTGCAGGTTGAACACCAGCACGTGGTCGGCCGGGCCGAGCACCCCGAGGGTGGTGCGGAACAGCGGGCCGCGCGCGAGGTCGAACCCGCGCCGCGCCTGCTCGCGCAGGAACCGCTCCGCCGCCTCGTCCGCGGGCCCGGTCAGCTCGGTGACCTCGAACGACGCCCGCGCGACCGGCGCCACGACCTGCACGGGCTCGCCGCCCTGGTCGGGGAACGTGGTACGCAGCGAGGCGTGCCGGGCGACGATCGTGTCCACGGCGGACCGCAGCGCGTCGACGTCCAGCGCGCCGGTGAGCCGGAACCCCATGGGGATGCTGTAGACCGGCTCGCCGGGCGCGAACTTGTCCAGGAACCACAGCCGCTGCTGGCCGAACGACAGCGGGTAGGCCTTGGGCACGGTCGGCCGGCGGCGCAGCGCCTCGGCCAGCAGCTGCCGCTTGCGAGCGGCCGACATTCCGCCTCCCCGGATTTCTGTGTTGTGGTCACGTTGGGGAAAGGAAGGTTCTGTTTGATCACGTACTTGTGGCTGGGTTGCGTCACGTTCCCCCGAGGTGCGGTTGGACGGCACGCGGTTTGGTTCGAGGTCGTGCCCAGGGGATGTCACGGGAAAGCCTTTCCGAGGCGGGAGGACGCCTGCCTCACCTGGCCGCGCAGGTGAGGCGGCACCCGGTCGCCGAACAGCTGGAGGTACGCGGCGACGTGGTCGTCGTCGAGGGACAGGAACGGGAAGTCGGTGGCCACCATGTGCCGGATCGCGAGCAGCGGCACCGGGCTGCGCAGCGGGCGGAACTCGGCGTTCCACAGGCCGGCCTTGTCCGGCGGGCCGTCGTGGAACTCGCCGATCATCAGCCCGCGGGCCACGTAGGCGGCCTTGAGCAGCCGCTGCGCGGCGTCGATCACCGGCAGGTCGGGGCGGGTCAGCTCGGGGAACAGCACCAGGATCGTCTTGAACTGCGCGCCGGACCCGGTCCGCGGCGACAGGTCGAGGAACCAGTCGCGGTAGTGCGACACGGTGTCCGCGATCTCCTCCGGGCCGGCGGGCTTGCCGGCGCACACGGTCAGGTAGAACGTGTCGCGGGACAGCGCGCCGTCGGCGAACGGGCACACGTTGCCCTTGCGGCCCAGCTCCGGGTGCGGTTCGCACAGGTACTGGCGCGCCCAGGCCAGGGTGTCGCCCAGCGGTTCGGCCCAGGGTCGCAGGCCCTCGGGGAGCGTGTCCCCGTCGAGGTCGCGCGGCTCGACGAGCGGGGGGACGGGGAGGGTCGGATGGAACTTCATCGACCGGGCACCTGCCTTCGGGATCGGGCGAGCGCGGCGACCACGGTTCCCGCGACCGTCACGGCCGCCGCGGCGAGTGCGCGGTCCTGCCGCCGGGCCCTGGCCAACGCGTCGGCGTAGGGCGTCGTGGTGTGCGCGACCATCGTGTAGAGCGGCTGCCAGGCGTTCGGGAACACCTTGTGCAGCAGCAGGTCCGCCTTCTTGCGGGCGAGGAACAGCGGGGAGCGCATGCCGTCCCGCAGCTCCAGGAAGTTCTCCTTGGACAGCGCGGCGAGCACGTCGGTGTGCCGCCGCCGGCGCCGCTCGAACTCCCGCAGCGCGGTGTCGAGGTCGCCGGTCCCGGCCAGGCAGGCGTCGAGCACCGAGCAGTCCTCGAACGCGGCGTTCATGCCCTGGCCGTAGAACGGGTACACCGCGTGCGCGGCGTCGCCGAGGAGCACCACCCGGCCCTCGTGCTGCCACGGCGCGGTGCGGATGGTGACCAGGTTCCCGGTGGGGTGGGCCAGGAACTGCTCGACCAGGTCGGGCACCAGCGAGGCGAGGTCGGCGAACTGGGTGGCGAACAGCCGGCGCACCGCCGCGGGCGTGGTCAGCTCGGCGAAGGAGTCCTCGCCCTCGAACGGCAGGAACACCGTCGCGGTCAGGGTGCCGTCACGGTTGGGGTGCGCGACCACCAGGCCCGAGCGGCCCGGCCACAGGTGCAGCGCCTCCAGCCGGGTGTCCGGGTTCGCCGGGACGGTGATCTCCTTGTAGCCCCAGTCCATGAACTCCTGGTGCAGCTCGGCGCGGGTGCCGCGGTGCAGGTGCGTGCGCACGGCGGAGAACGCGCCGTCGGCGCCGAGTACCAGGTCGGCCTTCAGCTCGTGCGTGGACTGTCCGTCGTGGACGGTCAGGGCGGGCAGCGACCGGTCCAGCGCGACGACCCGGTGTTCGAAGTCGAACCGGACGCCGTCGGCCTCGGCACGGTCGATGAGCGCGGTGTTCAGGTCGTCGCGCAGGATCGAGTGCAGGATCTGGTCGTCGGCGGTGCCGTACGGGTGGAACGACAGCCCGGCGTCGGTGTGCACCATCCGCCCGCGCATCGGCGTGGTCCTGCGCCACAGCTCGTCGAGCAGCCCGACCTCCCGCAGCGCGGTGATGCCGCGCTGGGACAGGCCCAGGTTGATCGACCGCCCGTCGGGTGCGGACGTCCGCGGGTCGGGCCGCCGCTCGACGACGCGGACCTCGTGCCCGCGCCCGGCGAGGTACACCGCGGCCAGCGACCCCGCGAGCCCGGCCCCGGCGATGAGGACGGCCGTCACAGCTCACCGTCCTCGATCAGGGTGGTGAGCAGGCGGTCCACCTCGGCGTCGGACAGCTCGTCGAGCTGGTCGAGCAGGGTGCGGGGACGGTCGGCGCCGGCCGCGCGGCCCGCGGCCATCGACTCGGCGAGCCCGGCGATCGTCGGCGCGGTGAACAACGCCGACAGCGGCAGGTCGACGGCGAGGCCGCCGCGGATCCGGGCGATCAGCTGGGTCGCGGTCAGCGAGTGCCCGCCGAGCGCGAAGAAGTCGTCGTGCACGCCGAGCGGGGTGTTCGGGCCCAGGCTGAGCACCTCGCGCCAGATCGTGGCCAGCCGGCGCTCGGTGTCGGTCCGCGGCGCCACCGTGTGCGTGCGGTCCCTGCCCCACACCGGCTCCGGCAGCGCGGCGCGGTCGACCTTCCCGGTCGGGGTGGTCGGCAGCGCGTCGAGCATGACGTACCGGTTGGGGTGCATGTAGTCCGGCAGTCGCCGGGCGAGCCACGGGCGCAGCTCGGCGGTGCCGACCCGGCGGCGCGGCACCAGGTAGGCGACCAGCCGCACGTCGTCGTCGCCGGCCGACCAGGTGGTCACCACGGCGTCCCGGACGGACTCGTGCGCGCGCAGCGCCGCCTCGATCTCGCCGAGCTCGATGCGGAACCCGCGCACCTTCACCTGGTGGTCGGCGCGGCCGAGGAACTCGTACGCGCCGCCGCGTCGGCGCACCAGATCGCCGGTGGCGTAGAGCCGCGCGCCGGGCGTGCTGGTGAACGGGTCGGGCCGGAACCGCTCGGCGGTCAGCGCGGGCAGGTTGCGGTAGCCGCGGGCCACGCCGGCGCCGCCGATGTGCAGCTCGCCGATCACCCCGTCCGGGACCGGCGCCAGGTTCGGGTCGAGCACGTGCAGCGTCGTGCCCGCGACCGCCGGGCCCAGCCGGATCGGCCGCGGCGCCGGGGGGACGCGGCCGGCGGCGGAGTACACGGTGGTCTCGGTCGGGCCGTACCCGTCGATCAGCACGGCGCCGTCGGTGAGCAGTGCGTCGGCCAGGTCGCGGGTCAGGGCCTCGCCGCCGGTCACCCGCAGCCGCACGCCCGCGGGCACCCCGCCGGCGGCGACGAGCATCCGCCACGCGGACGGCGTGCCCTGCACCACCGTGGCGTCGACACCGGCGTCCGCGATCCGCTCCCGCAGCCGGTGCCCGTCGGCGACCTCCTCGGCCGCCAGGAACGTCACCGACGCACCGCGCAGCAGCGGCGCGAACATCTCCACCACGGACACGTCGAACGACGGCGTGGTGATGGACGCGATCCGGTCGGCGGGGGAGAGGTCGAGCAGCTCGTCCATCGCGGCCAGCAGGTTCGCCACCCCGCCCCGGGTCACCGCGACGCCCTTGGGCCGGCCGGTGGAACCCGAGGTGTAGAGCAGGTACGCCAGCGCGGTCGGCGGCACCTCGACCGCCGGCGGGGTGGCCGGCTGGTCGGACAGGTCGACGGTGTCCAGGTCGATCACCCGCCACTCGCCGGGCAGCTCGACCTCAGCGGCGGCGTGCGTGACCAGCACCGGGGCGCCGGCGTCGCGGGCCATCGCGGTGAGCCGGTCGACCGGCCAGGACGGGTCGAGCGGCAGGTAGCCGCCACCCGCCCGCCACGCCGCGAGCACGGCCGTCGGCACCCGCGTCCCGCGCGCAAGGCAGAGCGCGACCGGCACGTCCGGCCCGACCCCGTTGGCCGCCAGCAGGTGCGCGAGCCGGTTCGCGTCCGCGTCCAGCTCGGCGTAGGTGCGGGCGCCGTCCGGGCCGCCCACCGCGGGCGCGTCGCCGAAGCGGCGCAGGTCCAGCGCGAGCGCGCCGCCCGGCCGCACCGCGGTGACCGGCGGGGACGCGGTGGTCAGCGGCAGCTCGGCGACCGGGCGGTGCCGGTCGGCCCGGGCCGCGCACAGCGCCACCGCGTAGACCTCGGCGAAGCCGGCCACGGTGGCCTCGTCGAACAGGTCGGTGTCGTAGTTCCACCTGGCGCGCCAACGGTCCTCGCCGGGCTCGACGGTCAGGAACAGGTCGAACTTCGAGCCGCCGTTGCCGAGCAGCTCCGGCGCGAACGTCACCCCGTCCACGGTGGTGGTCGCCGGCCGCGGCTCGACGGAGAACATCGTCTGCACCAGCGGCGCGTGCGCCATGCTGCGCTGCGGCGCGAGCAGGTCGACCAGCTGCTCGAACGGCAGGTCCTGGTGGGTGAGCGCGTCCTGGACGGCGGCCTGGGTGGCCTCCGCGAGCTGCGCGAACGTGGTCTCCGGCGCGATCCGGGCCGGCAGCGCGAGCGTGTTGGCGAGGAACCCCACGAGGTGCTCGGTCTCCGGCCGGGTGCGGGCGGACACCGGCGTGGCGACCAGGAACTCGGCCTGCCCGGACAGCCGGTGCAGCACCGCCTGGAACACCGCGAGCAACTCGCCGAACGACGCGCCCGGCGCGGGGTCGAGGTCGGTGACCAGCTCCGCGCCGCGACCGCGGGCGGCGGTGTGCGGGCGGTCGGTCGGCAGCGGGAGCACCGTGGGGATGCCGGCCAGCGCCTCGGTCCAGTACCGGGCGGCTTCGGCGAAGCTGTTCGCCTCGGCCTGCTCCCGCTGCCACACCGCGTAGTCCGGGTACTGCAGCGGCGGCTCGGCCAGCGGCTCGCGGCCGTAGCAGCGGGCCAGCTCGTCGAACAGGATGGCGCACGACCAGCCGTCCACGACCGCGTGGTGCACCACCAGGACCAGCTCGTGCGCCTCGGCGGAGTGGCGGACCAGCGCGGCGCGCAGCAGCGGCCCGGCGGCCAGGTCGAACGGCTCGCGCACCAGTGCGTCCACCTCGGCCGGCTCGGTGGCGACCAGCGGCACGTGCGTGCGCGCCGCCACCACCTGCGTCGGCATCCCGTCCTCGGCGGCGAACGTCGTCCGCAGCGCCTCGTGCCGGGCGACGACCGTGCGCAGCGCCTCGGCCAGCCGCCCCGGGTCGAGCGGCCCGGTCAGCGTCACCCGCCAGCCGAGGTTGTAGGCGGGGCTGTCCGGGACGAGCTGGTCCAGCAGCCACAGCCGGCGCTGACCGGACGAGGTGGGGAAGACGAAAATGTCGTCCGTTGCGGCGGTACTCACGGCAGTCCTTCCGGGAGGGTGGTGCCACGCCGGTCGACGGCGACCAGGCGGAGCTCCGCGGTGTATCGGGCGCCGGCGGCGTCGGTGAGCCACAGCTCGTCCGGGCCGGGCAGCATCTCGCCGACGGTCAGCACGCCGTCGGGCTCCTCGCGGTCCATCGCGCGGATCGCGTGGGCGAGCAGCTCGACCGACGGCAGGCTGGCCAGGTCGACGAAGAAGGGCTTGAGCTCCACCGGGCTCTTGACGAACAGGAACCGCGGCATGCCGTGGGCCTCGCGCCAGCCCTGCGCGAGCCGGAACCGGGTCGGCTCGTCGGCGGCGAACGCGAACGCCAGGTCCGCGGCGGGCAGCCGCCACGTCTCCCGGCTGACCACGAGCCGGTCGATCGACACCCGCGGCGTGTGCGGCGCGGTCGGCATGATCTTGAACTGCTGCACGAGCTGGCCCATCAGCTGCTCGTTCAGCAGCTCCACCAGGTCCATCCGGTGCCCGCCGGCCGCGTCGTGCACCACCAGCCGGCCGTCGGTCTCGGACACGAACAGGTCGGCGACCAGCAGCGCGCCGGCCAGGTCCGGGCCGCAGGCGTCGTGCGCGGACACCACGCGCAGGTCCTGCGGCCCGACCAGCGCGTCGGACAGGCGCTGCGGCGTGCCGCCCTCCTCGCGGGTGGCGGCCAGCACGATCCGCGGACCGCCGAGGTCGTGGGCCATGCCGGCGTGCAGCTGCGCCGCGTCCGGGTGCTGGGAGACGAACAGCGCCGAGCGCATGGTGTTCACGCCCGCGTGCAGCTCGCCGAGCACCCAGCGGACGTCGCCGGCCCGGACCGCCTCCGCGTCCTTCGCGGCGACCAGCACGTCCGGGCTGTGCTGCACGGCGCTGCGCCACCCGGGCCGGCGCGCGGCGAACGCGGCGGTCACCTGGTCCCGCACGGCCTCCGCGGCGACGGTGACCTCGCGCGCGGCGGGGTCGATGTCGAGGATGCCGGCCCACCGCTCCTGCAGCGCGCGGGTCAGCCGGCCGACCACCCGCGCGTCCAGCCGGAAGATCACGTCGTTGGCCCACAGCCAGAAGTCCGCGAACCGCAGCGTGGCGTCGCCGGTCGCGGCGGCCCGCTCGCGGTGGATGTCGCGCAGTGCCCGCCGGTACAGCGCGGCGCCGGCCGAGGTGAACCAGCGCGCGCTCTCCAGCAGCAGGGTCAGCGGCGGCCAGAGCGTCGTGAGCACGTCCGGCCCGATCGTCACCTCGATGTCGCGGCGGCACTCCTCGTGCACCAGCGTGCGGCCGGCGTAGAACTGGCCGGGCCGGCGGACCGCGGCGGCGCCGGTGTGCCGGGTGAACGCCTCCTGCAGCGCGAACATCTCGGCGGTGAGACGGTCGGGGTCGCCGATCGCGCCGGCCACCGCGCGCCGGCCGGCCTCCACCTCGTCGAGCGCGGCGAGCGCCGGTTCGCGGGCGTCGTCGTCGGTGATCGCCGTCAGCTGCCGGCGCAGCGCCTCCTGCGGCACCAGCTCGGCCGGGGACACCTCGAACGCCCAGGCGATCCGCCGCTCGTCGCGCAGTGCGCCCAGGATCCGGTAGACGTCCACGTCGGGCAGCTCGGCGGCGATCTCGTGCGCGGTGCGCCGCCCGTCGACCGCGCGCAGCACGGCGGCCTCGTGCGGGTCGAGCTCGACCGGGCTGCGCAGCGGGACGCGCAGCAGGTCGCCCTCCACGCCGACGAACGGCATCCGGCGCGGCACCGCCCACGGCAGCCGGTCCTCGGTGGACAGTGCCCCGGCGAGTGCGTGCACGGCCCAGTTCTCCAGGTAGACCGTGCGGTTCGCGAGCAGGCCGGGGCCGGGACGCTGGGCGATCCCGGTCGCGCCGTCGACGACCTTCGCCCAGCCGACCGGGCCGAAGAAGCCGATCGTGTCGTTCTTGGTGGCATAGCGCTGCAGGTAGCTGGTGACCAGCGCCTCCCACTGGCGGTACTGCGAGTTGCGCGGCGGGTCGCCTTCCGTGGCACGCAGCGAGTCCACGGCGGTGTGCAGGGCACGCGGGTTCTGCCAGCCGACGGCCTCGCGGAAGCGCGGGTCGTCCGCCGCGGCGCGCAGCGCGGCGGCGAGCGGGCCGGTGGCTGCGGCGAACGCCTCCGCGTAGCGCTCCCGGGCGGCGGCGAGCCGGTCTGCGGCGGCGCGGATGTCGTCGACGTCCGCCCGGTGGCGCAGGTCGGCCGACAGCTCGTCCATCCGGCCCTTGCAGATCATCCGGGAGTCGCGGCGCAGCCGGGGCTTGTCCTCGGCCGGCGCGACGGTCAGCGTCGCCTTGATCCAGTCGAGCACGACGCCGCGGATCGCGTAGAACTCCCGCTCCAGGCGGTTGACCTCGGCCGCGGCGGCCGCGGCGCCGGGGGAGGCGATGCCGAGCAGCGGGTCGATGCCGAACCCGGTGCCGCGCAGCTCCACCCACCGCCACAGCGCCCAGTTCTCCCCGTTCGGGGGCGCCACCTGGTGCGGCGGCAGCGCGGGTGCGGCCCGGTAGGCGGCGCGGTCGCGTCGCACGATCGAGACCTTCGGCTGCTCCACCGCGGCGAGCGTGTCGACGACCTCGGTCAGCTCGGCGAGCCGGCGCGCCCGGTAGACCTCGCGGATCGGCAGCTCGACGCCGAACGCCTCGCGGACCCGGAACGTCAGGCGCATGGCGGACAGCGAGTTGCCGCCCAGGTCGAAGAAGTCGTCGCCGGAGCCGATGTCGTCCGCGCCGAGCAGGGCGCGCCACACGTCGGCCATCCGCCGCTGCGGCCCGGTGGTCAGCGGCGTGCGCGCGCGGTCGCCGGTGGCGGCCGGCGGAGCGGGCAGCGCGCGCCGGTCGATCTTGCCGGAGGCGTTGAGCGGCAGCTTCTCCAGCGGCACGTAGGCGGTGGGCCGCAGGTAGTCGGGGAGCCGGTCGGCGAGGTCGGCCTTCACCGCGGCGACGTCCACGTCGCACGGCGTGAGGTAGGCGACCAGGCGCCGGTTCTCGCCGCTGCCGTGCACCACCACGGCCGCGTCGCCGACCGCGGGGTGCTCGCGCAGCACGGACTCCGGCTCGCCCGGCTCCACCAGGTAGCCGCGCAGCTTGACCTGGTTGTCGGCGCGGCCGAGGAACTCCAGCACGCCGTCGGTGCGCCGGCGGGCCCGGTCGCCGGTGCGGTAGAGCCGCGAGCCGGGCGGGCCGAACGGGTCGGGCACGAACTTGGTGGCGGTCAACGCGGGGCGGTTCAGGTAACCGCGGGCCAGGCCGGCGCCGCCGGTGTACAGCTCGCCCGGAGCGCCGGTGGGCACCGGGCGCAGGTCGGCGTCGAGCACGTGCACGGTGGTCTGCTGGACCGGGCGGCCGATCGGGGTGGTCGTGGTGACCTCGGCCGGATCGGTCATGGTGTGGCAGCTGGTGAACGTGGTGTTCTCGGTCGGCCCGTACCCGTTGGTCACCGGCCGCCCGCCCCGCGCGGCGAGCGCGGCCCGGACCGCGGCGGGCGCGAGCACGTCGCCGCCGGCGAGCAGCTGCTCCACGTCGGCCAGCGTGGCCGGGTCGTGCTCGACGAGCTGGTGGAACAGGCCGGCGGTCAGCCACAGCAGGCTCACCCGGTGTTCGCGGACCAGCCGGGCGAGCTCGGTGGCCTCCAGCGGGCCGGGCGGCGCGGTGACCACGCGGGCGCCGGTGAGCAGGGCGCCCCAGAGCTCCAGCGTGGTGAGGTCGAAGGAGGTGGCCGAGGCGTGCAGGAACGTCTGGCCGGGGCCGACGGTGGCGAAGTTCGGCTCGTGCACCAGCCGCACCACGCCCCGGTGCGGCACGGCGACGCCCTTCGGCGTGCCGGTGGAGCCGGAGGTGTAGTTGACGTAGGCGATCGTGTCGGCGGTCGCGGGGCACGGTCCGGGTGGCGCGTCCGGCAGGCCCGCGGGGTCGATCGTCTCGACCGGGCACGGGGATCCGGGTTCGGTGAGCACGAACCGGGCGCCGCTGTCGGCGAGCATGGTCGCGGTGCGGGCCGGCGGGTTGGCCGGGTCGAGCGGCAGGTACGCGCCGCCGGCCTTGAGCACGCCGAGGAACGCGGCCACCAGGTCCGCGCCGCGGGGGAGCGCGACGCCGACCGGCTCCTCGGTGCGCAGGTCGCGCTCGCGCAGCGCGTGCGCGACCCGGTCGGCACGCCGGTCCAGCTCGGCGTAGCTCCACCAGGTGTCGCCGGCCAGCACCGCGGGCGCCGTGGGGTCGCGGCGGACCTGGGCGGCGAACAGGTCGGGCACGGTGGCGGTGCGCGGGTAGTCGCCCGGCGTGCCGCTCCAGCCCGCGAGTCGTTCCCGCTCGCCCGGCGCGAGCAGGTCCAGCTCCCGCACGGTCCGCCGCGGGCTCCCGGTGAGCGCGACGAGCGCGGCCCGCAGGTGCCCGGCGAGCGCGTCGGCCTCGGCGGGGGTGTAGCGGTCGTGGATGAGCGACAGCGCGAGCCGGGGCTCGGCGAAGGCGTAGACGGTGAGCGGGTAGCAGAGCCGGCGGTGCATGCTGATCGTGCGCTCGTGCCACTGCGGGTTCCGGTCGCGCAGCACGGTGTGCAGGTCCTGGTGCTCGAACAGGACCAGGCTGTTCAGCAGGCGCGTGTCCGACGGGGTGCCGGCGTGGCGCTGGATCTCGGCGAGCGGGGCGAGCTGGTGGTCGCGCACGGCGATCGTGCCGCGGCGCAGCGCGCGCAGCCAGTCGCCGACCGTCTGTCCACTGTCGACCCAGACCCGCAGCGGGACGGTGGCGAGCAGCATGCCGACCATGTCGGCGGCGCCCGGCACCGAGCCGTGCCGGACCGAGCGGGTGACGCCGAACACCACGTCGTCGGTGCCCGCGTGCGCGGCGAGGACCAGGGACCAGGCCGCGTGCACGAGCGTGTTCAGCGTGACGCCCTCGCTGTCGGCGACCCGGCGCAGCGCGGCGGTCTCGGCGTCGTCGAGGGTGAACGAGACCACCGGGCCGGCCGGCTGCCGCGCCTCGACCCGGCCGAAGGGCAGCGGGGTCGGGCCGGCCAGGTCGTCGAGGTAGCCGCGCCAGAACGCGGTCTCCCGGTCCTCGGCGTCGCGTCCGCTGAGCCACTCGACGAAGTCCCGGTACGGCGGCCGCTCGGGCAGGCTCTCGACGCCCCGGTAGTCGTCGTCGACCTCGGACATCAGCATGGCCAGGGACCGGCCGTCGAGCACCGCGTGGTGCAGCGTCACCACGACCGTCTCGCCGCCCAGCACGCTCACCCGCACCAGCGGCGGCCGGTCGAAGGCGAACCCGCGAGCGCGGTCGGCCACCAGGAAGGCGTCGAGCGGCTCGTCCCGCACCGCGAACTCGAACTCCGCGACGGGGTGCACCACCTGCGCGACGTCCCCGCCGAGCCGGAAGCCCGTGCGCAGGATGGGGTGGCGCTCCACGGCGCGCAGCCAGGCGGCGCGGTAGGCGGCGACGTCCAGGTTCGGCCAGCGGATCACGCACTGCACGAGGTCGACGCCCGCGCCGGGCGCGCGCAGCCCGTTGAAGAGCATGCCCTGCTGCAACGGCAATGCCGGATACGTCTCCGGCGCCGCTGCCGGCGCTGTTTTCGGGCGCACTGAACCTCCACGCACAAACGGTGCGAAGTGAAATAAATTGACGAGAAGAATGCTGCCGGAAATCAGCCGGCCAGATGTTCCCTAACGCTGCGCGGCCGCATGTCCGTCCACACCTCGTCGATGTGCGCCAGGCAGGTCGAGCGATCGCCGACGGTCCCCTCAGGTCGCCAGCCGGCGGGAAGTTGCTGGTCCGCCAACCAGATCGAGTACTGCTCCTCGTCGTTCACCACGACCTGGTACCGACGGTCGTCACCCGTGCTCATGAACCCACGCCTTTCCTACGCACTGTATGGCGTGGACGCTACAGAAACGGCGACTCCGGCGAATCGCCCGAACGGACCCATGCGAATCGCCATTTCAGAAGCGGTGTCACGATAAGAGATCGGCCGAGTACGAAACGCAAATATCAGTTCGCGTACTCGACGGAATGTTTCCCGTTTGCATTTGCGCGGAATGCGCCGAATGGCACCCGCGGCACTGGGCCAGCCGACACTGATCGCGCCGACGGGGTAGTCCGTTCGGCGCAACGTGAGATTACTTCGCGTTGTCTTCCTAGACCGTTCGAGTGAAGCGCGTCAGTCTGAATCGATTCCGCTAACCGGCGGGCTTCAACGGATCGTGTCCCAACGACATCAACCGGTGCCGCCACCCCGCCTGCCCCGCGACGGGTTCGAGGTCGTCCCGCCGCTCCGCACGGACCCGGTCCACCACCTTGCGCATCACCCGCTCGTCGTCGCCGGTGAGGTCGCCCCGACGCTTGCCGAGCACGTGCAGCACCTGCCGCCCGGTGGGCGAGCCGGCCTGGTCGGGAACGGCTTCGGTGTCCTCGTCGGCGTCCCGCGTGCGCAGCCAGTCGGACAGCTCGCGGGAGGTCATGTTCACGACCTCGTGGAACTCCTGCCACAGCTGTTCGTCGATCATGGGTGTCGCCTACCCGCGCGGCGTCGCGCCGAAACCCACGCCAGGATGGGTAACGGGGGTCGGGTCGGGGTAAGCGAGTCACAAGCGATTGGGAGGACGAGTGAACAAGCACAAGCTGATCTACAAGCCGATGGGTCTCCTGTTCGGCGTGCTGGGCGGCGTCGCCGCGAGCGCCGTGTTCGCCAAGGTCTGGGAAGCCGTCACCGGCGACCGCGAGGCCCCCGAGCCGACCGACAAGAACCGCACCTGGGGTCAGATCCTGCTGGCCGCGACCATCCAGGGCGCCATCTTCGGCGGCGTCCGCGCCGCCATCGACCGCAGCGGCGCCATCGGCTACCGCAAGGTCACCGGGAGCTGGCCCGACGACGACTCGGGCAAGAAGAAGAAGTGATCACCAGGGCAGGTCGTTGCGCAGCCGGTCCAACCACCGGTCCAGGGTGAGCTCGAACCGCCCGGGATCGTAGGTCCGCTGCGCGACGTCCACCACCTCGACGAGCGGCCCCCGCACCTCGTCCGCCCACTCGGGGACGACGAAGACGTGCATGAAGTAGTTCTCCCGCATGGGCACGGTCGCGATGTGCTCGTAACCCCGGGTCGCCCTGGTCACGTCCAGCCCGTAGGCGAACACCGGAACCTTCGGCGTGAGCCCACGCACGATGAAGACCGTCGGGTCGGCGTCGGTGACCCGCGTCGTCGGATCCGACCCGTGCGCGATCGGCTCGTCGTTCAGCCCGATGTAGTCGATCGTGTTCCAGCGGCTGTAGTACGGGGTGGCCCCCGCGTCGTGCAGCGCCATGGTGCGCTCCTCGACGGGCACGTCGGCACGCGCGAGCCCGTGCCCGATCGCCACATGGGCGCGCTGCAGGTCCGGCCCGTAGTTCACGACCGTCGGCAGGTCGAGCGGCTGCACCCCGGCCACCGCGATCCACCCGACCGCGACCGCGCCGATCCCGGACGCCAGGTACCAACGCCGCACGGGCCCGACCGCGAGCCCCGCGCCGAGACACAGCAGCGGAAAGGCGTGAAAGGCGAACCGGTGGACGTAGTCCATCGTCGGCCCGGAGACCAGGTAGGTCAGGTAGGTGGCGAGCACAGTACCGGTCAACAGCGCGCCGCCCGGCCGGGTCTCCTTGCGCACCAACAGGAACAGCGTCAGCACGAGCAGCGGCGCCAGCACCGGCGCGGTGGCCTCGAGCCAGGCCGCGCCGGCGTCGACGTTGCCGAACTTGACGTAGAACGTGTTCGGGAACAGATGGCCGAAGTACGACCAGCGCCACAGGAAGTACCCGGCCCCCACCACCACGGCACCGCCCGACCACAGCCAGACCCGGCGATCCGACCGGCGCAGCCACAGCCAGACCAGGAACGCCGGCGCCGTGGCGAGCACCCCCTCCGGCCGCAGCATCCCGGCGAGCACGACCAGCAGCGGCATCTCCCAGACCCGCGTCGACCGCCCGTCCAGCCCGTGCAGCGCGACGACCACGACCCGCAGCACCAACGCGGCGAACGCGACGGTCTCCAGCCCGCTGGTGACGTGGAAGTAGGTGGGCAGGAACACCACGAAGGCGCCACCCGCGACCAGCGCGGAGACCAGCCCGTACCGCTGCCAGGCGTGACGCACGAGCAGCCCGAGCGCGATCGCACCGGCACCGAGCGAGGTCAACTTGGCGACGGTCGGCAGGTCGGCCCCGGCCCAGACGAACGGTGTGTGCCAGACCATCCAGAGGAAGTTGGTGAACCCCTCGACCGGGTCCTCGCCGACGTTCCACACGGCCCCGTCACCGTTCGCGAGGTTCAGCGAGTACCGGAACGTGATGTAGGCGTCGTCGATCGTGAAGAACCACGCCGCGCGTACGCCGAGCAGGAACAACACACCCAACCCGGCCGCCACGTAGAGCCAGGTTCGCACCCGGCGACCCGGTTCACCCGAAGCCGGCGCGGCCACCACGGGAGACGTCGAGGCGATCGTCACGAAGGGTCCCTCCAGCATCCGGTGCCCCCGACCCGAGCGACCAAAGCTAGCACTGGGCGGACGGCTCACCGCCCGGGGTGCACGTGGCACCGTTCAGCGTGGAGCACCGCCGGCGTACCGAACCCCAGGGCAGCAGCCGACCCGGGTTTTACGGCTGGAGGAGGATCTTGATCGCGCCGTCCTGTTTCCTCTGGAAGATCTCGTACGCGTGGGGGGCTTCGGCCAGGGGGAGTTTGTGGGTGGCCAGATCCTCCACGCCCAGGGGGTCGTCGTCGCGGGTCACCAGGGGGAGGACGTCGTCCAGCCAGCGGCGGACGTTCGCCTGGCCCATGCGGAGCTGGATCTGCTTGTCGAACAGCTGCATCATCGGGAGCGGGTCGACCATGCCGCCGTAGACGCCGGACAGGGAGACCGTTCCGCCTCGCCGCACCGCGTCTATCGACGACAGGAGTGCGCCCAGGCGGTCCACGCCGGCCTTTTCGATCATCTTCGCGGCCAGGCCCTTCGGGAGCATCGTGGCCATCTGTTGGGCCATCTTCCCTGCTGGGGAGCCGTGGGCTTCCATGCCCACCGCGTCGATGACCGCGTCCGCGCCGCGACCGGCGGTCAGCTCGCGGATCTTGTCGCTCACGTCGCCGGGCTCACCCAGGTTCACCGGGGTCACGCCGTACTTCGCCGCCAGGGCAAGGCGTTCCGGCACCAGGTCGATGCCGATCACCGTCTCGGCCCCACGGTGCTTCGCGATTCGGCAGCACATCTGGCCGATCGGGCCCAGGCCGAACACCGCTACGCTACCGCCCTCCGGCACGTCGGCGTAGGCCACGGCCTGCCACGCGGTCGGCACCACGTCCGACAGGTACAGGAAACGCTCGTCCGGTGGCCCCTCCGGCACCGTCACCGGCCCGTACTGCGCCTGCGGCACCCGCAGGTACTCCGCCTGCCCACCGGGCACCCCGCCGTACAGCTTCGTGTAGCCGAACAGCGCGGCGCCCTTGTTCTGCTCGCGCACCTGTGTGGTCTCGCACTGGCTCTGCAACCCCTGGTCGCACATGTAGCAGTGCCCGCACGAGATGTTGAACGGGACCACCACACGGTCGCCCGGCTTCAGCTGGGTCACCGACGAGCCGACCTCCTCCACGATGCCCATCGGCTCGTGGCCCAGGATGTCGCCCTCCTCGATGAACGACCCCAGCACCTCGTACAGGTGCAGGTCCGATCCGCAGATCCCGGTGCTGGTGACCCGCACGATCGCGTCGGTCGGCTCCTGGATCTTCGGATCGGGCACGGTGTCCACCCGGACGTCGCGCTTTCCGTGCCAGGTAACGGCTTTCACGCTGGTCTCCTTATCCCGGGTGGGTCTCGCCGCCGAGGGCGGCCAGCACCTCACCGCTGTAGTAGGACGAGAGCTGGTTCGACGCGAAGAACACGTACGAAGGCGCCAGCTCGTCGGGCTGTGCCACCCGCCCGTACGGCACGTTGCCGCCGAAGCTCTCCACGTGCTCGGCCGGCAGGGTCGACGGGATCAGCGGTGTCCACACCGGACCAGGGGCGACGCAGTTGATCCGGACCCCGCGGTCGACCAGCGCCTGGGCCATCGCGTACGTCCACGCGTGCACGGCACCCTTCGTCGCCGAGTAGTCGATCAGGGTCTTGTTGCCGCGCAGGCCGTTCACCGAGCCGGTGTTGATGATCGCGCTGCCCTCGCCGAGGTGCGGCAGCGCGGCCGCGGTCACCCGGAAGTAGCTGTGGACGTTCACCTCGAACGTGCGCAGCCAGCGCTCGTCGGTGATCTCCTCCGGCGAGTCGGCCGGTTCCTGGGTGGCCACGTTGTTCACCAGGATGTCCAGGCCCCCCAACGCGGACACGGCCTGCTCGACCGTCCGTGCGCAGTGCTCGCGGTCGCCGAGATCGCCGGGGATCAGCTCGCACAACCGGCCCTCCGCGCGCACCAGCTCCGCGGTCTGCTTGGCGTCGTCGTGCTCGTTGAGGTAGGCGATCGCGACGTCCGCGCCTTCCTTGGCGAACGCGATCGCGACGGCCCGGCCGATGCCGGAGTCGCCGCCGGTGATCAGTGCGCGGCGGTGCCGGAGCAGGTCACGGCCCTGGTAGTCGGACATCGAGTCCCGCGGCTCCGGGGTCATCTCCTCGGTCGAGCCGGGGTGGGGCTGCTGCTGTGGGGGTTGTTTCCGCTCCGCCATGGCGGCGGGTTACCCGTCCGGGGACGGGTCACACGTCGGCGATGGGCCAGGACATGGAGACCGTGGTGCCGTGCTCGGACGGCGTGATCGTGGCGTTGGGGGTGAGGCCGCGGATCAGCGGCAGCCCCCGCCCGCGCGAGCCGGGGTCGATCGGTGGGGTCTTCCACTGGCCGTAGTCGGTCACGGTCACCACCACCCGACCGCGCTTCTCGTCACGCACCGCGCGCAGGTCGAGCACGCCCTGCAACTGCCCCACATAGGCGTGCTCGACACTGTTGGCCATGGCCTCGTAGCTCGCGAGAGTCAGCGCGTCGCGATCCTCGGGCGACAGTCCGGAGTGCTCGGCCCACTCGGTGAGCGCGTGCCGCAGCCCGGTGAGCCGTGCGGCCGCGGCGGGTACCCGGAAGTGGAGGTCGCCCTCTTGTGCACCATCGAGTTGTTGTTGCCCTGCGTTCACTCCGGAGTCCCCTTTCCGCCTCCGGTCTCCTAATGTCGCATAGGAATCGGAACTAGGCACGGCAATCTCAGTCCTCTGTCAGCGCCTTGTCGCGGGTGGGATAGATCGAGATCGCCTCCGCGATCCCCGTCAGTTCCATCGGGCGGAACGTCGATGCTCCCGTTGCGACGAGCCGGAACCGCGTGGTCCCAGCCTGCTCGTTGCAGCCGATCAGCACGCTCATCCCCACCGACGCCAGGAACCCCACCTCACTCAGGTCGACGACCACCATATCCGGCCGTCTGGACAGCACGGTGGCGATCGATTCCTCCAACACGGGTGCGGTGACCAGATCCACCTCACCAACCACGTTCAGCACCACCGTCTCACCGTGGTTCTCGACCTGGACCGAGAACCCGCGCGCACTGTCTTCCTGGAACGCCTCGGAGCTCATCGCGTCACCTGCCCACACGTGTACAGCCACATGCGCGGGGAGGTACCCACGCCGGTCGTGGTTCAAACCCCGTGTCGTTCGGCTTCTCCGCCGGTGGGTAACCGGTCCCCGACCGGGTCAAACCCTGACCACGAATAGTTCTCGTCATCGTCACCCTCGGCCATCGGTCCAGGCCGCGAGCGGCCTCGTGCGCCCGGATCGAGCGCAGGCCCTGGGTGAGGTCACGTTCGGGCACCACGGTGAAGCCGAGTCGCGCGTAGTACGGCGCGTTCCACGGCACGTCCGCGAACGTGGTGAGCGTCACGGTGGACATGTCGTGGGCCAGCGCCCAGCGCTCCGCCGCACCGAGCAGCCGGGCCCCGATCCCGCGCCGCGCGTGGTCCGGGTGCACGGACACCTGCTCGACGTGCGCGTGCCCGTCGACCGGCGCCACCAGCAGGTACGCCACCGGGGAGCCGTCGACGTACACCCACGCCCGGCCGTCGGACTGGTACCCGGCCAGCTCGGCGACCGTCGGCGGCTCGTCGTCGGCGACCTCGGCCATGCCGACGCCCCGGAACGGCTCGCCGGCGGCGCGCTCGATCTCGCGCAGCAGCGGCAGGTCGTCCGGGGTTGCCGGTCGGATCACCGCTCCGCCACCGCGATCAGCCGCGGGCTCGCGGTGGTGAGCGGCGCGCCCTCCGCGCCGAACGCGGTGACCGTGCGGAACCCGGCCGCGAGCAGCCACGACCGCAGCTCGGGAAAGGCGACCAGGCGCACGAAGTACTCCGCGTCCCGCCGCTCGTCGCCGCGGATCGTGGTGCGGCGCACGGTGATCCGGTTGGTCAACGGGTCGAGCTCGTTGCGGTCGACGAGCAGGTCGCCGTCCCGCTCGGTGACCATCGTCGGCTGGAAGTTGCGCACCAGCCACGGGTAGTGGTTGATCTCCAGCGCGAACCGGCCGCCCGGCCGCAGCGCGCGGGCCACCTCGGCCAGCACCTGCCGGTTGCCGTCGTCGTCGAAGTAGCCGAACGCGGTGAACCAGCTGAGCACCGCGTCGAACCGCTCGGTCCACGGCAGCTCGCGCATGTCGCCCTGCCGGTAGTCGACCTCCACGCCGAGGGCGGCGGCGTCGGCGCGGGCCCGGTCGAGGAACAGCGGCACCGCGTCCAGGCCGGTGACCCGGCAGCCGCGCGCGGCCAGCCGGTTCGCGATGCGCCCGTGCCCGCAGGCGAGGTCGAGCACCTCGTCACCCGGTGCGAGCCGGGCCATCCTGGCGGCGAGGTCGGCGTCCGCGTCGCTGGTCGCCGGGTTCAGCCGGTCGGCGTAGAAGTGGAGGTAGTCGGCGTCGAACACGCTCCCGGTGTCGAACTCGGTCATGCCGCCATCCTTGCAGCAGCGTGTCCGGGGTCAGCGCAGATGTGCGAGGACGTTGACCACCGTGCCGCCGGGGTCCTCGACGAAGAAGCGGTGCACGCCCCAGGGCTCGTCGGTCAGTGGGTAGACGACGCGCAGGCCGCGGCGGGTCACCTCGGCGTGGGCCGCGTCCACCGCCGCCGGGTCGCCGACGTCGATGCCGAAGTGCGGCTGGGGGTTCTCCATGCCGCGGGGCGGGACGAGGAGCTGCGCGGCGGGAGTGGTCGGGGACCGCAGGCCGAGGACGGGGTCGTGCATCGCGACCTGGAGTCCGAAGACGCCCACGTAGAAGTCCTGGGACGCGGAGAGGTCGTCGCCGGCGGCGTACGGGAGGATCCGGTTGACGTTCATGACCCCGAGTCTGCGCCCGCTCGGTGGCCGCCGGCTTGGACGTTTCGGTGCTCCTCGGCGAGGAACCCGGTCGGGCTGGTGTCGGTGAACCGACGGAAGTCGCGCACCAGGTGGGACTGGTCGAAGAACCCGCATTCGTGCGCGATCCCCGCCAGGTGCGGACGCCGGCCGGCCCGGACGTCGGCGCCGATGGCCGCGAGCACCCGGTCGAACCGCAGCAGGCTCGCCAGGGCCTTGGGGCCGACGCCCAGTTCCCGGTTGACCAGGGCCGACAGCTGCCGGGTGCTCATCGCCGTGTTCCGGGCCAGGTCGGTGACCGGCGTGGTGCCACGGCTGAGCTGCCGCCAGACCGCGACGACCTCCCGGCGCGGGCTCTGGTGCCGCTCGGCCGCGCGGGTCCACAGGTACTCGTCGAGTGCGGCGAACCGCCGCGGCCAGGTCGTCAGCTCGTGCATGCGCTCCCGCAGCTCGCGGATCCCGTCGCCGAGCACGTCGGCGCCCTCGCAGGTCAGGCCGGTCAGCTCGGCCGCGGGCAGCCCGAACAGGGACCGTGCCGCCAGCGGGTGCACGGCCAGCTGGATCCCGGCCTGGCGGCGCGGCTGCCGCACGTAGGTCGGCCGGGTGTGCAGGCCGCCGAGCACGACGTCGTGCCGCGCGAGCCGGTGCCGCTCCCAGTCGTCCCGGGTCTGGGCCGTCTCGACCGGGTCGTCCAGGCTGACGAGGAAGGTCAGGTGCGGGGAGGGCAGGCCGCGGTGCGGGCCCGGCGTCACTCCGTCGATGGCGTAGCCGTACGCCACCGAGACACCGGGCACGGTCAGCGCGGTGCGGGTGAGGTCCCAGGTTCCGGCGTCGTTCATGCGGCGCGCAGGGCCAGCGAGTCGGGCACGCCCACGGCGAGCAGGGTCTCCAGCGGGGCGCGGCGGTACTCGCCGTCGCCGGCGGCCAGCGCGCGTTCCCAGACCAGGGCCCGCGCCGGCTTGGCGACCCGGCAGGCCAGCTCGACCTCGGCGACCAGCTCCGCGCGCGGGGCCAGGTCGGTGAACGGCTCCAGGTAGGCGTCGCGCAGGCGGTGCAGGGTCGCGTCGTCCAGGTCGTGGACTACGCGCAGGATGCCGAGGGTCACCAGCATGCTGGCGAACGGGTGTGCCACCACCGCGTCGCCCCAGTCGTAGAAGCGGGTGCCGGCGGCGAAGACGTTGCCGGGATGCAGGTCGTTGTGGTCCAGGCTCGACGGCACCGGCGAGGCCGCGAGCCGGTCGCACCACGAGACGAACTCCGGGCGCGCCGCCACCACCGCGTCGATCGCGGCGTGGTCGTCCGGGCCCTCGGCGCTGCTCCTGGCGACCTCGACCGCCTCGTCGAACCGGGCCGGCATCGCGGCGGGTCGCATGTCCGCGACCTCGGCCGCCAGCAGCGAGTCCACATGGGACGCCAGCTCCCGTTGCAGCGCCGCGTACCTCGGCAGCACCTCGGCCAGCACGGTCGGGTCACCGTCGAGGGTGGGCCCGCCGTCGGGCAGCAGGAGCCAGCCCCGCTCGGTGTCGGTCGCGATCGGCGTGAGAACCCGGTCCGGCACCACCGAGGCGAGCACCTCGTACAGCCGCACCTCGAACACCGTGCGCGGGCCGGGGGCCTTGAACCACACCGGCCCCCGGTCGGTCGGCGCGGTGAGCACCGTGCCCCAGGCCCGCACCCGGTGCTCGGCCACCGGCCCGGTGCGCGCGATCCCCGCCGCCGCCAACCGGTCGTCCATCCAGGACACCACTTCGGTCATCCGGTGACCACCACGGTCAGGTCGTCCGGTACCACGGGCAGGTCGTGGAAGATCCACCGTGGGCGCCAGTCGGGCACCTCGTGGTACCGGCGCAGCTCCA
>DATABL010000246.1:0-21116 GCA_036259595.1 Actinophytocola sp.
GGCCGACGCCGCGGCGTCCGGCCCGCCTCCGGTGACGACCCGGACGGTCGCGGTCACCTGGCCGCTTTCTCGTTGGCGGCCACGAACCCCTTCGCGTCGAGCTGGCCGAGGAACACCTTGGCCAGCGCGTCCAGCATCGGCTGTGCGAGGTGGCGCTCGACCGCCTGGTCCCAGGACAGCTGGAAGCTCGGCGCCTCCACGACCATGTTGTAGACCAGCTCGGCGTAGTCCCGGTTGGCCGCGGCGTCCATCCGCTCCTCGAGGTTGGTGGTCGCGGGGACGTCGCCGGCCTTGAGCCAGGCGTCGACGTAGGCGTCGGAGGCCATCTCGGTGCGCAGGAACTCCAGCGCGGCGTCCACGTTGGGCGAGCTCTTCGAGATGGAGAAGTAGTTGGTCGGGTTGCCGACGATCGCCTTCGGGTCGCCGACGCCGCCCTCGACCACCGGGAAGTCCGCGAAGCCGAGGTCGGTGGCCGCGTACTCCGGCTGGTCGGTGACCTGGTTGGTGTACTCCCACGAGCCCATCAGGTGCATGCCGGCCTTGCCCTGCGCGATCAGCGTGGACGCGCCGGCGCCCTCCCAGCGGACCGAGGCGAAGCTGTCGCCGAACCCGCCGCGCTCCACCAGGTCGATGATCATGTTCATCGACTGGATGACCGCCGGGTGCCCCCAGGCGCCCTCCTCGCCGGCGGCGATCGCCTGGAACACCTCCGGTCCGCCGATCCGGTCCACCAGGTACTCCGGCCACACCAGCTCGCACCAGGCGTCACCGCCGGCGAGCGCGAACGGGATGATGTTGTTGTTGCTGAGCCGGTCGGACGCGGCGAGCAGCTCGTCCCAGGTCTTCGGCGGCTGCAGGTCGTGGTCGGCGAAGACGGCCTTGTTGTAGAACATGATGATCGGCTGCATGCCGCGTGCCGGAATGCCGTAGTACCTGCCGTCGATCTGGCCCGCGTCGAGCACCGACGGGATGAACTTCTCCTTCCACGCCGGGTCCTCGTTGAGGTGCGGGGTGAGGTCGACCATCAGGTCGTCGCGCGCGTAGGAGCGGATGCTGCCGCCGCCCCAGTTGTAGAACACGTCGGGCGCGTTGTCGGCCGAGCCCATGGCGGTGTGCAGCTTGTCGCGGTAGCCGTCGTTGCTGGTGGAGACCAGCCGGCCCTTCACCTCGGCGTCGCTGTTGTAGCTGTCCAGCGCGACCCGGTGGGCGACGTTCTGCGCCTCCTCCTGGAGCACCCAGATCTGCATCTGGCTGTCGCCGCCGCCACCGCCGCCGGTGGCGTCGGTGCCGCACCCGCTGGTGGTGGTGCCGATCAGACCGGCGCCGACCCCCGCGCCGACGAGCCCGAGGAACTTTCTCCGGGGGAGAGTGGACATGAGCCGCGCCTTTCCACGAAGTGGTCGAAGCGCCGGGGCCCGGCGAGAAGCAATCGCCCCAGCGCGATCACAAAAGTTTCGGTCGTCATACGATAAGTTGCGACGAGTAGGCAGCAGGTTACGACGGTGGCAGCAGGCCGTCAATCCCTTGATACGGTCGTAATGACAGGGTTAGCGTGGATGCATCGATTCCGGAAATTTTCGGAACATTGATCGAACGGACGGCGGCATGCTCAACGAGGCTGACAGTGCGGCGACGGTCGTCGAACCATGGCGCGACACGCGTCGCACCATCGACGAGCGGGTCGCGGACCTGCTCGCGCGGATGACACTTCCGGAGAAGGTGGCCCAGCTGTACGGGGTCTGGCTCGGCCAGGACGACGGCGTGGACGACGGCGGCGGTGACGTGGCCCCGTTCCAGAACGAGCAGATCGACGCGGTCCCGGACTGGTCGACACTGATCAAGCAGGGGCTGGGCCAGCTGACCCGCCACTTCGGCTCGGCGCCGGTGACCCCGGTCGCCGGCACCGCGCGGCTGGCCGAGATGCAGGCGGAGATCATGGCCGCGGGCCGGTTCGGCATCCCCGCGGTCGTGCACGAGGAGTGCCTGTCCGGCCTGATGGCCTGGGGCGCCACGATCTACCCGACCGCGCTGGCCTGGGGTGCGTGCTTCGACCCCGACCTCATCGGCGAGATGGCCGGCCAGATCGGCGCCAGCATGCGGAGTCTGGGGGTCCACCAGGGACTCGCGCCGGTGCTCGACGTGACCAGGGACCCGCGCTGGGGCCGCACCGAGGAGACCATCGCCGAGGACCCGTACCTGGTCGCCACGGTCGGCACCGCGTACGTGCGCGGGCTCCAGTCCGCCGGGGTGGTCGCCACGCTCAAGCACCTGGTCGGCTACTCGGCCTCGCACGCGGCGCGCAACTTCGGCCCGGTCGCCATCGGCCGCCGCGAGCTCGCCGACGTGCTGCTGCCGCCGTTCCTGCACGCGCTGACCGAGGGCGGAGCGCGCTCGGTGATGCACTCCTACGCCGAGATCGACGGGATCCCGCCGGCCGTCGACACCGACCTGCTCACCCGCCTGCTGCGCGAGGACTGGGGCTTCGCCGGCACCGTCGTGTCCGACTACTTCGGCGTCACGTTCGTCGAGACCCAGCACCGGCTGGTGGCCGGCGCGGCGTCGGCGGCCGCGCTCGCGCTCCGCGCCGGCGTCGACGTCGAGCTGCCGAACGTGTACTGCTACGGCGAACCGCTGATCGACGCGGTCCGCGCCGGCGTCGTCGAGGAGTCCCTTGTGGACCGTGCGGCGGCGAGGGTGCTGCGGCAGAAGTTCGAGCTCGGCCTGCTGGACCCGGACTGGCAGCCGCCCCTCGTGGACGGCCGGATGTCGCTCGACCCGCCGCCCGCGCGGGAGCTGGCCCGCCGGATCGCCGAGGAGTCGGTGGTGCTGCTGACCAACGACGGCACGCTGCCGCTGCGCGCCGGCACCCGGGTCGCGCTCGTCGGGCCGCAGGCGGACACCGTGGGCGCGATGCTCAGCTGCTACACCTTCCCCAGCCACGTCGGCAGCAAGCACCCGGACACCCCGCTGGGCATCGAGATCCCGACCCTGCTCGACGCGCTCACCCGCGAGATGCCGCCCGAGCTGGTCGAGCACGCCCGCGGGTGTGACGTCGACACCGACGACACCTCCGGCATCGAGCACGCCGTCGACGCCGCCCGCCGCGCCGAGGTGTGCGTGGTCGCGCTCGGCGACCGGGCCGGACTGTTCGGCCGCGGCACCTCCGGCGAGGGCTGCGACGTGCCGGACCTGCGGCTGCCCGGCGCGCAGGCGCGGCTGCTGGCGGCCGTGCTGGACACCGGCACCCCGGTGGTGCTGGTGCTGATGACCGGCCGCCCCTACGCGCTCGGCCCGTACGCCGGCCGGGCCGCCGCGATCGTGCAGGCCTTCTTCCCCGGCGAGGAGGGCGGGCCCGCGGTCGCGGGCGTGCTGACCGGCCGCGCCGAGCCGGCCGGGCGGCTCCCGGTCAGCGTGCCCGCCGACCCCCACGGCCAGCCGGCCGGCTACCTCGCGCCGGTGCTCGGTCGGCTGAACGACGCCAGCTCGGTGGACCCGACCGCGCTGTTCCCGTTCGGCCACGGGCTGTCGTACGCGGACTTCGAGTGGGGCGCCTACGGCCCGGCGAGCTACGAGACCGGCACCGACGGCGCGGTGACCGTCGGCCTGACCGTGACCAACACCGGCGACCGGCCCGGCGCGGACGTCGTACAGCTGTACCTGCACGACCCGGTCGCGCAGGTGACTCGGCCGGTGGTGCGGCTGGTCGGCTACGCCAAGGTGCGGCTGCTGCCCGGCGAGTCGCGGAACGTGGAGTTCCGGGTGCCGGCGTCGGCGTCGGCGTTCACCGGGCTGGCCGGGCACAAGATCGTCGAGCCGGGCGAGCTGGAGCTGCGGCTGTCGTCCTCCAGCGCGGTCGTGCGGCACGTGGTGCGGGTGCGGCTGGTGGGACCGGAACTGCGGATCGAGGACACCCACTTCCCCACGGTTGCCGTTACCGTGACCTGACGTGGCTACCTACTCCAGTGCGATCGTCGGAACGGGTGTGATCGCCGGCTTCCACGCGGCGAGTCTCGAACGGTTGGGCGGGCGGTCCAGGATCGTCGCCGCCACCGACATCGACCCCAGAGCGCTCGACGCGTTCGGCGACGAGTGGTCGGTGCCGGGCCGCTACCCGGACCTGGACGCGTTGCTCGACGCCGAGTCGCCCGACCTCGTGCACCTGTGCACGCCGCCGGGCCTGCACGCGGCGCAGGCGGTCGCCGCGCTGGGCCGGGGCAGCCACGTGCTGTGCGAGAAGCCGCCGGTGCTGAGCCTGGCGGAGCTGGACGCGATCGCGGCCGCGTCGATGGGCGGCGGGGCGCACTTCGCGACGGTGTTCCAGCACCGGTTCGGCAGCGGCGCGGAGGCGGTGCGTGGGCTCGTCGGCGACCCGCGACTGGGCCGGCCGACCGCGGCGGTGTGCCACACCCTGTGGTTCCGCCCGGACGAGTACTTCGCGGTGCCGTGGCGCGGGAACTGGGACGTCGAGGGCGGCGGGCCGACGATGGGGCACGGCATCCACCAGTTCGACCTGCTGCTGTCGATCATGGGGGAGTGGCGGGAGGTGGTCGCGGTGGCCGCCCGGCAGGCGAAGCCGACCGCGACCGAGGACCTGTCGTGCGCGATCGTGACGTTCGCCAACGGCGCGGTGGCGACCGTGGTGAACAGCGTGGTGTCCCCGCGTGAGGCCAGCTACCTGCGGTTCGACTTCGAGCACGCGACCGTCGAGCTGGACCACGTGTACGGCTACGGCGACGACGACTGGACGGTGACGGCCGCGCCCGGCCACACCGATGCGGTCGCCGCGGCGTGGGCGTCGGGGCCGACCGGAGTGCGCAGCGGGCACGACGCCCAGCTGGCCGCGGTCCTGGACGCGCTCGACGCCGGTGCGCCGCCGCCGGTGTCGCTGTCGGACACCCGGCGCACGGTCGAGCTGATCGCCGCGATCTACGCGTCGGCGTTCACCGGCCGACGGATCGCCGCCGGCGAGCTCGACGCGGACTCGCCGTTCTACCACCGGATGGACGGCACGGGGGCGCCATGGTCCTGAGCCTGCTGGAGGAACACGGCACGTCGATCCGGATCTCCAGCGACGACACGGAGCTCGCGCGCTACGTGTACCGGCCCTGGGACGCCCAACTGGAGTCGCCCCGGCCGTACTTCCATCCGCTGAGGACACTCGGTGGGAGTCTGGTCTCGCTGTACCGCCCGCACGACCACGTGTGGCACAAGGGCATCGCCTGGTCGCTGCCCAACCTGATCTCCCCCGCCGGGCCGGCGAACTTCTGGGGCGGGCCCACCTACCTGCGCGACCGCGGCTACCAGCAGCTGCCGAACAACGGCACCACGCGACACGTCGACTTCTCGGTCGTGCACCCCGGGCCCGAGCGGGTGCGCCTGGTGGAGTCGCTGTCCTGGGACACCGAGCAGGGCGAGACGTGGTTCGCCGAGGAGCGGATCCTGAGCGTCGAGGTCGTGGACGGCGCGTGGTCGCTCGGGTTCGGCACCAGCTTCACCAACGTGTCGGACGCCGAGATCGTGATCGGCAGCCCCACCACCGAGGGCCGCCCGAACGCCGGCTACGGCGGCCTGTTCTGGCGTGGCCCGCGCTCGTTCACCGGCGGCAGCGTGCACGTGCCCGGCCGGGTCGGCGGCGACGAGCTGATGGGCGTGCGCGCACCCTGGCTGGCGTTCCGCGGCCGCCACGACGACCACGGCGGCGAGTCCACGCTGCTGTTCGTGGCGCCCGACGAGCCGAAGTGGTTCGTCCGGTCCGAACCGTTCGCCGCGGTCTGCCCGGCCCCCTTCTTCGACCGTGCGGTGACCGTCGCCGCTGACCAGACGCTGTCCTACGGCTACACCGTGGTGGTCGCCGACGGAGCGCCGGACCCGGCCGCGTTGGCGGGTTTGGTGAGCTGAGTAATCTCCGCGCATGGCGTTACGTGGTTCGAGAGTGAGCGGCGACGACATCGACTTCGCGGTGCGCGATGCCATCGACCAGGGTTCCCCGGACGCGACGATCGACCGGCTGCTGGCGGCGGTGCACGACGCGGCCCTGCGCGGCCCGGAGTTCAGCGTCGCGCACGCGATGCTGACGGTCAGTGAGCTGCAGCTGCGCTACGGCCGCGCGCCCGAGGCCGAGGCGACCCTGCGCCTGGCGGTGTCCGACGACGTGCACGACGAGCTGGGCGAGCCCAGGGCGTATCTGGCGGCGCTGCTGGCCGACACCGGCCGGGGCGAGGAGGCCGCCCGCGAGTTCGCCAAGCTCGTCGAGCTGGGCCGCGCCGGCGCACCCGAGCACCAGCTCTACGGCGAGGCCCTGGAGGCCGCCGGCGACTTCGAGTCCGCCGTCCGGATCTACACCGCCGGCGAGGCCCTGACCGAGGGCCGCCAGGCGGCGCAGTTCCGCAAGGCGGCGGACCGGGCCCGCGCCGGCGGCACGTCGAGGCCCGCGGCGACGGCGTCCACCGTCCCCCCGACCGTCCTGTTCTGGCCCCGGTCCGACCACGCCCGCGCGGTCGCGACCTGGCCCACCCTCAAGGACGACCTGCGCGCGGACTGGGACGACCACCGCACGGCCGTGGAGCGGGCGCTCGCCCGCGCCCAGGACCCCACCTACGGCGTGGCCGACTACGACACGTTCGCCGCCCGCACCCGTGGCCTGCCGCCGATCGGCACCACCCTGAGCGGCTACCTGCGCTCGCTCCCGGTCGCCGGCACCTGGCCTCCGGACCTGAGCGCGGCCTGCTGGTGCGGCTCGGGTCAGCGGTACAAGCGCTGCTGCCGCCCCCGCGGCCTGGTGGGGTAGACCGTCGGGTTCATCGCACTCGGGAGCGGTAGCCCGTTCCCCAGACGACGTTCCCTCACGCCACGCCCGTGGTGAACGTCCCGCACGTCACCGTGTCGGGAGCCGAGTGCGGGTCCGTGCCAGGTTCCGCGGTAGGCGCACGTAGGGGCTCCAGCGCGCGGGTGCGCGGACCGTCCCGGTGAGTTCGCGTTCCGCCCGGTCCAGACTGTCCTCCAGCACGGCGTCGTGCAGGGGGCGCCACAGCAGTGGGTAGGTACACCAGGCCGGGTGGCGTAGTCGCAGCACCATCAGGTGCGCCAGCTCGGTCTCCCCGCCTCCCGTCGGTCGCACGGTGAACTCGTGGAAGCCGTCGAACCCGCGGGGCGCGCTGAACCGGAACCGCACCGAGCGGCCCGGCACGTACGACTCGACGTGGTAGCGGACCGGCCCGTGCCCACCGGCGGCACCGACCCCGAGCGGCCGGTCGAACCGCATCGCGGGCCACGCCCGGCCCGGCCAGAGGCGATCGTCGTCGCCGGCCAGGGTGTCGATCAGGGCGCCGACACGATCCTGCGGCACCGCGAACACCCGGGAATGCCGGTTCCACACGCGCACGTATTAGAGATTAGCCTCCAAAACATGGGCTGGCCACCACGGCACACCACCGACGAGGACCTTGTGCTCCATGTCGGCGTCGAGCCCTCGGCGCCGACGGCTGGTCGCCCGCCGACCGCGCCGACGACGTCGACCGTCTGGCCGCTGCTGGTCACTCTGCGTTGAATTTCGGGATGGCGTGTCAGGTGAGGTCCAAGCCGCCATCGACGGTGAGGATCTGGCCGGTGAGCCAGGTGGTGGCCGGGTCGGCCAGGTGCAGGATCCAGGTGGCGACCTCTTCGGGTTCGCCGCGGCGGCCGAGGGGGATGCGGGCCGTTTCGGCGCGCTTGATTTCCTCGATGGTGGTCTCGGGCAGCCCGGCGGCGCTCAGTGCCTGGCTCTCGGTGGGGCCGGGGGCCAGGGCGTTGACGCGGATGCCGTCGGGGGCGAGTTCCACCGCCCAACTGCGGGTGAGCTGTTCGAGGGCGGCTTTGGATGCGGCGTAGTGGGCGGCGCCGGGTAGTGGCCGGTGGCCGTAGGTGCTGGAGACGTTGACGATCGAGCCCTTGGTGTTGCACAGGTGGGGCAGGGCGGCGCGGGCGAGCAGGCTGGGTGCGGTGACGTTGAGGCTGAACAGATCGTCGATGCCGCCGGCCGTGGTCTGAGCCAGCGGCATCATCTTGGTGGCGCCGGCGTTGTTGACCAGCACGTCAAGTCGTCCCCACCGGTCGGTCGCGGCGTCGATGACGTTCTGGGGCGCTTCGGGGGTGCGCAGGTCCGCGGCGTGTGTGGTGATCCCGGAGTGCCCGGCGGCGGTCTCCGCAAGGGCATCGGTGCGGCGCCCGACACCGAGCACTTGGGCTCCGGCGCGAGCGAAGACGTGGGCGGCGGCACGACCGATTCCCGATCCGGCGCCGGTGACGATGACGACCTTGCCGGTGAAGTCCTCTTGAGGCTGGACGGTCAACACCTCTTCGATGTTCGATGTTCGTGGAATGTCGAACAAGTTACCATGGTCGTCATGAGACAGGCGCGGCATCCCGATCCGGGCGAGATGACCCTCATCGAGGTGATGGGGGCGCTGAGCGATCCGATCCGCGTGGGTCTGGTGCGAGTGCTCGCCGACGGCCGTGAGCGCGGATGGGGCGAGCTTCGCGCCCCGGTGGCCAAGTCGACACTGAGTCATCATCTGCGGGTGCTCCGGGACGCCGGGATCACCCGGACCCGCCAAGAAGGCACCCGCTGTTTCGTCGAGCTTCGCCGTGATGACCTGAACACCCGGTTCCCCGGACTCCTGAACGCCGTGCTCAGCGCAGCCAGCAGCGACGCCGTCGGCGCCCAAGTCGGTTTGGCCGACGGTCCGTCCACAGCCTGACTCGACTGGGGCCTCATTCCGGCGACGGGCCGGTGCATAGCGGCTCACCTCCGGCGGTTCACCGTCTGTCGGCAGAGCCGCGACAATGACCGGCAAAAGGGATCGTGCGAGTGCGGTGGTCGATGCCGAGTTCAGGCCGGATCCCTGAAAGCGCCGTACTTCCACAGCGCCGCGGAGCCAGGGGTGGCAAGGCGTTGTGATGCCGAGCCAAGCCCTGATGTCTTCCTGTGCGAGCTGTTCTCCTGGAATCGCGGACGGCTCCACCGAGCAGGTTCTCGTGCCCAGACGAAACCGGTTCCACACACGCATGTATTGGAGAGTAATCTCTAAAACATGGGCAGGCCGCCGCGGCACACCACCGACGACTTCCTCGACGCCGCCGTCCGGATCTTCGCCGAGGGCGGGATCGCCGGGGTGACCATGTCGGCCGTCGCCCGGGAGGTCGGCGCGCCGAGCGGGTCCGTCTACCACCGCTTTCCCGGCCGCCCCGCCCTGCTGGCCGCCGTCTGGCTCCGCACCGTGACCCGCTTCCAGCAGGGCTACCTCGACGCGCTGGGCCAGGACCCGCCCGAGGCCGCGGCACACGTCGTCAGCTGGTGCCGGTCCAACCCTGCCGAGGGCCTGGTGCTCCACGCCGGCCGGCGTGCCCTCGGCGCCGACGGCTGGTCGGCCGCCGACCGCGCCCGTGCCGACGAGGCCGACCGTCGGCTCGAAGCCGCCCTCGGCGCCGTGCTGCGGCGCCTGCGCCCACTGACCGGACTGACCAGCGACGAGCTCCTGCTGGCCCTGGTGGACCTGCCCTACGCCGCCGTCCGCCGCCACCTGGAGCGCGGCGCGGCCCCACCCCCGAGCACCGTCGACCTGGTGGCCAGAACCGCCCGCACCCTGCTGGGCGGCGACCTCAGCCGCGGGTGAACTCGAACGGCCCGCTGACCACACAGGACCAGCAGACGAGGCTGTACTGATACGTCCAGGTGCCGCTGAATCCGTTTACCCTGCCGTCGCTGTCGCAGGGTCGCCGATTCAGCACGAAAACCGTACGGTCGCCAGTCGTCGGTCCCGGCGTACCCGTCGACGATGCGCGCAGGAGTCGTCACGTTCTCTTCCGGTACGGCGCGGAACTCGCCGTTCTCGACGTAGAACGTCACCTCGTGGGTGTCGTACAGGCCGCCGCCGAACAAGGCTGGGCTGTTTCAGTCCGGTTCGTCGAGGACCTGGCGGGCGATGGCGAACGCCGTGTTGGCCGCCGGCACCCCGGCGTAGACGGCCGTGTGCAGCAGGATCTCCGAGATCTCGGCCGGCGTGAGGCCGTTGCGCACGGCGGCCCGGACGTGCATCGGCAGCTCCTCGAACGACCGCAGCGCGGTCAGCGCCGTCAGGGTGATCGCGCTGCGCGTACGGCGGTCCAGACCCGGCCGGGTCCACACCGCGCCCCACGCGGCCTCGGTCACGTACTCCTGGAACGGCCGGGTGAACTCCGTCGTCCCGGCCACGGCGCGGTCCACGTGCTCGTCGCCGAGTACCGCGCGGCGGACGGCCATCCCGGCGGCGTGCCGGGACGGGCGCAGGTGCTCGAGGATCAGCTCGGTGAACTCCGCCGGCCGCTCGGTGTTGCCCAGGTGCGCCGCCTCCTCGACGACGGCCAGGCGCGCGGAGGGGATCGCGGCGACGATCCGGCGGGCGTGCTCCGGCGGCGTCGCCTGGTCCCGCGCACCCGCGATCACCAGGGTCGGGGCGGTGATCGCGCTCAGGTCGTCCTCGACGGTCATCGTGCGGATCGCGTCGCAGCAGGAGGCGTAGCCCTCGGGCGGGGTCGCCGCCACCATCCGGCGCAGGCGCTCGGCCAGGGACGGGTCGGCGGACGGGGTCAGCCACCGCCCGACGGCCGCGTCGGCCAGCGGCTCCATGCCGGACTCGCGGGCCGCCCGCGCCCGGTCCAGCCACATGTCCGGCGGGCCGAGCCGTGCCGACGTGCAGCACAGCACCAGCCGCTCCACCCGCGCCGGCTCGTGCGCGGCCAGCCACATGCCGACCATCCCGCCCAGCGACAGGCCGACCAGCGACACCCGCGCCACCCCGAGGTGGTCGAGCAGCGTGACCAGGTCGCCACCCAGCTCGGCCAGGGTGTACGGACCCGGCGGCGCCGGGGACCGGCCGTGACCGCGGTGGTCGTAGCGCACCACCCGGAAGCCGGCCGCCACCAGCGGGTCCACCTGGGCGTCCCACATCGTCAGGTCGGTGCCGAGCGCCCCGGCCAGCACCACCACCGGCCCGTCCGGCGGCCCGTGCACCTCGTGGAACAACGTCATCGGCCGTCCTTCCGCCGCGCGTGTGCCGCCAACGCCCGGTCGACGAACTCGCCCGCCGCGCCCAGATACCCGGCCGGGTCGAGCAGTTCGACGACCCGCTCCCGGTCCAGCCCCAGCCCGGCCAGCCGCTCCACCAGGTCCCCGCCGGCCCGCACGCACTCGGCCACCTCGTCGTGCGCGCCCGGCCGCGCCAGTTCGGCGGCGACCCGCTCCGCCAGCACCGCCCCACCCGTGCGCGCCAGGTTCTCCCGCATCCGCTCCGGGTGCACCGTCAGCCGCGACACGCTCGTCCGCAGCCACCACACCGCCGACCCGGTCACCCGCAGCAGCTCCGCCAGCGGCCCCCACTCCGCGTGCCAGGCGCCCGCCGCCCGCTGGTGCTCCTGCGCCGCGGACGCCAGCAGCGTCGCCACCAGCCCCGGCGCCCGCGCGGCGGCGGCCCGCGCCGACACGGCCGCGACCGGGTTGCGCTTGTGCGGCAACGTCGACGAGCCGCCGGCGCCCTCCGCCGTCTCGGTCAGCTCCCCGACCTCGGTCTGCGCCAGCAGCACCACGTCGCCGGCGACCTTCGCCACGCACCCGCACACCCGCCCGAGCACGCCGGCCAGGTCCGCGATCCGCCCCCGGTCGGTGTGCCACGGCACGTCCGGCTCCCGCAGGCCGAGCCGTCGGGCGTACGCCGCGAGTACCGCCGGGCCCGACGGGTCCAGCGACGCCAGCGTGCCGACCGCCCCGCCGAGCTGCGCCGCCGGCCGCAGCCCGGCCAGCGACCGGCCGGCCGCGCCGAGCCCGGACAGCCACCCGGCCACGGTCAGCCCGAACGTCGTCGGCAGCGCCTGCTGCAGCAGCGTCCGCCCCACCTGGAGCGTGTCGCGGTGCTCGGCGCACAGCGTGCCGAGGTCGTCGCAGCACGCCCACAGGTCCACCAGCACCGCGGAGACCGCGCGTCGGGACACCAGCATGGCCGCGGTGTCCACGATGTCCTGGCTCGTCGCGCCCCGGTGCACGAACGGGCGTGCCTCGGGCGGCACCCGCTCGGCCAGCGCCCGCGCGAGCGGCGCCGCCGGGTTGCCCGACGCGGCCGCGGCCGTGGCCAGCTCGGCGACGTCGTAGCGGGACGCCACGCACGCCGCCACGATGTCCTCGGCCACCGCCTGGTCGACCAGGCCGACGTCGGCCTGCGCGCAGGCGAGCGCGGCCTCGGCGTCCAGCATCGCCTGCAACCACGCCGTGTCCGACACGTGCGCGCGCACCGGCCCGGCGGCCAGCACCTCGTCGAAGAGCATCAGTCGAACAGGTCGTACTCGGCGACCCCCGGCTCGGCGCCGACGCGGATGAACCACTCGGTGCCGAACACGTACCCGAACACCTCGTCCGGCATGGCCAGGAAGAACGACTGCTCGCTGATCTGGCTGGCGTGCGCGCGCATCGCCTGCCGCTTGTAGGTGACCCACGGCGTCACGTCGACCTGGGTGGTGAGCTCGGCCTCGGGGGTACCGAAGTCGTCGGCGAACTCGGGCATCTCGAACTCGGACCCGGCGGCGAAGGACTCCCGCCCGCGCCGGGCGGCGTCCCGGTTCATCGTCGCCTGGTACACCCGGGGCGTTCCGGCGAGCTCCGCGGCCCGCATGCCGACCCGGTGCACCTGGATGTGGTCGGGGTGGCCGTAGCCGCCGTGGTCGTCGTACACGGTGAGCACGTCGGCGTCCTCCTCGCGCAGGATCGCCGCGAGCCGCCCGGCCGCCTCCTCGACGTCGGCGGTCCAGAACGCGCCCGGCGCGTCGTTGGTGGGCTCACCCATCATCCCGGAGTCGGTGTAGCCGAGGAACTCCACGCGCACCGCGCCGAGGATGCCGGCCGCGTCCTCGGTCTCCTTGACCCGCCGCTGCCACAGCTCCTCGCCGTCGCCGAGGAACCCGTCGGGCACCTCGCCCAGCTCGCCGCGGGTCGCCACCACCAGCACCACCCGGTGCCCCTGCTCGTAGGCCTTGCGCATCACGCCGCCGCAGGCGATGCACTCGTCGTCGGGGTGGGCATGGAAGGTCACCATCGTCGCCATATCGGAAACCTACTCACTTGTCGGGTCGTGGACTCCCCGCCACCGCTTCGTCCGGGGTCGGGTGCTCGGTGTTCTTGCCGCCGCGCGGAAGGGTCTCCGGCGCCGGCAGCCACACCAGCGCGGCGACCAGGCACAGCGCCCCGGTGACCGCGAACGCGGCGCCGTAGGAGAGCTGGTCGGCGAGCAGCCCGGCCACGATCGGCCCGAGCACCGCGCCGACGTCGGCCGACATCTGGAACGTCGCGAGCACCGGCCCGCCGCGCCCCTCCGACCCGACCACGTCGGCGACCGTCGCCTGCATCGGTGGGGCGAGCAGGCCCGCGCCGAGCCCGGCGACCACCGTGGCGACCATGAACCACGCCACAGTGTCGGTCAGCCCGACCCAGACCGTGCCGCCGGCGGAGACCAGCAGGCCGGCGAGCACGATCGGCTTGCGGCCCACGGTGTCGGCGAGCCGGCCGGCGACCAGCAGCATCACGACGTTGCCGGCGGCGAACACGGCGAGCGCGGTGCCGGCGAAGGCGTCGTCGCGGCGCAGCACCTCGGTGACGAACAGCGGAACCAGCGACACCCGCACGCCGAACACCGCCCAGCCGTTGGCGAAGCTGGAGCCCATCGCGGCGACGTACGCCCGGTTCCGCAGCGCCTCCCGCACGGTGATCGTCGGCGCCTGCTCGTCGGTGACCCGGGCGGCGAGCGTGGAGTGCCGCAGGAACCACCACACGATGAACACGGCCACGAACAGCGCGCCGGCGTAGACCAGGAACGGCGCGCGCAGGGAGATCGTCAGCAGCCCGCCGCCGAGCAGCGGCCCCATCACGTTGCCGAGCAGGAACCCGGTGCCCCACAGGCCCGACGCCCGCCCGCGCAGGTGTGGCGGGGTGAGCCGGATCAGCAGCGCGATCGCCGACACGGTGAACATCGTCGACCCGATCCCGCCGACCCCGCGGAACACCACCAGCTGCCAGTACTCGGCGGCGAACGCGCACGCCCCGGTGGTGACCGCCACGATCGAGATGCCGGTCAGGTACACCTTCTGCTCGCCGAGCGCGCCGACCAGCCGCCCGGCGGCCGGCGCGAACACCAGCCGCGACACGGCGAACGCGCTGACCACGATCGAGGCGGCGGTGACGCTGACGTCGAAGCTGCGCGCGAAGGTCGGCAGCGCGGGCGCGACCAGCCCGAATCCGGCGGCGATGACGAAGTTCGCCGCGACGAGCACCCAGACTTCCCTGGGCAGGCGCGTGGAGCCCGGTGCCGCCGTCGTCGTCCTCGATGCGGCACCCACCCGCGACCACCTACCCCACCTGTCGTCCACCCGGCCCGGAACGTGCCAACGTCGCCACCCCGGCCAGCATTCCAACGCGGGGCGGATCGCCGCAGGCCAGTCGAGCGGTCCTCCAGCCGATCAGGAGACGGTCGCGGAGGCGATGACGTCCTGGGCCACGGACTTCGGCAGCGGCGCGGGGTCGGCCGGGCCGCCGGCGATGTCGCTGACCACCACCAGCATCGTCACGCCGGTCGGTTCGCCGTCCTCGGCCAGCGCGACGCCGAGGACCGCGACCTCGCCCTCGGTCGGCTGGCACGCCGGGACCGTGACCCGCGGTGTCACCGTGGCGGTGAGCGTCAGCGCCGGGCGGCCGTCGACCTCGAGCTCCGCCGGCTTCCCGACCTCGACCTCGGCGTCGTCGGAGAACGACGTCTTCGCGAACGACGTGGCGAACTCGCGCACGGTCTTGGCCAGGTCCAGGTCCGAGCCGTCCTTGGCCCGCACGTCGCCGCTGGTCGCGTAGCTGCGGACGTAGGTCTCGCCCTCGCACTCGTAGGTGCCGTGGTCGGCGGTACCGGTGAAGTCGACGCCGAGCCCGCTGGCACGCGAGTCCGACACGATCTCCCAGTCCCGCGGCACCTGGTAGGTCAGGTCGGCGTCGGCGGTGTTGTCGACGAGCTGCCAGCCGTCCGCGGCCTCGCTCGACGGGGGTGGCGTGGTGGTGGTCTCCGTGCTCGGCCCGGCCGTCGGGGTGCCCCGGCTCTCCTGGTTCACCAGCCCGATCGTCACCACGGCGCCGACGATGAGGACGATCGCCAGCACGCCGAGGATCATCGGCAGCCGCGAGGGCGGCGGCGGGGGAGGCGGCGGCTGCCATCCGGTCACACCCGGACGATAGTCACCGTCGTCCGATCCGGGGTAGATCGTTCGGGCGACACCACCCCTGACATGGGCGTGTTTGGTGGCTGTGAGTAAGCTGCGGCTCCGCCTGATCGACATCCCCTGTACCACGAGTAGGCGAGGGCTGCACGGACAATTAGGAGAGCACATGGCCAGCAGGTTCAGGGCCGTCCGCACCGCAGCCGCGGTGCTGGGCGCCGCGGTGGCGATGACGGTGACCGCGGCCTTACCGGCGGCGGCTGAGCCGGCCACCGGCTACCCCAGCGAAGAGCGGGAGATCACCGGCTACCACGTGAACGTGGGCAAGGGGAAGCTCAGGGACATCCTCGCCAAGGTGTTCAAGGTCGAGCTCTCCGACGGCACGACCGTCGACGCGTACTGCGTCCAGGTCCGCCGCGGCAGCGACCCGAAGCACAAGCTGGTCGAGCAGCCGTGGGACTCCTTCCCGGACCGGAACTCGCCGTTCCACGAGAACCGCGACAAGATCAACTGGATCCTGCACAACAGCTTCCCGGTGGTCGACCGCAAGGCACTGCAGCGCACCCTGCGCAAGTCGGGGGTCAAGCTGCACAACGGCGGACTCAACCGCGAGGAGGCCATCTCCGGCACCCAGGCCGCGATCTGGCACTTCAGCGACGGCGTGGACCTGAACCGCAAGAACCCGCTGCCGGTCGTCGCCGGCAAGGGCTTCGACAAGGACGTGCTGGCCGTCTACGACTACCTGACCGGTGACGCCAACGTCGGCCTCGGCGACCAGCCCACGCCCGCGCTGGAGGTCAGCCCGACCGAGCTGTCCGGCCAGGCCGGCGAGCGGATCGGCCCGTTCACCGTGAACACGAACGGCAAGGTCACCAAGCTGGACGCCGACCTGCCCGAGGGTGTCACGATCACCGACGCCGAGGGCAACGAGCTGACCGCCAAGGCGATCGAGGACGGCACCGAGCTGTACCTGGACGTGCCCGAGGACGCCGCCGAGGGCGAGGCCACGGTCGAGCTGACCGCGCGGGCCGGCATCGACACCGGCCGCCTGTTCGTCGGCGAGAACTACGGCAAGGGCAACAGGACCCAGTCGCTCATCACCGCGAAGTCCACCCGCACGAAGATCACCGTGACGCTCGGCGTCGACTGGAGCGCCGCGCCGCCGACGAGCACCACGACCACGACCGCGCCGCCCACCAGCGAGACGTCCACGACCGCGCCGCCGTCGAGCACCGAGACCGCGCCGTCGTCGTCGGAGGCCCCGGTGCCGCAGCCGAAGAACACCAGCGGCCTGGCCTCGACCGGCGCGTCGATCCTGATGCCGGTCGTGATCGGCCTGGTGCTGGTCGGTGCCGGCATCGGCGCGCTGCTGGTCCTGCGCCGCCGCCGCGGAGCCTGACGTTGCCGGTGGCCCTGTTCTTTCCGGACAGGGCCACCGCCCGACCGTAGTAGGTTTGCCCGATGACCTCGCCGCTGATGATGACCTGGCAGGGCGTGACCGCGCCGTACCTGGAGTCGGCCCGCCTCCTGGTGTCCGACGGCCGGCTGCGCGCGTCCGGCCGGATCGTGGCGGCCGCGAACCCGACGCGGGCGGCGTTCAACGCGTCGTTCGAGCTGTCGGTGCCCCGCAGCGGTGATGTGGGCAAGGGCCTGCTGCGCACCACCACCGCCGACGAGGAACGCCAGATCAGCGTGGGCCGGACCGAGGACGGCGTCTGGCTCATCGACCACGGCGACGGCACCCAACGCAACGACTTCGACGGTGCCGTGGACGTCGACGTGGCGGGCTCGGTGACGTTCACGTCGTTACCCATCCGCCGCCTCGGCCTCCACCGCGAGCGCGGCGAGCACGTCCTGCCGGTGGTCTACGTGTCGATGCCGGACCTGTCGGTACGCCTGGTCCACCAGACCTACCGCACGGTCTCGATCACCGACGAGGGCGCCGTCATCAACTACTCCGTCCCCGACTTCACCACCGACCTCACCGTCGACCGCGACGGCCTGGTCATCGACTACCCCGGCATCGCCACCCGCGTCTGACCCTCAGTCCGGCAGGTCGGCGATCGCGACGTCGCCCTCCAACCGGAGGATCCGGCCGCCGCCCGAGCCCAGGGAGCGCAGGTCCTCGAAGGCCTCCGGGTCGGTGAGGTCGATCCGCAGTTCCTCCCGCGGGGTGTCGCGCAACGCGACCAGCGCGGCCCGGCCCTCGTTGCCCGCGCGGATCGTCGCCGCCAGGCCGCCGGTCGACGCCAGCGCGCCGCGGGCCGCGCCCAGCCGGCCCAGTGCGTCGTCCACCGCGTCCAGCAGGCGCTCCCGGTTGCCCTCGCACATCGCCAGCACCAGGTCCGCGCGCGTGCCCGCGACCCGCGTGCCGTCGGTGAACGAGCCCGCCGCCAGCGCCAGCGCCAGCGGGCCGCCGGCGGCGCCCGTCGCCGCCAGGACCGCGGCCAGCACGTGCGGCAGGTGCGAGATCCGCGCCACCGCCGCGTCGTGCTCGCTCGCCGTCGTCGGGACCACGTGCGCGCCGCAGGCCAGCGCCAGCTCGGCCGCCGCCCGCCACGCCGCCGGGGACACCTCGTCCTCGGTGGCCACCACCCACGGCGCGCCGTCGAACAGCTCCGCCGAGCCCGCCGCCCAGCCCGACGCCGACCGGCCCGCCATCGGGTGACCGCCGGCGTACCGGGCGTCCGGCGCGCGCCGGGCGACCGCCTCGGTCACCGGCTCCTTCACGCTGACCACGTCGGTCAGCAGGCACGACGGCGCCACCGCCGCGACCGTCCGGAGCACCTCGTCGACCGCCGGCAGCGGCACCGCCAGCACCACCAGCGCGTCGGTGTCCGCCGCCTTCGCCAGCGCGTCCTCGACCGGCAGCACGGTGAACCCGTCGCCGGCCGCCGCCTCCTGGTCGGCCCCGGACGCCGTCGCGCCCCACGCCGGCCGCCCGGCCCGCACCGCCGCCCGGAGCACCGAGCCGCCGATCAGGCCGAGGCCGACCACGCACACCGCCCGCCCGGTCATCGCAGCGTGTCCAGCGCGAACGCGGCGTACATCGCGACCCCGTGCGCGAACGCCGACTCGTCGAAGTGCACCCGGTTGGAGTGGTTCGGCGGCGCCTCGTCCGGCTCGGTCCCCGGCGGACACGCACCGAGGAACGCCAGGGTCGAGGGCACCTTCTCGGCGACGTAGGAGAAGTCCTCGGCGGCCATCAGCGGGTCGGCCATCACCGGCCCGAACCGCGGCCCGAGCACCGAACCGGCCAGCTCCAGCACCCGCGCGGCCACCGCGTCGTCGTTGCGCGTGGGCGGGTAGCCGGTGGTGACCTCGAACGACGTCGTGCAGCCGTGCGCGGCGGCGAGGTGCTCGCACACCTTCGGGATCTCCGCCAGCGCCTGCGCCCGCACCTCCGGCGAGAGCGTGCGCAGCGTGCCCTCCAGCTCGGCGGTCTCCGGGATGACGTTGGACGTGGTGCCCGCGGTGATCCGCCCGACCGTCAGCACCGCCGGGTCGAACACGGAGAACCGCCTGGTCACCATCGTCTGCAGCGCACCGACCATGGCGGCGGCCGCGGGCACCGGGTCGACCGCGTGGAACGGCATGGCGCCGTGCCCGCCGCGGCCGGTCACGGTGACCAGCCACGCGTCGGCGCTCGCCATGATCGGGCCGGGCCGGCAGGTGACCACGCCGGACGTGGCGGTGGCGGTGATGTGCAGCGCGAACGCCCGCTCCACCGGCCGCCCGCCCGCCTCCAGCACACCCTCGTCGATCATGTGCCGGGCGCCGTGGTGGCCCTCCTCGCCCGGCTGGAACATGAAGATGACCCGCCCGGCCAGCGCCTCCCGCCGCGAGTGCAGCAGCCGCGCTGCGGAGACGAGCATCGCGGTGTGCGTGTCGTGCCCGCAGGCGTGCATCCGGCCGGGTTCCTCGGACGCGAACGCGAGCCCGCTGTCCTCCGGCATCGGCAGCGCGTCCATGTCGCCGCGCAGGAGCACGCTCGGCCCCGGCCGCGCCCCGTTGAGCACGGCGACCACGGAGTCACACGACTCACCCCTGGTGACGTGCAGGTCGAGGCCCTCCAGCGCGTGCAGCACCGCGGCCTGCGAGCGCGGCAGCCGCAGCCCCAGCTCGGGGTGCTTGTGCAGCTGGCGGCGCAGCGAGACCGTGCGGGGTTGCAGCGCGCGGGCGGCCTCGGTCAGCCCGGAGAACCGCGGGTCGTCGGCCGGGGCGAGGGTGTCGGCGGATGTCATGCCCATGATGATCGCACCGGTGCTTCCGACTCGGCCGCATCAGGAATACCGTGTGCGGCATGTCCGACCAGGATGCGGTCCCAGGCTTCGCCGTCGCGGTGGTGCGCGAGGACGGCAGGTGGCGGTGCACCGCCATGGACGCCGCGGTGCTGACCGAGCTGGACGCGGCGATCACCGCGCTGCGCAAGGTGCGGTCCACGGGAGCGGTGTTCGCCCTGCTCGGCGTGGACGACCAGTTCTTCCTGGTGCTGCGCCCCAGCCCGCGCGGCGTCTCCCTGCTGGTGTCGGACGCGGCGGCGGCGCTGGACTACGACATCGCCGCCGACGCGCTCGACCTGCTGCGTGTGGAGCCCCCGTCGGAGGACGACGAGGAGATCTACCCCGAGGGCGCCCTGGACATCCTCGCCGACATCGGCCTGCCCGCCGCCGAGCTCCGCGTGATCGCCGGCGAGGTGGACCTGTACCCCGACGAGCAGCTGCAGATGATCGCCCAAAGGTGTGGCTTCGCCGACGAGTTCGCCAAGCTGCTCGACTCCATCCCCCAGTGACCCAACCCCTGATCCGCCGGGCCCTGGACGTCGCCCGCGAGTCCCTGCACACCGACGACGTCCCCATCGGCGCGGTGGTCTACGCCCCCGACGGCACCGAGCTCGCCGCGGCCTGCAACGCCCGCGAAGCCCTCGGCGACCCGACGGCCCACGCCGAGCTCCTCGCCCTCCGCGCCGCCGCGACCCGCCACGGCGACGGCTGGCGCCTCACCGGCTGCACTCTCGCGGTAACGGTCGAACCCTGCACGATGTGCGCCGGCGCCCTGGTCCTGGCGAGGATCGCCCGCGTCGTCTTCGGCGCCTGGGAGCCGCGAACCGGCGCCGTCGGTTCCCTGTGGGACGTGGTCCGCGACCGCCGCCTGACCCACCGCCCGGAGGTCGTCGGCGGCGTCCTGGCCGACGAGTGCACCGCGCTGCTGGAGGGCTTCTTCGCCCAGCACCGCCACCCGTGACGCCGCGTCATGCCGAAGTCGTCGACGGCCTGAGAACGCGTCAGGCCCCGCGCGCGTCGCGGGCCTGCTCGGTCCCCGGCGTGTCGGCGGGCACGCGCTCGATGCGGGTCCAGCCCTTCCAGCCCCGCTCCTCCAGGATCGTGAGGAGCCGTTCGGCATTGGGTGCGGACTCGACCATGATGGAGTCCAGCAGGTCGGCGAACTGGTCGTCGAAGAGGTCGACACCCAGCTCGCCGGCCTCCGCGGCGCGGAATCTCAGGCGCTCGATGATGTCGGCGATCTCGACGATCCGTGGATCGTCGGCCGGCCAGTCGAGTGGTCCGCGGAGAAAGCCGTAGAGCTTCACCATGTCGGGGTCGTCCAGCTGCTCGTGCTTGCTGGCGATCACGGCGTCGATCAGGTGCGGCACCTGGGCGGCGACCATGATCCAGGCGTCCCGCTCCATCTCGATGTACCGCTCGTCGACGCCGAGACCCCGCAGCCGGTCGGCGACGACATCTGGACCGCACTCGCCTGGTGCGTGGGCATTCTTGTCGTGGCGTACGTTTTCGCGATGGTCGCCTATCGCCGGAGGATCGCCTGACCCATGCTCACCATCAGCCAGCTGGCGGCGTACGCCG
>DATABL010000247.1:0-19733 GCA_036259595.1 Actinophytocola sp.
GTTCGGCGCCGGAAGCTGACCAACCGAGCCAGAGAGGCAGGATCGATGTCCCACCGACTTCCCCGCGCCGTGACCAGCACCGACCACACCGACGAGCAGACGCTCGAGGAGGTGTTGGCCGTCGTCCGGCACACCGCGGCCGACCTGCTCGCCAAGTCGCCGCAGCCCCCGAGCACGCTGAACGTGCGAATCGGCGAGGTGGCCGTGGAGATGGCCTGGCAGCCGCAGCAGGCAGGCGCCGCGCCGGTGACCGTTGACGGCAGCGTCGTGCCCCTGGTGCAGGCGCCGACGACGCCGCCCGCACCCGCCGGGCCGACGTTGAACGCGGCCACCGTCGGCACGTTCTACCGGGCACCGGCGCCGGGCGCGCCGCCGTTCGTGGCCGAGGGCGACGAGGTCTCCCCCGGCCAGCAGGTGGCGATCATCGAGGCGATGAAGCTGATGCTGCCCGTGGAGGCCGAGCGCGGCGGCCGCATCGCCGAGGTGCTGGTGGCCGACGGCGAGGGCGTCGAGTACGGCCAGCCGCTGTTCCGCCTCGACACCGACGAATCCGAGCTCGCGGCCTGAAGGGTGCACGATGTTCGACAAGATCCTGATCGCCAACCGAGGTGAGATCGCGGTGCGCGTGTTACGCGCCTGCCGCGAGCTCGGCGTCCGCACGGTCGCCGTCTACTCCACCGAGGACGCCGAGTCCGCGGTGGTGCGGATGGCCGACGAGTCCGTGCGGATCGGGCCGGCACCGCCCAAGCAGAGCTACCTCAACGCGGCCGCGGTCGTCGAGGCGGCGCGGATCACCTGCGCCGACGCGATCCACCCCGGCTACGGGTTCCTGTCCGAGGACGCCGACTTCGCCGAGGTCTGCCACGCGGAGGGGATCACGTTCATCGGGCCGCCCCCGTCGGTGATGAACCAGCTCGGCGACAAGACCTCGGCGCGCGCGGCGATGACCGCGGCCGGGCTGCCGCTGCTGCCGGGCAGCGTCGAGCCGCTGGCCGACGCGGAGTCGGCCAAGCGGCTGGCCGACGAGATCGGCTACCCGGTGATCATCAAGGCGGCCGCGGGCGGCGGCGGGCGCGGCATGTCGATCGTGGACGTGCCGGCCGAGTTCGCCAGGACGTACCAGACCACGAAGGCCACCGCGCTGCAGCTGTTCGGCGACGGCCGGGTGTACGTGGAGCGGTACCTGCCCTCCGCGCGGCACGTGGAGATCCAGGTGCTCACCGACACCCACGGCAACGCCATTCATCTGGGTGAACGGGACTGCTCGGTGCAGCGCCGGCACCAGAAGCTGGTGGAGGAGACCCCGGCGCCGGGCCTGCCGACCGAGCTGACCGAGCGGATGGGCGCGGCGGCGGTGCGCGGCGCGCTGGCCACCGGCTACGTCGGCGCGGGCACGTTCGAGTTCCTGGTGGACACGGAGAACGACTTCTACTTCATGGAGGTCAACTGCCGGATCCAGGTGGAGCACCCGGTGACCGAGGTGGTGACCGGGGTGGACCTGATCGCCGAGCAGCTGCGGGTGGCGGCCGGTGAACCGCTGCGGCTGCGCCAGGAGGACGTCGTGCGGTGGGGCGCGGCGATCGAGTGCCGGGTGAACGTGGAGGACCCGAGCCGCAACTTCGCCCCGGCACCCGGACCGCTGACCGAATTCACCCCACCGGGTGGTCCGTTCGTCCGGGTCGATACCCACGGTTACACCGGGTACAAGGTGCCGGCGAACTACGACTCGCTGCTGGCCAAGGTGATCGCGTGGGCGCCGGACCGGGAGCAGGCGATCGCGCGGATGCGCCGGGCGCTGGCCGAGTTCGCCGTCGACGGGCCCGGCGTGCACACCACCAGGGAGTTCCTCGACCAGGTGCTGCGTGACCCGGACTTCGCCAACGGCAAGCACGACACGTCCCTGGTCGCGAGGTTGTTGGAAGGCCGCTGAGTCGGGGCACCACGGCTCGTTCGGCGCTCGGTCGCTCGGGCGACTGACCTTCGTTGTCCCCTCGGTCGGCCAGCTACTAATCTGGATCGGACCGATTGGGGGTTCGCGGATGGCGGGAACCGGCGCCGTCGCGCGTCGCACGTACGGCGGCCGCTCGGCGGCCGACCGGCGGGCGGAGCGCAGGGAACGGCTGCTCCATGCGGGGTTGGAGCTGTTCGGCACCACGGGTTACGCGGCGGCGTCGATCGAGAAGTTGTGCACCCAGGCCGGGGTGTCCACGCGCAACTTCTACGAGGAGTTCACCAGCCGCGAGGACCTGCTGACGGCCCTGCACGACCGGATCATCGAGCAGGCGTTCCAGGCCGTGCTGAAGGCGCTGTCCGACGGGGACGACGCGCCGCTGCGGGAGCGGTTCGAGCTGGCCGTGCGGGCGTTCATCACCACCACGGCCAGCGACCCGCGGTGGGCGCGGCTGTCCTACGTGGAGATCATCGGCGTCAGCGACGCGGTGGAGCGGCACCGGATCGCCTGGCGGCAGCGGTGGGCGGAGTTCCTGGTGGCCGAGGCGGAGCGGGCGGTGGCGCGCGGCGAGGCGGCGCCGCGGTCGTTCCAGCTGGGCGCGGTGGCGCTGATCGGCTCGGTGAACGAGCTGGTGCACCACTGGTCGATCAGCGGCGGGCACGGCTCGCTCGACGACGTGATCGCCGAGATCGTGCGGGTGGCGACGGCGGCGGTGACGGCGCCGTGACCGTGTCCGCGGAGACGAGCGCGTCGGAGCTGTTACGCCTGCTCGACGCGGTGGCGAGGTCGTCGCAGGAGTCCGTGTCGGCGGCGGCCGCGCTGTTCGCGTCCTGCGTCCGGGCCGACGGGGTGATCCAGGCGTTCGGCACCGGGCACTCGCAGGCGACGGCGCTGGAGATCGCCGGCCGGGCGGGCGGGCTGATCCCGACGAACCGGATCGCGCTGTCGGACCTGGTGCAGTTCGGCGGCGAGGACCCGTCGGTGCTGGCCGACCCGATGCTGGAGCGGCGCGGGGACGTCGCCGCGCGGCTCTACGAGCTGGCCGCGCCGCGCCCGGCGGACCTGTTCGTGATCGCGTCCAGCTCCGGGGTGAACGCGTCGGTGGTCGAGATGGCGCACGTGGTCACGGCGGCCGGGCACCGGCTGGTGGCGATCACGTCGGTGCCGCACAGCCAGGGCGTGCCGGCCAAGCACCCGTCGGGCAAGCGCCTGGCCGACCTGGCCGACGTGGTCCTGGACAACTGCGCCCCGCTCGGCGACACCCTGCTGCCGATGCCGGACGGCACGTCCGCGGGCGCGGTCTCCTCACTGTCGGCCGGCCTGCTGGTGCAGATGGTCGTCGCGGAGACCGTGCGCCTCCTGCTGGACAGCGGCACCACGCCGCCGGTGTACGTGTCGAACAACGTCCCCGGCGGCCACGAACGCAACCTGGAGCTGGAGGCCCGCTACGAGGGCCGCATCCGCCGCACCGCCAGCTAGACCATGTACTGGTCGTGCTTGGCGAGGAACGCGGTGCGCTCCTCGGGAGTGAGCTCGCGGCCGGAGTCGGCGAGCTCGGCCAGCTCGCGGAAGTACCGCTCGCGCGGCGGCGCGGGGGCGAACAGGATCAGCATCGACGCCGGCTCGTCGGATTCGTTGCGGAAGGCGTGGACGCCTCCCTGCGGCACGTAGAGGAACTCGCCCTTCGTGGCGTCGACCCAGCGCTCGCCGTCGTAGAGGCGGACCGTGCCGTCGAGGACGTAGAACGACTCCGAGAACGTGCGGTGGAAGTGCGCGCCCGGCCCGCCGGCCCGCGGCGCCATGGAGTACTCGAACAGGCCGAACTCGTGGTTGGTCACGTCGCCGGTGGCCACGAAGCGGTTGGTCACCGTGGGGCGGAGCAGGGTCTCCACCTCGCCGACCGGCCGGTAGGTCGCGCTGATCTCCCCGCTGTCCCCGGTGTAGGACACACCCGCCCCCTCCTGGGACCATGGTCCGACCATGGACCGTCCCTTTGTGCTGCTCAGCGCCGCGATGTCGATCGACGGCTACCTCGACGACGCTACCGACCGCCGGCTCGTCCTGTCGAACGACGCCGACTGGGACCGGGTCGACGAGGTCCGCGCGAGCTGCGACGCGATCCTCGTCGGGGCGAACACGATCCGCCGCGACGACCCCCGGCTGGTGCTCCGGTCGCCGGCCCGACGGGCGGCCCGGGTCGCCGCGGGGCTGCCGGCCGATCCGGTCAAGGTGGCGCTGAGCCGGTCGGGGAACCTGCCGGCGGACGCCGCGTTCTTCACCGCGGGCGACGGGGAGAAGCTGGTGTACGCCGACCTCGACACGTTGCTCGCCGACCTCGCCGCGCGGGGGGTGCGGCGGCTCATGGTCGAGGGCGGCACGACCGTGCACACCGAGTTCCTCACCCGCGGGCTGGCCGACGAGCTGCACCTGGTCGTGGCGCCGTTCTTCGTCGGCGACTCCCGCGCGCCCCGGCTCGTCCACGACGGACGGTTCCGGTGGGACGGCGCGCACCGGGCGACGCTCGCCGAGGTGCGGCCGATCGGGAACGTGGTGCTGCACCGGTACCTGCTCGGCCAGTCCTCGGTGGACCGGCACCGGCTCGCCGAGGCGGTCGAGCTGTCGCGCCGGTGCCCGCCGTCGGACACGGCGTTCGCGGTCGGGGCGCTCGTCGTCGACGCGCTCGGCGAGGTGCTCGCCCGCGGGTACTCGCGGGAGACCGACGACCGGGTGCACGCCGAGGAGGCCGCGCTGGCCAAGCTCGACCCGGCCGACCCGCGCCTGGCGGGCGCGACGATCTACAGCTCGCTGGAGCCGTGCGGCCGCCGGGCGTCCCGGCCGCGCACCTGCACCCGGCTGATCCTCGACACCGGCATCCCGCGGGTGGTGTTCGCGTCCCGGGAGCCGCCCACGTTCGTCGACGGCGAGGGGGCCGAGCTGCTCGCCGCCGCCGGGCGGGAGGTCGTGGAGGTGCCCGAGCTCGCCGAGGCGGTGCGCGAGATCAACCGTCCCCTGTGGTGACTGTTGCCCACTCGCGACCACAAGGGATGGATCCGGGGAGTCGGCACAGTTCCTCCACGTAGGCGGCCGCTTCCGAGATGTTACCGAGATGAATCCGAGACGGACTTCGGTGTAACGAGGACATACGGACGTTCGCAAGTAGACCATGCAGCGCATTGACGGTGAGCAAATTTCGATCATGCTCAGGAGAGCGAAAATTTCGCGCTTGAGGAGGCTCACGTATGCCCCGTCAATCCCTGCACAGATCCTGGCGACGCAAGTCGGCAAGACCGTGGGTGGCGATCGCCGCCGCAGCGGGCTTGTTCGTCACCCTCGCCCCCTCCTTCCAACCGAACACCCCGACCGCCGCCCCCATCGCCCCGGAGCTCCGCGCCCAGGTCACCGCCGCCGAGGACGGCGAACCGGTCCAGGCGCTGCTGATGCTCCCCAACACCGCCGACCTCGACGGTGACCGCACCGAGGTCCTCGACACGCTCCGCGACCACGCCGCCGAGAGCCAGGCCGCCGCCGAGCAGGCCCTGACCGGCGACGCCACCGTGGTGAACCGCTTCTGGATCACCAACATGCTGCTGGTCGAGTTCCCCGCCAGCACCGACTCCCTGAACGCGCTCGCCGCGGTCCCCGGCGTGCAACGCGTCATCCCGAACTTCGAGCTCACCGCCCCGGAGCCGACGCCGAGCAGCACCGGGCTCGCCCCGAACGCCGAGCTCGCCTGGGGCGTCGAGAAGATCGAGGCCGCGCGCGTCTGGGACGAGCTCGGCGTCGACGGCACGGGCATCCGGGTCGCCACCCTCGACACCGGCGTGGACATCAGCCACCCGGACCTCGCGGGCAAGATGGTGACCGACAACCCGGCCGACCCGAGCCACCCGGGCGGCTGGATGGAGTTCGACTCCTCCGGCGGCCTGGTCGCGTCGGACCCGCACGACTCGGCCTACCACGGCACCCACGTCGCCGGCACCATCCACGGCGGCGCCACCTCCGGCACCGCGATCGGCGTGGCTCCCGGGGCCGAGATGATGCACGGCCTGGTGATCCCCGGCGGCGGCGGCTCGTTCGCGCAGGTCGCCGCGGGCATGCAGTGGGCGATCGCGCCGACGGACGCGGCCGGCAACCCGGCCGGGCGGCCGGCGGACGTGGTGAACATGTCGCTGGGCGCCCCCGGCTTCCACGAGGCGATGATCGCGCCGACGCGGGCCATGCGCGCGGCCGGCACGTTCCCGGCGTTCGCCATCGGCAACAACTGCGGCACCGGCGGCACCGGTAGCCCCGGCAACGTCTTCGAGGCGGTCGGCGTCGGCGCCACCGACATCGACGACAACGTCGCCGGCTTCTCCTGCGGTGGCGTGGTGAACAAGGGCCAGTGGACCGGCGCGCCCGAGGACTGGCCGGACAGCTGGATCAAGCCGGACATCTCCGCGCCCGGCGCGGACGTGTACTCGGCCTCGCCCGGCGGCGGCTACCGGACCCTGTCCGGTACCTCGATGGCCACCCCGCACACCGCGGGCGCGGTCGCGCTGATGCTGTCGGCCGCGGGCGCCCTGCCCGTCGACGACTCGCTGGACGTGTTGGCCGACACCGCGTTCTGGGACGACCGGCACTCCGACACCCGCCCGGACACGCGCTTCGGCGCGGGCCGGATCAACGCGTTCGAGGCCACCCGGTTCGTCGCGCTGAACTCCGGTGTGCAGGGCACGGTGACCGACGCGGCGACCGGTGACCCGGTCGCGGACGCCACCGTCACGATCGAGCCCGGTGGCCGCGGAGCCGTCACCGGCGACGACGGCACCTTCACCAGCCGGCTCGAGCCGGGCACCTACTCGATCACTGTCGACGCGTTCGGCTACGAGCAGGGCGCGGTGTCCACTGTGGAGGTCGTGGCCGGTTCCTTCGCCACGGTGGCGGTCGCGCTGACCGCGCTCCCGAGTGGACAGATCACCGGTACCGCGACGCTGGACGCGTCCGGCGCCGGTCTGCCGGGCGTCACGGTGCGGGTGCTCGACGTGCCGACCGACCTGTCCGCGGTGACCGGGGCCGACGGCACCTACACGATCAGCGGGGTGCCCGAGGGCGACTACCGGGTCGCGGCGGAGCACCCGTCGTTCCGGGAGCCGGCCGCGGTCGACGTGTCGGTGACCGCGGGGCAGTCCGCGACCGCGGACTTCTCCTTCGGCGTGCCGCCGCGCTCGGTGGCGCTGGTGGACAGCTCCAGCAGCCGCGCCGACGAGTACCGGGACGTGGTGTTCGCCCCGCGCGGCATCGAGATGGTGCACTACGACTGGGACGAGCTGGCGGACGCCGCCCAGCACTCCACCGTCGTGCTCGCCTACGGCTCGATGTCGCTGGACTACGACCAGGCCGCGTTCCAGGCGTTCCTGGACGCGACGGATGCCAACGGGGCTGGCGTGATCTTCACCGACCACGCGTTCGGCACCGGCAACGGCATCAAGCAGCTGTCCGCGCACACCGGCCAGCCGGTGTCGGTCGACTCGGACACCGGCAGCGGTGACGCCGAGTCGTTCTACGAGGTCACCGCGGCGCACCCGATCGTCGAGGGCTACGCGGTCGGCGATCGGATCCCGATCGACAACGGCACCCAGGCCAAGTGGGTGGCGTGGTTCGACGGCTACGAGGGCGAGGGCCGGCAGACGATCGGCAGCCTGGGCCGCACCGAGGACGGCGTGCTCGGCGGCGGCATCGGTGTCGACGCGCGGCCGACCAACCGGCACGTGCTGCTGTCCACGCACGGCGCGTCGTCGACGCGCGGACCGGTCGACTGGACGCCGGAGGCCACCGACCTGTTCCTCAACGCGATCGACTGGGCGTCCCCCGCGGCCGACCCGAACCAGCCGTACTACGCGCTGCACGACCTGCGCGTGTCGCCCGGCCTGGTGAAGGCGGACGAGAACGTCGACGTGTCGGTCCAGGTCAAGAACGTCGGCGCGTCCGCGGGCACCTACAACGCGGTGCTCCGGGTCGACGGCGTGGCCCAGGAGACCACGCCGGTGCAGCTCGACCCGGGCGAGTCGGCGACCGTCGAGTGGACGGTCGACCCGGACGCCCTGGGCAGCTACGACGTCCAGGTCGGTCACCTCACCGGCTCGTTCCGGGTGCGCGCGCCGAGGGTCGACCTCGCGGCGTCCACGGTGAACGCGCCGGGTGCGGCCGCGGTCGGCCCGCTGGCGGGGGCCGTCGTCGAGCTGATCGACGACGGTCAGGTCCGTCCACTCGGGACGACCGACGCGGCGGGCGAGCTGTCGTTCGAGATCCCGGACCCGGTCGGCCGGTACACCCTCGTGGTGCGCAAGCCGACCCCGGCGGACGGCGGCGCGGGATACCTGTTGCACCGCGAGATCACGGTGATCGACGACGAGGCGATCTCGTTCGCGCCTCGGGTGCTGGCCGGCGGGTCGCTCGGTGCGCGGAGCATCGGCGACGACTTCGCCGTACGGGCGAACATCGAGCTGGACGCCGCCGACGCGCGGCACACCGGGTCGGTGTTCCTGCGCCCGTCGGGCACCGCGCCGCACGGGTACCGCTACGAGCCGGGCACGCTGATCGCGAGCCTGGACCGGTACGAGGCGGTGACCGTGCACTCGGTCCAGCACCTGGAGCAGGACTGGTTCGTGCCGAGCACGGTGGTCGGCGGGCTCGACTGGATCGACCCGTTCGACACCCGCTTCTCGTTCGGCGGGCCGGCGGCGGTGACGGTCGGCGACGTGACGGTCGGCGACGACGGTCAGGCCACTGTGGACTGGTCGGTCACCGACGCGCACGGGATCCCGTTCGCCACGGTGATGGCCTCGGACCTGCGGCCGTTCCTCACGCTGCCCGAGCGGGCCGCGCTCGAGGACGTCGAGGGACTGGTGCGGGCCGCCGCGCCCAACGAGCTCAAGCCGATCCTGCGCCTGTTCGCCCCGGACGGGACGCCGGTGCGGGCCGGTTCGGTGGAGTGGGACGCCCGGCCGTTCACGTTCGCGCTCGACCCGGCCATGCCCGACGGCGCGTACCGGCTGGCGCTGGACGTGGACACCGGCGGCTACTCCGGTGACCTCACCGGCGAGGCCACGGTGCAGGTCGGTCCGCCCGCGGTGGCCGAGGTGTCCGTGTCGGACACCCGCGGCGCCGTGGAGCCGGGCAAGCAGCTGCGGTACGAGGTGGCGGCGACCAACAGCGGCACCGCCGACTCCGGGCCGATGGCCTGGACGGTGCGGGTCGCGGCCGACCACCGGCTGGCCCCGCGGGACGTCGTGCTGCGGGTGCGGGTCGACGACACCTGGCAGCGGGTGCGGCTCACCCGCGACGGCGAGGCGCTGACCGGCACGGTCGTGGCGGACGCCGCGGTGGCGGCCGGGGAGGCGCGGACGTGGCGGATGTCGCTGCTGCTGCGTGACGCCGGCACGTACACGGTGACCGACACGTTCGCCGGCGAGGGCATCTCGGTGAGCAACGCCGACGAGCTGCGCGTCGTCGAACCGGTAGCCGAGCCGGTGGGCGTGCGGTAGGCCGAGCGGTCCCGCGGCGTTCCGCGCCGCGGGACCGTGCTCCGTGCTCGGGGTCCGTGGAACCCTTGGTGCCATGGACTTCGAAGAGATCGTCATCGAGACCGACCGGCTCGCCTTCCCCGCGCTCGCGGCGGGAGACGGGCCGGTCGTCGTCTGCTGGCACGGGTTCCCGGACCACCCGGCGACGTTCGGGCCGGTCGCGGAACGGTTCGTGGCGGCCGGGCGCCGGGTGGTCGCGCCGTTCCTGCGCGGACACCACCCGGCCACGGCGGACGCGATGACCTACGCCGACGGCCTCACCCTCGCCGCCGACGGTGCCGCGGTCGCGGCCGCGCTGGGCGGCCCGGTCGACATGTTCGGGCACGACATCGGAGGCGGGATCGTGGGCCGGATCGCGGCGGCGTGGCCCGAGGTGTTGCGGCGCGGGGTCACCGGCGCGGTGCCGGCGCCGGCGGCGATGCGGACGATGCTCCTGGACCCGGCGCAGCAGCAGCGGTTCTTCTACCTGTGGCTGTTCCAGCTGCCGGACCTGCCCGAACTGCTGCTGGAGACCGACCGGCGCCTGGTCGACCACCTGTGGTCGACGTGGTCGCCCGGCCTGACCGACCTGGGGGCGCACCGGGAGCGGGTGCACGCCCTGTACGGCGACCCGGCGCTGCTGCGCAACGCGCTGCGGATCTACCGGGGGAACTTCGACCCGGCCCTGCGGGACCCGGCGCTGCGGGAGCGTGCGGAGCGCAGCGAGCTCCCGGCCGAACAGCCGCTGCTGGTGCTGGCCGGCGCCGACGACGGGTGCGTCGACCCGGTGTGGTTCACCCAGGAGGGGTTGGCGCCCGGCTCACGGGTGGAGGTGATCGAGGGCGCGGGGCACTTCATGCAGCTGGACCGCCCGGACGAGGTGGCGCGGCTGGCCCTGGACTGGTTCGACCGGTAGCCGTCACCATGTCCCCATGGTGACCGAGGACGACGTGCGCCGGGTGGCCCTCTCGCTGCCCCACACCACCGAGAGGCCCTCGTACGGGATGCCGGGCTTCCGGGTCCGGGACAAGCTCTTCGCCCGCATCCGGGAGGAGGGCGACGTCCTCGCGCTGTTCGTGGCCGACGAGTCGGAGAAGCACGGCCTGATCGCGTCCGACCCCGACAAGTTCTTCACCACCTCGCACTACGACGGTCACCCGATGGTGCTCGTCCGCTTCGCCGCCGTGGACGTCGAGGAGCTGACCGAGCTGCTCACCGACTCGTGGCGGCTGCGCGCACCCAAACGAGTCGTCGCCGAGTACCCGATCGGGTGAGTTCGATATCCTCACTCCGAGGTCGGGGTCGGGGTCGAACGCACACGAGAGGTTCCTGGTCATCGAGAAGGGTGCACTGGTCGCCGGCCGTTACCGGTTGCAGGAACAGGTCGGCAGCGGCGCGATGGGCGTGGTCTGGAAGGCGCAGGACGAGCGCCTGGGCCGTGTCGTGGCCATCAAGCGGCTGCTGGTCCGGTACGCGCTGTCCGACACCACGTCCGACGCCACGGCGGAGGAGACCCGGCGCCGCGCGATGCGCGAGGCGCGGATCGCCGCGCGCCTCCAGCACCGCAACGCGATCGCCATGTTCGACGTCGCCGAGCACGACGGCGACCCGTGCCTGGTGATGGAGTTCCTGCCGTCGCGCAGTCTCTCGGCGGTGCTCGCCGAGCGCGGCACGCTGCCGCCGAACGAGGTCGCCGAGATCGGCGCGCAGGTCGCGTCCGCGCTGGCCGCCGCGCACGCGGTCGGCATCGTGCACCGCGACATCAAGCCGGGCAACATCCTGCTCGCCGAGAACGGCACGGTGAAGATCACCGACTTCGGCATCTCCAAGGCGCTCGACGACGGCACGGTCACCACCCAGACCGGGATCGCCGGCACCCCCGCCTACCTGGCCCCGGAGATCGCCCGCGGCGAGGACCCGAGCCGCGCGTCGGACGTGTTCTCGCTCGGCTCCACGCTGTACCACGCCGTCGAGGGCCGCCCGCCGTTCGGCACCAACTCCAACCCGCTGGCGCTGCTGCACGCGGTGGCCTCGGGCAACGTGCCGCCGCCGCGGAACGCGGGGCCGCTGGCCGGCACACTGACCACGCTGATGCGCACCGAGCCGTCGACGCGCCCGAGCATGCAGGACGCCGCGACCACGCTCGCGACCATCCCGACGCTGCCGGCCACCCCGATCCCCACCCCGCCGCGCCCGGTCCCCGCGCTCCCGCAGCCGACCGCACCCACCACACCGGCCACGACCGTGTCGGCCGGTCCGCCGACGGCGGCGCTGCCGCCTCCCCCGGCCCCGCCCGCGCGGCAGCCGCAGCGCAACCTCGTGTTCGTCGCGATCGCGGCGGTGCTGGTGCTGGCCGGCGTGGTGACCACGATCCTGCTGAACAACTCCTCCGGCGAGCAGGAGACGCCCAACCAGGCGGGCACCCAGCCGACGGTGACCGGTGAGCCGCGGGACGGCGGGGAGTCGGCGGAGCCGTCGGAGGAGCCGTCCTCCCCGCCGCCGGCGAACCCGATCGCCCCGGACGCGCCGATCACCGACTGGAGTGCGGCCGGGCAGAAGTTGATCGACTACTACGGCAACTTCGACAACCTGAACGCGCGCTGGAACCTGCTGTCCAGCAACGCACAGGCGCAGTTCGGCGGGTTGGCGGGGTTCACGGAGTACTGGTCGCAGTACACCGACGTCAGCTCGCAGAACGCGTTCGTCGACCCGAACGACGACGGCTCGGTGGACGTCTCGGTCGACGTGACCTACACCAAGGGCGACGGCAACGTGCAGGAGAAGCGCACCGTCCGGGTGTCCCGGGAGAGCGGCCAGCTCGTCATCGACTCCCTGGCGCACTGAGGGGCTAGGCTCGACGGGCGGAGGTGCGGCGATGGCGATCATGCCGGTGACGGACTCGATGTTCCTGCTCGCCGAGGCCCGCGAGCACCCGATGCACGTCGGCGGGCTGCAGCTGTTCGAGCTGCCGGACGGCGCCGGGCCGGAGTACGTCGGCGAGTTCCACCGCGCGCTGCTGGACCTGGTCGACGTGCGCCCGCTGTTCCGCCGCCGCCCGCGCGGCCCGGTCGGGGTGGTGGGGCAGTTCGCCTGGGCCAACGACGACCGCCTCGACCTGGAGTACCACGTGCGGCTGTCCGGCCTGCCGCGGCCGGGCCGGGTGCGGGAGCTCCTGGAGCTGACCTCGCGCCTGCACGGGTCCCTGCTCGACCGGCACCGGCCGCTGTGGGAGTTCACGGTGATCGAGGGCCTGCAGGGCAACCGGTTCGCCACGTACAGCAAGATCCACCACGCGCTGCTCGACGGCGTGTCCGCGTTGCGCCTGCTGCAGAGCTCCCTGTCGGAGGACCCTTCGGAGATGGGCGTCCGCCCGCCGTGGTCGCCGCGGGTGCGGACCAACGTGTTCGACCGGCCGGGGCGCGGTGAGGACTTCGACCCGTTCCGCGCGGTGTCGTCGCTGGTGAAGGACGTCGCGGGGCTCGGCCCGGCGGCGGTGCGGGTGGTGAACGAGGCGTTCCGGGAGCAGTCGGCGACGCTGGCGTTCCAGGCGCCGAAGTCGATGTTCAACGTGCCGATCACCGGGGCACGGCGGTTCGCGGCGCAGGGCTGGCCGCTGGAGCGGATCAAGGCCGTCGGCCAGGCGGCGGGCGCCACGATGAACGACGTGATGCTGGCGATGTGCGCGGGAGCGCTGCGGCAGTACATGATCGACCTGGGCATGCTGCCGGAGAAACCACTGGTGGCGGCGGTCCCGATGTCCCTGCGCGCCCGTTCCGGTGCCTCGTCGTCCTCGTCGGAAGGTTCCCTCGGCGGCAACGCGCTCGGCCTGATCCTGTGCGACCTCGCCACCAACGAGCCCGACCCGGCGGCGCGGCTGACGCGGATCCACGAGTCGATGCTCAGGGGCAAGCAGGTCTACCACGGCATGAGCCGCCTGCAGATCACCGCGCTGAGCGCGATCCCCCTGGTCCCGCTGGCGATCGGCACGGTGCCGGGCCTGACGACGGTGACCCCGCCGGCGTTCAACGTGCTGATCTCGAACGTGCCGGGCCCGCGCCGGCCGCTGTACTGGAACGGCGCGCGGATGCAGGGCGTGTACCCGCTGTCCATCCCGTACGAGGGACAGGCCCTGAACATCACCGTCACCAGCTACGCCGGCAGCCTGGAGTTCGGCCTCACCGGCTGCCGCCGTACGGTCCCCCACCTGCAACGCCTCCTCGGCCTGCTGGAGGAGTCCCTCACCGACCTGGAGAAGACCACCGCCTGAGGGTTTTGTTAGCCTCGCCTAAGTAGGAGTGGCTGACGGAGGAGGCGGTGGCGGTCGTGTCCACTGTGCTCGCTCCGTCGGTCTCCCCGGCCCGGGCACGGACCGTCGGGTGGCTCGGTGGGGCGGGGGTGGTGCTGGCCGGGCTGGTCGTGGTCAGTCTGCTCGTCGGGGCGAAGGCGATACCGGTGTCGACCGTGGTGGACGCGCTCGTGGAGTTCGACCCCACGGTCAACGACCACCTCTTCGTCCGGGAGGAACGGCTGCCCCGCACCCTGCTCGCGCTGCTCGTCGGCGCGGGGCTCGGGCTCGCCGGGACCGTCATGCAGGCCGTCGCGCGGAACCCGTTGGCCGATCCGGGCGTGCTGGGGATCAACGCGGGTGCGTCACTGTTCGTGGTCATGGGGATCACCCTGTTCGGGGTGACTGCCCTGACCGGGTACGTCTGGTTCGCTTTCGGCGGAGCGCTGGTGGCGACCGTGCTGGTGTACGGGGTGGGGGCACTCGGGCGCGAGGGGGCGACGCCGGTCAAGATCGCGCTCTCCGGGGCGGCGGCGAACGCGGCCTTCGTGTCGCTGACGACCACCGTGCTGCTCTCCGACACCGACGCCTTCGAGCAGTTCCGGCTCTGGCAGGTCGGGTCGCTGTCCGGGCGGCACGTCGACGTGCTGATCCAGGTCGCGCCGTTCCTCGGTGCCGGGATCGTGCTCGCGCTCGCCTCGGGACGCCTGCTCAACACGCTCACGCTCGGCGACGACATCGCGCGCGGGCTCGGGCAGAACACCGCCGTGGCGCGGACCGTCGCGGGGGTCACCGTCGTGCTGCTGTGCGGGGCCGCGACGGCGGCGGCGGGGCCGATCGGGTTCGTGGGGCTCGCCGTGCCGCCGGTCGCGCGGATGGTGGCCGGGCCGGACCACCGGGTCGTGCTGCCCTGTGCGCTGCTGTTCGCGCCGATCCTCGTGCTCGCCGCCGACATCCTCGGTCGGGTGATCGCCTGGCCGGGTGAGGTGCAGGTGGGCATCATCACCGCGGTCCTCGGCGCGCCGGTGTTCATCGCGCTCGTGCGGAGGCGGCGATGAGCGCGCTCACCGTGATCCGGCACGTGCGGCGGCGGGCCCGCCTGGTCTGCGTGCTGCTGGCGGCGCTCGCCGCGGGGATGTTCCTGCTCGCGCTCAGCGTCGGCACGGCGACGGTCTCCCTGCCCGACGTGCTGTCCACCCTCGCCGGCCAGGGCAGCAGCGACACCGACTACATCGTGCTCGAACTCCGCCTCCCCCGGGCGCTGACCGGGCTCCTCGCCGGCGCGGCGTTCGGGCTGTCCGGCGCGATCCTGCAGAGCCTGCTCGGCAACCCGCTGGCCAGCCCCGACGTCATCGGCATCAGCGCGGGCGCCGGTGCCGCCGCGGTCACCGGGATCGTCGCGTTCGGGCTCGGCGGGCCGGGGGTCGCCGTCGCCGCCCTGGTCGGCGCGCTGGTCACCGCCGCCCTGATGTACGTGCTCGCCTGGCGCGACGGGGTGACCGGGTACCGGCTGGTGCTGGTCGGCATCGGACTCGCGGCGATCCTGCTCAGCGTCACCAGCTACTTCATGACCCGCTCCCGGGTCTCCAGCGCCCAGGACGCCCTCGTCTGGCTCACCGGCAGCCTCAACGACAGCGACTGGGAACGGCTCGTCCCGCTCGCCGTCGCGCTCGGGCTGCTGCTGCCGGCCGTCGCCGCCGCCGCGCGGGCGCTGGACCTGATCTCCTTCGGCGACGACACCGCCCGCGGGCTCGGGCTCGGCGTGCCGCGCGCCCGGCTCGGGTTGCTGCTGTGCGCGGTCGCCCTGGCCGGCACCGCGACCGCCGCGGCCGGCCCGATCGCGTTCGTCTCCCTGCTCTCCGCGCCGATCGGCCGCCGGCTAGCCCGCGACGGCGGACCCGCGCTGCTGCCGTCGACGCTGGTCGGCGCCGTGATCGTGGTCGCGGCCGACTTCGCCGCTCAGCACGCGCCCGGCCTGCCCCGGGTCCCGGTCGGCGTGCTCACCGGCGCGATCGGCGCGCCCTACCTGCTGATCCTGCTCGCCCGACTGAACCGAGGAGGCCACGGCGGATGACCAGCCACCACACGCTGACCGCCAAGGACCTGCGGCTGGCCTACGACCGCCGCGAGGTCGTCCGCGACCTCAGCCTGGCCGTCCCGCCCGGACAGGTGACCATGATCGTCGGGCCGAACGCGTGCGGGAAGTCGACGCTGCTGCGCGGGCTCGCCCGGCTGCTCGCGCCCGCGGCCGGGACGGTCGAGCTGGACGGCCGGGACATCACCGCGATGCCCGGCCGCGAGGTCGCCACCGTGCTCGGCATCCTGCCGCAGGCCCCGGTCGCGCCGGAGGGCATCACGGTGGCCGATCTCGTCGGGCGCGGGCGCTACCCGCACCAGGGCTGGTTCCGCCGGTGGACCAGGGCCGACGACGAGGCGGTCACCGAGGCGCTGGCCGCGACCGACACCCTCGAGCTCGCGGCCCGGCCGGTCGCCGAGCTCTCCGGCGGGCAGCGGCAGCGGGTGTGGATCGCGATGGCGCTCGCCCAGCGCACCGACCTGCTGCTGCTCGACGAGCCGACGACCTACCTCGACGTCGCCCACCAGGTCGAGGTGCTGGACCTGCTCGTCGACCTGAACCACTCCGCCGGCACCACCGTCGTGGTCGTCCTGCACGACCTCAACCTGGCCTGTCGCTACGCCGACCACCTGATCGCCATGCGCGACGGCGCGATCGTCGCCGAGGGCGCGCCCGCCGAGGTGGTGACCGCCGAGGTCATCGAGCGGGTGTTCGGCATGGCCTGCCAGATCATCCCCGATCCGCTGTCCCGCACGCCCATGGTCGTGCCGCGGGGCCGTCACCGAATGGAGCACTCCGCGTGAGGAAGTTGTTGGCAGCACTGGTGTCCGTCGGCCTGCTGGGCACCGCGTGCGGGCAGGTCGAGGAGACCGAGGAACCCACGGGTGCGACCGTCGAGACCCGGTTCGGCGCGGTCACCGTGCCGGCCGAGCCGAAGCGGGTGATCGCGCTCGGCTGGTCGGACGCGGAGGCCGCGCTGGCGCTCGGCGTGCAGCCGATCGCCGCGATCGACTGGATGGACGTCGGCGGCGAGGGCGTCGGCCCGTGGGCCGCGGGGCGGTACGACGAGCCGCCGGTGCTGCTGGACCGCCAGGAGCTCGACTACGAGCGGGTCCACGAGCTCGACCCGGACCTGATCCTGAACACGCGGTCGGACAACAGCGAGGAGCAGCACGAGGAGCTGAGCAAGATCGCGCCGACGGTGGCGGCGCCGGCCGGCGTCATCCCCTACGGCACGACGTGGCGGCAGCAGATGGAGCTGGTGTCGGCGGCGCTGGGCAAGAAGGAGGAGGGCGACCGCCTGATCGCGGAGGTGGAGGACAGGCTGGCGACGGCTAAGGAGGAGCACCCGGAGTTCGCGGGGAAGACCGTCGCGGTCGGTGCGTACTTCAACGACCAGTACGGCGCCTACGTGCGGGGCGACTCGCGGGCCGACCTGATGGAGAGCCTCGGGTTCACGCTGAAGCCCGCGATCCAGGAGCTGGCCGGCGAGTCGTTCTACGTCGACCTGTCCCGCGAGCAGGTCGGGCTGTTGGACGCGGACCTGACCGTGGTGTTCCCGATCGGCGCGGACGCCTCGGCGCTGAAGGCCGACCGGGTGCTCAACCAGCTCCCGTCGGCGAAGGCCGGGCACCTGGTGATCCTGGAGGACCAGGACCTGATCACGTCGTTCTCCAGCGGCTCGACGCTCGGGACGCTGTACGCGATCGACAACGCGGTCCCGCTGTTCGCCGAGGCGCTGCGCTGAACGCTACTCCCGGGCCAGCTCCGCCGAGGCCCGCTCCCCCGCGTCGGCGACACGGCGGACGAACTCGGCGATCATGGTGAGCTGCTGGTGGTCGTAGTCGGCGCAGATGTCGTCGACGTAGGCGCGCATGGCGCCGTAGTGCCGGAACACCTCGCCGCCCCGCTCCGGGCGCACGCGGACCACGACCGCGCGGCGGTCGCGCTGGTCGCGTTCGCGGCCGACCCAGCCCGCACGCTCGAGGCGGTCGAGCACGCCGGTCATCGTGGCCGGGTGCAGGCCGGCCAGCTTGGCGAGCGCGCTCGGGCTGACCGGCCCGTGCCGGCTGACCAGGTCGAGGCACTCCAGGTCGCCGTCCCGGAGGCCGAGCCGCTGGCTGACATGGTGGTTGACCGCGACGAGCTGCGCCCGGACCTCGCGCAGGGCGCCCTGCACGTCGAGCACGGACCGTCGCCACCGGCGTCGGTCTTCTGATACGTTCTCCATATAGTTTGACTTCCATATCGTCTGTACCTCGAAGCCAATGTATCCGACAGGAAGGTGACGTGCGATGAAGCTGACGGTTTTCGGCGCGACCGGAGGGATCGGCGGCCACGCCGTCCGGCAGGCACTGGAGGCGGGCCACACGGTCACCGCGGTGGTCCGCGACCGCGCGCGCTTGGCGATCGCCGACCACCCGGAGCTGCGGGTGGTCACGGTGCCCGGCCTGTCGGACGCCGAGCCACTGGAACCCGCACTGCGCGGCGCCGACGCGGCCCTGTCCGGCGTGGGGCCTCGTTCACGCGGGGACGCGGGCATCACGACCCCCGCGACCCGCTCGATCCTGAGCGCCCTCGAGTCGACGGGCGTGCGCCGGTTCGTACTGGTGTCCGCGGCGCCGGTGGGCCCGATCCCGGAGGGCGAGAGCGTCGTCGGCCGCCGGATCTTCTACCCGCTGCTCCGCCGCGTGCTCCGGCCCGTGTACGACGACCTCGCCGCGGTGGAGGCCGACCTGCGCCGCAGCGGTACGGAGTGGACGGTGGTACGCCCGCCAAAGCTGACCGACAAGCCACTGACCGGCCGCTACCGCACGACAACCGGCGGAAACGTCCCGAACGGGAAGTCCATCCCCCGCGCGGACGTAGCCCACGCGATGCTCGCCACCCTGACCGACCCGAACACGGTGCACCAAGCAGTCGGCGTGGCAACGTAACTCAGCCGAACCACAACACCTTCAACAGGTCCACCCGCCGCTGTTCGTCCAGGATCATGTAGACGGCGACGGCGTCGCGGTTCTTCTCGAAGATCACCTAGGGCAATTCCAGGGAGTCAGCTCCAGCATGATCAGGACTTCGGACAAAGCTTCCAGCAGACCAGGGGGCAGTGCCTGGATCTGATCCGCCTCGGGATCGACGTCGATCGTGTACGTTTCCGACCTGCACAACGTCCACACCGTATCGAACGGGTGAACTATTCGACTCCCGCGGACGATCTACGATGCCGGCATGAAGCTTGGACTGCAGTTGGGGTACTGGGGCGCCGGCATGCCGCCGCACGCGGCGGAGATGGTCGTGGCCGCCGACGAGGTCGGGTACGACGCCGTGTTCACCGCCGAGTCGTGGGGGTCGGACGTGTTCACGCCGCTGGCCTGGTGGGGGGCGTCGACCTCGCGCATCCGGCTCGGTACGGCCGTGGCGCAGTTGTCGGCCCGGGCGCCCACCGCGGCGGCGATGGCGGCGCTCACCCTCGACCACCTGTCCGGCGGGCGGGCGATCCTCGGGCTCGGTGTCTCCGGGCCGCAGGTCGTCGAGGGCTGGTACGGCGCGCCGTTCGGCAAGCCGCTCGCGCGCACCCGGGAGTACGTCTCGATCGTCCGGCAGGTGCTCGCCCGCGAGGCCCCGGTCACCAGCGACGGACCGCACTACCCGCTGCCCTACACCGGCCCCGGCGCCGACGGGCTGGGCAGGCCGCAGCGGCCGATCACCCACCCGCTGCGCGCCGACCTGCCCGTCTGGCTCGGCGCCGAGGGACCACGCAACGTCGCGCTGGCCGCGGAGATCGCCGACGGGTGGTTCGCGCTCTACTTCACCGCCGCGCTCGCCGACCAGTACAACGCCTGGCTCGACGACGGGTTCGCGCGCCCGGGCGCACGCCGG
>DATABL010000248.1:0-16172 GCA_036259595.1 Actinophytocola sp.
CGCGATGGGCCACCCGCTCGGCGCGACCGGCGCGATGATCCTCGGCACCATGGTCGACGAGCTGGAGCGCCGCGACGCACGCCGCGCACTGGTCACCCTCTGCATCGGCGGCGGCATGGGCGTCGCGACCCTCATCGAGCGCGTGTAAGGACTGCAATGACCAACACCATCCGCTGGGAGAAGGACGCCGACGGGATCGTCGTCCTCACCATGGACGACCCGAACCAGTCGGCGAACACGATGAACCGCGCCTACGCCGAGTCGATGGCCGCCACCGTCGACCGGCTGGAGGCGGAGAAGGACGACATCACCGGTGTGGTGATCACCTCGGCGAAGAAGACGTTCTTCGCCGGCGGCGACCTCAAGGACATGATCCAGGCGCGGCCCGAGGACGCGAAGGACATGTTCGACCACATCACCGCGATCAAGGCCCAGCTCCGCCGGCTGGAGACGCTGGGCCGCCCGGTGGTCGCCGCGATCAACGGCGCCGCGCTCGGCGGCGGCTGCGAGATCGCCCTGGCCTGCCACCACCGGATCGCCGCCGACGTCAAGGGGTCCCAGATCGGCACCCCGGAGGTGACGCTCGGCCTGCTGCCCGGCGCCGGCGGGGTCTCCCGGACCGTACGGCTGCTCGGCATCCAGAACGCGCTGCTGAACGTGCTGCTGCAGGGCCAGCGGCACAAGCCGGCGAAGGCGCTGGAGCTGGGCCTGGTGCACGAGCTGGTGTCCGATGTGGACGAGCTGCTGCCGAAGGCCAAGGAGTGGATCCGGGCCAACCCGGAGGCCGTGCAGCCGTGGGACGTCAAGGGCTTCAAGATCCCCGGCGGCTCGCCGTCGAGCCCGTCGTTCGCGGCCAACCTGCCGGCGTTCCCGGCGAACCTGCGCAAGCAGCTCAAGGGCGCGAACATGCCGGCGCCCAAGGCGATCCTGTCCGCGGCGATCGAGGGCGCGCAGGTCGACATCGACACCGCGCTGGTGATCGAGTCGCGGTACCTGATCGAGCTGCTCACCGGCCCGATCGCGAAGAACATGATCAAGGCGTTCTTCTTCGACCTGCAGCACATCAACTCCGGCGGCTCGCGGCCGGACGGCTTCGAGAAGTACACCGCCCGCAAGGTCGGCGTGCTCGGCGCCGGCATGATGGGCGCCGGCATCGCCTACGTGTGCGCCCGCGGCGGCATGGAGGTCGTGCTCAAGGACGTCTCCGCCGAGGCCGCCGCCAAGGGCAAGGACTACTCGGTCAAGCTGTTCGACAAGGCCGTCTCCCGCGGCAAGACCACGCAGGAGAAGGCCGACGAGACCCTGGCCCGCATCCACCCCACCGACAAGGCCGAGGACCTCGCCGGCTGCGACCTGGTGATCGAGGCGGTGTTCGAGAGTCCCGAGCTCAAGCACAAGGTGTTCGCCGAGATCGAGAACGTCGTCGAGCCGGACGCGCTGCTCGGGTCGAACACCTCGACGCTGCCGATCACCGGCCTCGCCGAGGGGGTGAAGCGGCAGGAGGACTTCATCGGCCTGCACTTCTTCTCCCCGGTCGACAAGATGCCGCTGCTGGAGATCATCGTCGGCGAGCGCACCAGCGACGCCACCCTGGCCAAGGCGTTCGACGTCGCGCAGCAGATCAAGAAGACCCCGATCGTGGTCAACGACTCGCGCGGGTTCTTCACCAGCCGGGTGATCGGCACGTTCATCAACGAGGCCATCGCGATGGTCGCCGAGGGCGTGCACCCGGCCTCGGTGGAGCAGGCCGGTTCGCAGGCCGGTTACCCGGCGCCACCGCTGCAGCTGATGGACGAGCTGACGCTGACCCTGCCGCAGAAGATCCGCAAGGAGACCAAGGCGGGCGTCGAGGCCGCGGGCGGCGAGTGGGTCGTGCACCCGTCGGAGCCCCTGGTGGACAAGATGGTCGACGAGTTCGGCCGCAAGGGCCGCTCGGCCGGGGCCGGCTTCTACTCCTACGAGGACGGAAAGCGCACGGGCCTGTGGCCGGGGCTGCTGGAGCACTTCACCAAGCCCGGTTACGAGATCCCGTTCGAGGACATGAAGGAGCGGATGCTCTTCGCCGAGGCGCTGGAGACGGTGAAGTGCTTCGACGAGGGCGTGCTGCGCTCGGTGCCGGATGCCAACATCGGCTCGATCATGGGCATCGGCTTCCCGCCGTGGACCGGCGGCGTGATCCAGTACATCAACAACTACGACGGCGGCGTGGCCGGGTTCGTGGCCCGCGCCAACGAGCTCGCCGACCGCTACGGCGATCACTTCCGGCCGCCCGCGTCGCTGGTCGAGAAGGCGGAGAAGGGCGAGATCTTCGAGTAGCCGACGACAGCCGATGCCGCCGTTGCCCAGGGGCGACGGCGGCATCGTCGTGTCGGTCGGGTTCGCGGACGTGTCGGGCCATGTTCGGCCACTGAACGATGTCGCCGCTCGGCCGCGGCGGATCGGGCCGCTGGGGCCCGTGCTGCGCCGTCCGGCCGATGGCATTGCGGCAAACGTTTGACTTTGTCAGGAAACCGCTTTCCTGATGTTGTCTTTTGGCGAAAGCCGTTCTTCACTGTGTGCTGGCGGCTGTCGCGCACCGGAGCACCGGCCGCCTCGGCCCTCACCTCAAGGAGGAGGCCCATGCGGCCGTTCGTCGCCCTGCTCACCGCCCTGCTGGCAGTGTCCACAGTCCCCGGCCAGGCCACCGCGCAGCCCGACATCCCGCCCCAGGAACCGGGAGTGACGATGCGGGTGTTCGACGTGCAGGTGCCCCTGGAGGACTTCTGCACGCTCAAGACCGGTCAGACCCCCAACATCGACAAGCTGATGCCGACCATCGACTGGACCGGCCCGGAGCACTTCGGGATCGCCGACCGGTTCGTCACCGAGGTCACCGGCTACCTGAACATCGACACCGCGGGCACCTACCACTTCCGTCTCACCAGCGACGACGGGTCCCGGTTGTTCCTCGACGACACCCAGGTCATCGACAACGGCGGCCTGCACGGCCCGACGCCCAAGGACGGCTCGATCGACCTGACCGAAGGCCCCCACCCGCTGCGCATCGACCACTGGGACGGCGACTTCGACCAGCGGCTCACGCTGGAGTGGCAGCCGCCCGGCGCGGACGGCTTCACCGTCGTGCCCACCTCGGCGCTGAGCACCGACGCCGAGGTCACCCGGGTCACCTCGCCGGGTCGCAAGGAGTGTGAGGGCGTCACCGAGTCGCCCGGCGACGGCCTGCCGCTGGTCGACGTGCACCCCGACTACCAGCTGACCAACCTGCGTCCCGAGGGCTTCGAGCCGCAGGTCACCGGCATGGACTGGCTGCCGGACGGCCGGCTGGCCATCTCCACCTGGGGCGGGGACCGGGAGTCGATCCTCGGCGAGGTGTACCTGCTGGACAACGTCACCGGGAACACCGACCCGTCGAAGGTGACGACCAAGCGGATCGCCACGAACCTCCAGGAGCCGATGGGCATCCAGTACGTCGACGGCACCCTCTACGTGTCCGAGAAGCACGGCCTCACCGCGCTCGTCGACAGGACCGGTGACGAGGTCGCCGACGAGTACCGCACGATCGCCACCTGGCCCTTCGGCGGCAACTACCACGAGTTCGCGTTCGGCCTGCTGTACCGGAAGGGGTACTTCTACGTCACCACGGGCATCGCGATGGTGCCGGGTGGCGCGACCGCCGACCCGCAGCCGGTGCTCAACCGCGGCTCCACCCTCAAGATCAACAAGAGGACCGGTGAGGTGTCCTACCTGGCCGGTGGGCTGCGGACGCCCAACGGCATCGGCTGGGGTCCGGAGGGCGACATCTTCGTCACCGACAACCAGGGCGCGTACGTGCCGACGTCGAAGCTGGTGCGCATCGAGGAGGGCGCCTTCTACGGCCACCACACGAACCCGGACGGCGTGTACGACAGCAGGCCGGTGACCGAGCCCGTGCTCTGGCTGCCGCACGGCGAGATCTCCAACTCGCCGAGCAACCCCCTGGTGCTGCCCAACGGCCCGTTCCGCGGCCAGATGGTGTTCGGCGACGTGACCTACGGCGGCCTGCAGCGGGCCTACCTGGAGAAGGTCGGCGGCGAGTACCAGGGCGCGGTGTTCCGCATGACGCAGGGCCTGGAGTCGGGCGTGAGCCGGATCTCCCTCGGCCCGGACGGTGCGATCTACACCGGCGGCATCGGCTGGTCGGGCAACTGGGGGCAGGCGGGCAAGCTCAAGTACGGCCTGCAGAAGCTCTCCCTCGGCGACGGCGACGCGTTCGACATGCTCGCCATGCGCGCGATCGACGGCGGGTTCGAGATCGAGTACACCCAGCCGCTGTCCGACGAGACCGCGCGGGACCTGGCGTCGAAGTACCGGGCCGCGCAGTGGCGGTACGTGGCGACCCCGCGGTACGGCGGGCCGAAGATCGACGAGGAGGACCTCGAGGTCACCTCGGCGACGCTGTCCGGGGACCGCAGGACCGTGCGACTGAAGATCGACGGCCTGCTGCCCGGCCGCGTGGTGCATGTGCACTCCCCACGTCCATTCGCCGCCGAGTCCGGCGCGGAGCTGTGGAGCACCGAGGCCTGGTACACCCTGACCAGGCTGGCCGACGGCACGGAGGCGCCGGAGGTCTACGAGGCGGAGTCCGCGCGGCTGGCCGGCGGCACCGGGTTCAACGACAACCACACCGGCTACTCCGGCGCCGGCTTCGTCGACCGCAACTGGGAGGTGGGCACCAGCACCACCTTCGCCGTCCGGGCCGACCGGCACGGCCGGCACGACGTCGCCCTGCGGTACGCGAACGGGGTCAACCCCGACGACCCGGGGCCCCAGGCGAAGGCGATGAGCCTGTACGTCAACGGCCGGAAGGTGAAGCAGGTCTGGCTGCCCAGCACGGGTGCCTGGAACCGCTGGTCGACCCACGTCGAGTCGGTGCCGCTGCTCCGGGGCGAGAACACGATCTCCTACGTGTACGAGCCGAGGGACGACGGCCACGTCAACCTCGACTACCTCACCATCGAGCCGACGAAGCGGATCCAGCTGTTCGACGGGACCGACCTCGACGCCTGGGAGTCGACCGACGGAAGCCCGGCGGACTGGCCGGTGGCGAACGGCTCCATGGAGTCACTCGGCGGCGACATCCGCACGAAGGAGAGGTTCGACGACTTCCGGATGCACGTCGAGTGGTACCAGCCGCACTACCCGCCGGACGTCACCGGGCAGGCCCGCGGCAACAGCGGCGTGTACATCCAGGAGCGGTACGAGATCCAGGTGCTGGAGTCCTTCGGGGTCGACCCCCCGAAGACCAACGACGCCGGCGCGATCTACCAGCAGAAGGCCCCGGACGTGAACGCGGCGAGGCCGTCGGGCAGGTGGCAGAGCTACGACATCCTGTTCCGGGCGGCCCGCTTCGCCAGCGACGGGACCAAGATCGAGGACGCCCGGGTGACCCTCTGGTGGAACGGCAGGCTGGTGCACCGCGACGTCGCCATCGAGGACAAGACCGGCGCGGGCAAGCCGGAGGGCCCGGCACCGGGCCACATCAAGCTGCAGGACCACGGCGACCCCGGGGAGAACCCTCGGTTCCGCAACATCTGGATCGAGCGGCGCTGAGGCCGAACGCGGCGCAGGACCCGTTCGTCGCACTCAACGGACCCGGCCGGGAACGCCCGGCCGGGTCTGCCACGGGTGCGGGCCCGAGCGCGGTCGGTACTCCACGCCGAGCGCGTCCAGGCGGGGCAGGTGGTGGCGGTCCAGCCGGCGGTCGAACTCGGCGAACGAGCGGCCCTCGCGCGGGGACCACACGACCTCCGCGAACGCCGCCAGGCGGGGGAAGGCGGCGTAGTCGACCCGGCGCGGGTTGTCCAGGTGCTCGGTCCACACCTGTGCCTGCGCGCCCAGCACCCGCTCGGCCGGCACGTCCGCCGGTGCCGGGTCCCAGGCGTAGACGTCGGCCAGCGAGCGGTGGAAGCCGACCGGGATCGGCTCGTCGGGGTGGTCGGACTGGCGGTGGTCCAGGTAGACCTGCTGCTCCGGGCACATCACCACGTCGTGGCCGGCCCGCGCGGCGCGGACACCGGCGTACTCGCCGCGCCAGCTGCCGATGACGGTGCTCGGAACGGGCTCGCCGGTGTCGAGCACCTCGTCCCAGGCGAGAGCGCGGCGGCCCAGCGTCGCGAGGTGCGCGCTGAGCTGGGCGACGAACCAGCCGTGCAGGCCCGCCACCGACGGCAGGCCCAGCTCGGCCGCCCGGCGGCGCGCGGCGGGGCTCGCCTCCCACCGGGTGAACGGGACCTCGTCGCCGCCGACGCAGATCACCTCGCTCGGGAACACCGACGTCACGTGGGTGAGCACCCGGCGGTAGAACTCCACCGTCTCGTCGGTCGGGTTCAGCACGTCGTCGCTGACGCCCCAGCCGGTGCGCACCTCCAGCGGCGCGCCGGTGACGCCGAGCCACGGGTACGCGGCGATCGCGGCCTGGCTGTGGCCGGGGACGTCCACCTCGGGCACGACGGTGACGTGCCGATCCGCCGCGTAGGCCACGATCTCCCGCAGGTCGTCGGTGGTGTAGTAGCCGCCGTGCGGGCGGCCGTCGTGCTCGGTGGTGCCGTCGGGCTGGCGGCCGATCCACGAGCCGCGCCGCCACGAGCCGACCTCGGTCAGGCGCGGGTACTCCGGCACCTCGATCCGCCAACCCTGGTCGTCGGTCAGGTGCAGGTGCAGCACGTTCAGTCGGTGCGCGGCCATCAGGTCGACGAACCGGAACACGCCCGCCTTCGGCATGAAGTGCCGCGCCACGTCCAGCAGGCAGCCCCGCCAGCGGAACCGGGGATGGTCCTCGATCTCCCCGCACGGCAGCTCCCACGCTCCACCGTGGATGTCCGCCGCGCGGAAGGCGTTCGGGCCGAGCAGCTGGCGCAGGGTACCTTCGGCGTGGAACGCGCCGGCCGTGTCCGCGGCGACCGTGGTGACCCCGTCCGGGGCGATCGAGATCCGGTAGCCCTCCCGCGGCAGCGCCGGGTCGAACTCGACCACAGTGGACACCCGCGCCGGCAGGCCGTCCGAGGTGAACCGGTACGTGCCGGGCGCCGGGCTCACCCGGACCGGCCGGGGGAGCAGACCGTCGAGTGTCGTCATCCCTTCACCGCACCTCCGAGTCCGGACACCAGATGTCGTTGCACGGCCACGAAGAACACCAGCACCGGCACGGTCATCAGCGTCGCCCCCGCCATGATCGCACCCCAGTCCTGCTCCTCCGGTTTGAAGAACACGAGCAGCCCGAGCGGGAGCGTGCGGTTGTCCGTGCCGGAGATCAGGAACGTCTTGGCGAACAGGAAGTCGTTCCAGGCGTGGATGAACGACAGCACGCTCGCGGCCACCAGACCCGGCGCCACCAGCGGGAACAGCACCTGCCAGGTGAAGCGGAACCGCGACGCCCCGTCGATCGAGGCCGCCTCCTCCAGCTCCGCCGGCACCGCGGCCACGAACCCCCGCAGCATCCAGATCGCGAACGGCAGGCTGAACGCCAGGTGCACCAGGACGAGCGAGCCGAGCTCATTGAGGCCGATCGCTGGCACCACGTCCCCGAACGAGCGCACCAGGAAGAACAGTGGGATCGTCAGCGCCTCCACCGGGACCATCTGCGCCACCAGCAGCATGACCAGCAGCACGGTCCGGCCGCGGAAGCGGAACCGGGTCAGCGCGACCGCAGCGAGGAACGACACCACGAGCGAGAGCGCCACCACCGCCGCCGCGACCACGAGGCTGTTCAGGAAGTACAGCCCGAAGTCCTCCACCGCCAGCACCCGGCGGAAGCTGTCCAGGGTGGGCGCGAGCGTCCACGGCCGGGGGTCGGCGGCCCGGATCTCCCCGGCCGGCTTGAGCGCGGAGAGCACCATCCAGTACAGCGGGAACGCCACCACGAGCGCGATCACCACACACGCGACGTCCGCCACCCTGGTCTTCATCCCGCCCTCCGCTGCGTCCGCACGTACAGGCCGGTGATCGACAGCAGCAGCACGGTCATCACCACGCCGATCGCCGCGCCGAGCCCGTACTGCTCACCGGCGAACGCCTTCTGGTAGGCGAACACGTTCAGCACCAGGTTCTGTCCCGCCACCCCGCCGCCGTTGGTCATCACGTAGATCTGGGTGAACACCTTGAAGTCCCAGATGATCGACTGGATCGTGGCGATCATCAGCAGCGGCCGCAGGATCGGCAGGATCACCGCGGTCGCCGTACGCGTGGCCGTCGCGCCGTCCAGCGCCGCCGCCTCCAGCACCTCCGGCGCGATCGCCTTGATGCCCGCGTACATCGTCACCATGACGAACGGGAACGAGCACCAGACGACCTCCGCGGCCACCAGGCCGAACGCGGAGAACCGCTCGAAGGTCCAGGAGTGGCCCTCGAGCCCGAGCACCTCGTTCACGATCCCGAAGTCCTGGTCGAACAGGAACAGCCACACGTACGAGCCCGCCATCGCCGGCGTCGCCCACGCGCCCAGCGCGGCCAGGAACAGCAGCATGCGCGGCAGTGGGCTCGCTCGGGTCGCCAGCACCGCGAGCGCCGTCCCGACGAGCAGGCTGCCGACCACGCACACCGCGGCGAACACCACGGTCGCGCCGAGCACGTCCCAGAACTGCGGGTCGCCCAGCAGGGTGACGTAGTTGTCGAAGCCGAGGAACACCAGCGGCGCGGCCCCGGCCGCCTGCGGCTGCCCGTAGTCGTAGAACGAGATGACCACGAGCTGGTAGATCGGGTACGCCAGCAGCGCGAGCAGGATGACCGCGGTGGGCAGCAGGTAGAGCACCGCCGCCCGCGCCTGGCCGCGCTGGGGCCCCTGCCGCGCCGGTCGGGTGCGGTCGCCCGGCGCGGCAGGGGTGATCTGGGGGAGCACCGCCCCTACGAGCCCGCGAAGGCCGCGTCCATCTCGGCCGCCGCGGCCGAGGTCGCGGTGTCGACGTCCTGCTGGCCAGTGGCGACCTGCTGCACGGCGGTCGGCAGCACGGACTGCGCGTCGATCTGCGTCCACGCCGGGGTCGCCGGCACGAACCGGGTGCCGGCCTGGACGGTCTCGATGAACGGCGCGAGGAACGGGTCGTCGGTCGCGATCTCGTCCTGCACGTCGGCGAACGTGGGCATGGTGCCCATCGCCGCGTACATCTTCCGCTGGTACTCCTTGCCGCCGAGGAGCTGGACGAACTCCCAGGCGAGCGTCCGGCGCTCGCTGGAGCCGAACACGCCGAGCAGGTTCCCGCCGGCGAACGCGGGCGCGATCTCACCGGGCGCTGTCCCGGGCAACGGAACCACGGCGTAGTCGTCCTTGACGGCGCCGGCGTCCACGGCCGCGCGGTTGAAGTCGCCGCCGATGGTCATCGCCGCCTTGCCGCCGGCGAACGCGGCCACCGACTGGCTGCCGGTGAGCTGCGCGCACTGCGCGGGCGGGCAGATGTCCGGGCGGAGCAGCTCCGCGTACTGCGCGAGGCCGGCGCGGGCCTCGGCGCTGTCGATGGTGGCCGACCACGCGTCGCCGTCGCGCCGGGCGATGTCGCCGCCGTTGGCCCAGATGTAGGGCAGGAGCGCGAACAGGTACTTGCCGCCGACCGCGATCCCGTACAGGTCGGGCTTCGCCGCGCGGATCGCGCGCGCCGTCGTGGTCAGCTCGGCGAGCGTGGCCGGCGGCTCGAGCCCCAGCTCGGTGAACACGTCCGTCCGGTAGTAGAGCGCCCGGGTGCCGGTGAACCAGGGGACGCCGTAGGTCCTGCCGTCGATCTTCGCGGTGTCGAGCACCTCGGGCACCAGGTCGCCGGCGTCCGCCCACTGCTCCAGGTCGCCGGTGAGGTCGGCGAACCCGTTGGAGGCGACGTACCCGGCGAGGTCGGTGTTGCCGAACTCGGCGACGTCGGGGGCGCTGTCCGGGTCGTTGAACGCGCCGTTGAACCGGCTGGCGCGGCCGTCGACCGGGAGGTACTCGACGTCGACGGTGACGTCGTCGTGCGCGGCCTCGAACTCGGCGACCGCCTGGTCGACGACGCCCTCCTTCGGGCCGTTGCTGGTCTCCTGGAACAGCCAGACCTTGAGCTGGCCGGTGGTCCGGTCGCCGCCGTCGCCGGACGTGTCGGCCTGCGGCGGAGCACACGCGGTGGCGGTGGCGATGATCGCCGCCGCGGCGATGGCACGTCTGAGCATCGTCGGACCCCCGTTTCACACTGGGACCGATGCTATTGCGAGACAGGGGAACCGCACAAGGTCTAAACCAATTACCTCGTTGTTCCGACAGCGGCCACGAACCCGCGGGCCCGCTCGGCGATCTCGTCGAACCGCGACTCGGCGGCGAGCGCGGGGCCGACGACGCCGCTGCCCGCGGTGACCGCGAGCGCGCCGCCGGCGAGGAAGTCGGCCGCGTTGTCGGTGGTGAGGCCCCCGGTGGCGACCAGGGGGACGTCCGGGTAGGGCCCGTGCAGGTCGCCGAAGTACGCGGGCCCGAGCCGCGCCGCGGGGAACACCTTGACCGCGGTCGCCCCGAGGTCCACGGCAGCCGCCACCTCGGTCGGCGTCATCGCCCCGAGCACGACCGGCACGTGCTGCCGAGCGGCCTCGGCGGCGACCTCGGGCCGCAGTCCGGGAGTGAGCAGGAACCGGGCCCCGGCGGAGATGGCGTCCCTGGCGTCGGCGGCGGACATGACTGTGCCGGCGCCGAGGATCAGACCGTCCACTGTGGAGGCGCGCTCGATGAGTCGCGGCGCGTCCGGCGTGGTCAACGCGAACTCGACGATCGGCAGCCCGGCGTCCACGAGCGTCCGGGCGAGCCCGACGGGATCGGGAATGGCGGGCGCGCGAACGATGCACAGCGCGCGGCGGGCGGTCAGCTCGGCGAGCAGGTCCACGGGTACCTCCTGGTCGATCGGCTCCATTCGCCGGTTCGAGTTGTCCACATGTCGATCATTGTTCTGGTCTCCCCCGCCAGGGCCGGTAGACTGGCTTGGCGGGACGCCCCCGAGAACGGGTGGGGGTTGTGGTACGGGGGTTAGGTTCGGGAATGGGGGGTTTGCGGCGGCATACGTGTGCGTCGCTCGGGCGAGATCGGCGTGGTGAAGCGGGTCATCGGCGGGCGCGGATCGGGTGGCCGGGGAGGGCGTCGGTGCGGCGGTGGTCGTCGATGACGGGGGTGCCGTTGACCAGGACGTACGGGATGCCGGCGGGGGTTGTCGAACGTCGCGGTGTCGGTGATGGTGGCCGGGTCGAACAGGACCAGGTCGGCGGCGTGACCCTCGCGGACCAGGCCTCGGTCCCGCAGGCGCAGGCGCCGCGCGGGGCGACCGGTCAGGTGGGCCACGCACTCCTCCAGGCTCAGCACGCCGAGCTCCCGCACGTACCGGGCCAGGTAGCGGGGGAACGTGCCCCAACCGCGCGGGTGCGGGCGTTCGCCGACGAGCAGACCGTCGCTGCCGCCGGTGTGCGTGGGGTGGCGCATGATCGTGCGCACGTTCTCCTCGTTGCCGACGTGCATGAGGCACGACGCACCCAGGCGGTCGGCCAGCAGCAGGTCGAGGTACGCCTCCGCCGGCGGTCGGCCGGCCTCGCGGGCGGACGCGGCGACGGTGCGGCCGACCAGGTGCGCGTTCCTCGGGTCGCGGACGCCGCTGACCTCGATCGTCGACCAGTCGACCGGGACGCCGTGGCTGCCGTCGGTGCCGGTCTCCTCCAGCTCCGCGCGGATCCGGGCTCGGGTGTCCGGAGTGGACAGACGGGCCAACGTGGCGGCGGGGCCGCCGACGGACGACCAGCTGGGGAGCAGGGCCGACAGGTACGTCGCACCCGGCAGGTACGGGTAGGTGTCCAGGCTGATGTCGACGCCCACGGCGACGGCGGCGTCCAGCAGGGACAGCAGCTCGGGGGCGCGGCCGGCGTTCACCGGGTAGTTCATCGTGGCGTGGGCCAGGTGCAGGGGACAACCCGAGCGGCGGGACACCTCGACCATCTCGGCGTACGCGATGAGCGCGCCGGCGCCGTAGCCCCTGGTGTGCGGGCTGTGGTAGCCGCGCCCGGCGGACACCACCTCGCACAGCGCGACCAGTTCGTCGGTGCTCGCGTACATGCCGGGCGGGTAGGTCAGGCCGGACGACATGCCCAGCGCGCCTTCGGCCAGGCCGGTAGCCACCAGGGCACGCATACGGTCCACTTCGGACGACGTCGCCGGGCGGTCGGACCAGCCGACGACGAGCATCCGGATCGTGCCGTGGGGCAGGAGGTACACCGCGTTGCACGCGATGCCGCGGTCGAGCCGGTCCAGGTACTCGCCGACCGAGCGCCAGTTCCAGTCGAACCCCGGCGGGTCGCCGTTCCAGCCGGCCAGCTGGTCGCGCAGAACGTCCAGAGTGGACTCGTCGACCGGGGCGTAGGACAGGCCGTCCTGGCCGAGCACCTCCAGCGTCACGCCCTGCGCCACCTTCGCCAGGTGGTCGGGCTCGGCCAGCAGTCGCAGGTCGGAGTGGGCGTGCATGTCGATGAACCCCGGGGCGAGCACCAGCCCGTCCGCGTCCACCGCGCGTGTCGCGGAGAGACCGGAGCCGATCTCGGCTATTCGTCCATCGTGGACGCGTACGTCCGCGCGGTACGCCGGCGCCCCGGTGCCGTCCACGACCGACGCGCCGCGGAAGACCAGGTCGGGCATCAGAAGTACGTCCGCACCAGGTCGACCACGGTCTCGCCGTCGACCACCGGGATCAGTGGCCACTTGTCGAACGTCGTGCAGGGGTGGGACACGCCGAACCCCACCCAGTCGCCGACCTCGAGGCCGGTGTGCCGGACGAACGCGTGCTGGTCGTTCACCGCGACCACCTCGGCGTCCACCGGCGCCTCGGCCCCGTCGCGGCGCAGCACCTCCGGGACCGGCAGGTCGATGTCGTACGGCACGTCCCGCTTGCCCATGGTGAGCAGCACCAGCCCCGGCTCCGGAGCCGAGCTCACCTGTGCCCACGCCCGCAGCGCCGGCCGCAGCGGCGGCGCGTCGTCCAGCCTGGGCCGGTCGCCGAGCGGGGACTGGCGGGCGTAGATGCCGGAGTCGTGGGTGAGGTACGCGCCGCCACGCACCAGCGGCAGCACCGCCCGCCCGTCCGGCCACGGCGCGCCGAACACCTCGGCCACCAGGTCGTAGTACGCGCTGCCGCCCGCCGTCACGATCACCCGCTCGACGCCGTCGAAGTGCCCGCGGCCGGCCAGCTCCACCGCGAGCGCGCGCAGGTCGGTCAGGTACGCGCGCACCGCGCCCAGCGCCTCGGGATCCGTGTCGTGGGTGATCGCACCCTCGTAGCCGCTGACCCCGACCAGCCGCAGCGCCGGGCTCGCGGTGACCGCCTCGGCCACCTCGACCCCCGCGGCCCGGTCGCGCACGCCGGCCCGCCCGCCCGGCACGCCCAGCTCCACCAGCACGTCCACCGGCCGCGACACCCCGCGCAGCGCCTCGGTCATCAGCTCGACCCCGGCGACCGAGTCCACCCAGCAGGAGAACTCGAACGTCTCGTCGCGGTCCAGCTCGCCGCCGACCCAAGCCAGCGCGGCCGCGTCGACCAGCTCGTTCGCGAGCATGACCGGGCTCACCCCGAACGCCCGGTACACCCGCAGCTGGCTCGCGGTCGCGCAGGTCTGGCCCCAGACGCCGTGGTCGAACTGGCGCGCGTACAGCTGCGGGGCCATCGTGGTCTTGCCGTGCGGCGCGTGGGCGAGACCGCGACCGGCGCACCACGCGGCCATCGTGGCGAGGTTGTGCTCCAGTGCGGCGGCGTCGATCGTCATGACCGGTGGGAGGAAGCCGTCGTGGAACAGGTTCGGGCGGGAGGCGAGCGCCTCGGCGATGGTCAGGCCGGCCAGCGCCGGTGGCATCGCTTTGAACCGCCAGTCGATGCGCTCCTCACGGATCGCGGCGACGGCCTCCCGGTCGATACGCCCGGCCATGTCGCTCCCATTGCGGTGTGTGCAACGACTATTGCGTTATACGCTACGAATCTGTGTAGCATCCGAGTGCCCCGCCAGTCAACGCGAGTCCGGAAGGGACGAACCAGTGGACGTGCTCTGCCTGGGGGAGTCGATGGCGCTGTTCGTGCCGGCCGAGGACGGCCCGCCCGAGCGCGTGCACACCTGGACCAGGACCGTCGGTGGTGCGGAGTCCAATGTGGCCTGTCACCTGGCCGGGCTGGGGGTCACCGCGGCCTGGGTGAGCGCGGTCGGCGACGACGCGTTCGGCCGCGCGGTGGTCGACTTCGTGGCGGGCTACGGCGTCGACGTCTCCCGGGTGCGCGTCGACCCGACCCGACCGACCGGGCTCTACGTCAAGGAGAGCGACGCCTCGGGCAGCCCCGTGCGCTACTACCGGCGCGGCTCGGCGGCGTCGGGCATGGGGCCGGCCCTGCTCGCCGACCTGCCGACCACCGGCATGCGGGTCGTGCACACCAGCGGGATCACGCCCGCGCTGTCGGACACCTGCCTGGCGCTCATGCGGGAGCTGGTGGCAGCGCCCCGCACGCACCTGCTGGCGTTCGACCTGAACTGGCGCCCCGCGCTCTGGGCCGGCCGGGACACCGCGGTCCTGCGCGAGCTCGCGGCCGCCGCCGACCTCGTGCTGGTCGGCGCGGACGAGGCCGAGACCGTGTGGGGCGTGGGCGACCCGGTGGGCATCCGCGCGATCCTGCCCGAGCCGGCGACGCTCGTGGTCAAGCAGGCCGAGCGCGGCGCCACGCTGATCGAACGCGACCCGGCCACCGGCACCGACCGCCTCCCGGTGTTCCAGCCGGCGCTGCGGGTCGACGTGGTGGAACCGGTCGGCGCGGGCGACGCGTTCGCCGCCGGCTACCTCGCCGCCACCCTCGACGGCGCGCCGCCCGCGCACCGCCTGCGCGCCGGACACCTGCAGGCCGCCGCCGTGCTCCGCACCCGTGACGACGTCTGCGCGCCGCTGCCGGCCGACCTCGTCGCCACGCTCCTGATGGCGGACGACACCGCGTGGGCGGCGGCGCACATCGCATGAGCCAGAGCCTCGACCGGGCGCTGACCCTGCTGGACGAGCTGGCCGGCGGGCCGAGGACCCTCGACCAGCTCGCGAACCGGGCCGGCGTGCACAAGTCGACGGTGCTGCGGCTGCTGCGCACCCTGGAGGCGCGCCGGTTCGTGCAGCGCATCGGTCGCCACCACTACCGGCTCGGCACGACGCTGTTCGAGCTCGCGTACCGGGCGCTGGACGAGCGGGACGTGCGCCGCGCGGCCGAACCGGCGGCCCGCGAGCTGAACGCGGCCACCGGGCACACCGTCCACCTCGCGTCCTACGAGGACGGCGAGGTGACCTACATCGACAAGTACGAGTCCCGCCACAACGTGCGGATGTACTCCCGCATCGGCCGACGCGCGCCGCTGCACTGCACCGCGGTCGCCAAGGTGCTGCTGGCCGCGCTGGGCGACGACGAGCGCCGCCGGGTCGCGGCCGCGATCGAGTACCCGAAACTGACCGCGAACACGATCACCGACCCGCGTGCGTTCCTCGCCGAGTTGGCCCGGGTGGCCGAGCGCGGGTACGCCGTGGACGACGCCGAGCACGAGGACGTCATCCACTGCGTCGCCGCGCCGGTGCGCGGCTCGCGCGGCGAGGTGCTCGCGGCGCTGTCCCTGTCGGTGCCGCGGGTCGTGCTCGACCTCGACGGACTGCTCCAGCTCGTCCCCGCGCTGCTCGGCGCGGCGGACCAGGCGTCAGCGGAATGCGGCTGGCCAGCCAACACGAAGGAGAAGTGAGTTGCCGAAGAACGTGATCGCCCTGCCGGACGACAGGCGCCCGGCGGTGCCGCTGAGCCACGGCATCCGCAAGGGCAACATCCTGCAGGTCGCCGGGCAGGTCCCACTGGACCCGGCCACCGGCGAGGTCGTCGGCGCCTCCGTGGCCGAGCAGACCGTGCAGTGCCTCACCAACATCGAGACGATCCTGGCGGCCGGCGGGGCGAGCTGGGACGACGTGGTGATGGTCCGGGTCTACCTCACCGACACCGCGCACTTCGCGGAGCTGAACGAGGCCTACGCCAACTTCCTCGCCGAGCCCTACCCCGCCCGCACGACCGTCTACGTCGGCCTCCCGCCGGGCTTCCACGTCGAGATCGACGCCCTCGCGGTGCTGGACTGACGAAAAGCGGCCGGGCCGGTGCGACGCCGCACCGGCC
>DATABL010000249.1:0-6956 GCA_036259595.1 Actinophytocola sp.
CCAGGTTCGCAACCCGGTGCGGTTCGCGAACGCCGTGGCCACTCTGGAAGCCAGTGGTGTGACCACCTTCGTCGAGATCGGTCCGGACGCGGTGCTGTCCGGGCTCGTCCCCGGCTGCGTCCCCACCCAGCGCAAGGGCCAGCCCGAGTACCGCGCCCTCCTGACCGCGCTCGCCCGGCTGCACACCGCCGGCAGAAGCCCACAGTGGACAGATCTGCTCGGCGAGCCGGTCCGCCACGTCGACCTGCCCTCCTACCCCTTCCAGCGGCAGCGGTACTGGCTCGCCTCGTCCTCCGGTACCGGCGACCCGGCGTCGCTCGGCCTGGTCCCGGCCGGCCACGCACTGCTCGGCGCGGCCGTGCCGATCGCCGGGACCGGCGGTGTCGTCCTCACCGGGCACCTGACCGCCGATACCCAGCCGTGGCTCGCCGAGCACACCGTCGACGGCACGGCCCTGTTCCCCGGCACGGGTTTCGTCGAGCTGGCCCTGCGCGCCGCGCACGAGCTCGGCCTCGACCGCGTCGACGAGCTGACCCTGCACACCCCGCTGGTACTCGACGACGCCGGCGCCGACATTCAGGTCGTGGTCACCGAACCGGCCGGCATCACCATCCACTCCCGGCGCACGGCCGACGGCGAATGGCGGCACCACGCGTCCGGCACCCTCACCACCCACGACGGCCCGCGGGCCGCGTTCCCCGCCACCTGGCCGCCGCCCGACGCGGAACCCGTCGCCGTCACCGGCCTCTACGAGCGCCTCGCCGACCGGGGCCTGCGCTACGGCCCGCTGTTCCAGGCCACCCGCGCCGCGTGGCGCCGCGGCGACGAGGTGTTCGCCGAGGTCACGCTCCCCGGCGGCGACGCGTCGTCGTTCCTGCTGCACCCCGCGCTGCTCGACGCGGCCAGCCACGCCCGCCTCGACCTCGACACCGCCGACGGTCCCGCCGAGGTTCCCTACCTCTGGCGCGGCGTCACCGTGTTCGCGATCGGGGCGACCACCGTCCGCGTGCACGTCGCCCCGGCGGACTCCGGTGCGATCTCGCTCGTGCTGACCGACCAGACCGGGAACCCGGTCGCCGAGGTCGAGTCGCTCGCCGCCCGCCCGGTCACCGCGGCCGCCCCCACCGACTGGTTGTACACCCTGGACTGGCGGGCCGGTCCCGAACCGGTGCCCGCGTCCCCGTACCCGGAGCTCGAGGCGTTGGCGCCGGACGCCGCCGTCCCGGAGGTCGTCGTCCTCCCCAGCCACGGCGACCCCGGCGCCGACCCGGTCACGGCCACCCACCGCGAGGTGCTCGGCGTCCTGGCTGCGACCCAGTACTGGCTCGCCGACGAGCGGTTCGCCTCGGCACGTCTCGCGGTGGTGACCACCGGCGCGGTGCACACCGGTGCCGGCGACCGGCTCACGGACCTGCCCGCCGCCGCGGTCTGGGGCATGGTCCGCGCGGCGGAGGCCGAGAACCCCGGCCGCTTCCAGCTTGCCGACGTGCCACCCGGCACCGACCCACGGGACCTGGCCGCCGCCCTCGCCACCGGCGAACCCGAACTCGCCCTGCGCGACGGGGCGCTGCTGATCCCCAGGCTGCGTCGGGCACCGGCCGCTCCGGCCGACCCGTCCTGGCCGGGCGAGGGCACGGTCCTCGTCACCGGCGCGACCGGCGGGCTCGGCCGGCTGGTCGCCCGCCACCTGGCCGCGCACGGCGTCCGGCACCTGCTCCTCGCCAGCCGCCGAGGCCCCGCCGCGGCCGGTGAGCTGGTAGCCGAGCTCGCCGACCTCGGCGCGTCGGCGACGGTCGTGGCCTGCGACGTCGCCGACCGGGCGGCGGTGGCCGACCTGCTCACGAGGGTGCCGCCGCAGCACCCCCTGACCGCCGTCGTGCACACGGCCGGTGTCCTCGACGACGGCGTGCTGACGGGCCTCACGCCGGAACGCGTCGCGTCCGTGCTGCGCGCCAAGGTGGACGGCGCCTGGCACCTCCACGAGCTGACCGGCGACCTGGCCGCGTTCGTGCTGTTCTCGTCGATCGCCGGGGTCGGCGGCGCGGCGGGCCAGGCGAACTACGCCGCGGCGAACGCGTTCCTCGACGCACTCGCCCACCACCGGCACGCCCTGGGCCGCCCGGCGCACGCGCTGGCCTGGGGCCGCTGGGCGACGCGCAGCGCCATGACGGGCGGCCTGTCCGACCTCGACGAGACCCGCATGTCCCGCAACGGGTTGCCCGCCATGCCGGCCGCCGAGGCCCTGGCGCTCCTGGACACCGCGCTGTCCACCCCGGCCCCCTACCTCGTCCCGGCACACCTGGACCTGCCCGCACTCCGCGTGCAGGCGTCCGCACTGGCGCCGGTCTTCCGCGGGCTGGTCCGCACGCCGCCCGCCCGCGCGGCGACAGAGCCATCGACGCTCGCGGCCCGCCTGGCGGCACTGCCGGACAGCGAGCGCCACCACACCCTCCTGGACCTCGTCCGCACCCACACCGCCGCCGTGCTCGGCCACGACGACCGCGCCGCCGTGCCACCGGACCAGGGCTTCATGGCCATGGGCTTCGACTCGCTCACCGCACTCGAACTGGCGAACGACCTCACCTCGGTGACCGGCACCCGCGTCCCGGCCACCCTGATCTTCGACCACCCCACGCCGGCCGCCGTGGCCGAGCACCTGAACACCGAGCTCGCCGAGACGACACCCGACACGACACCGCCGCTCGACACCGAGTTGGCGGCGTTGGAGAAGGCGCTGACCGCCATGCCTCCCGAGTCCCGCGACCAGGTGGCGAACCGGCTACGGGCGCTGGCGGCCCGGTTCACCGAGCCTCCGGAGACGTCCGGCACGGATGCCCGCACCTCCACGGCCACCGAGCTGTTCGACCTCCTCGACCGGGAACTCAGCCACCCGCAATGAGTAAGGTGATCTCATGAAATCCGCGGCACGCTCCCGGTTCATGCTCCTGGTGCTGGTCGCCGCGGTGGTGGCCCTGCTCGTGATCGGGCTCCTCGCCCTGGACATGCCCCTGTGGTTGGTCGTCCTGGGCGGATCCAGCGTGGGCGGAACCCTGGCGGCCATGGTCCTGGGCCGCGCCGACGCCGACTGCGACCCCGAACGACCCTCGAACGACCCCTGAACGACCCCCTGAACGATCCGGTGATCGGTGCCTCCGCCGCCACGTACCCTCGTCACCACGACGGTGAGCGCTCTTGGGGGTGCGGATCAGTGGACCAGCGAACTGCCGCGACCGGTTCGCGATCCGCCGCCGGAGGCACCGGGCCCGACCTGCGCGCGTTGCTGCGGTCCGCCGGGTTCGCCGGCCGGATCCCCGCGGTCCGCCGCCGGGCGAGCACCTACGTCGCGACCTACGACGAGATCGTCGCGCCGATCGTCGAGTCTACTGTGGACGACCCGGCGCGACGGGCGCACGTGGCCGGGGCGCTGCGCTCGGCCGGGGTGAAGCTGTGTTTCCTCATCGCCGGGTACGCCGCGACGGCGGGCGTCCGCCTCCGGGTCGACCTGGGTGTGCTGGCCGGCGCGATCACCCGGTCCTACGACGACCTGCTCGACGAGGTCGGCGGTGACGAGCTGGGCCGGCGGCTGGCGGACCTCTTCCGCGGCGGGGACTTCCACCCGGCCGGCGACCTGGAGCGGCTGTTCCACGGGCTGTACCGGGAGGTCGAACGGCGGCTGGACCGGCCGGCGAGCGACCCGATCTTCGCTGCGCTGCGCCGGTTGCACGAGTTCCAGCTCCGCTCGCGGCGCCAGCGCGACCCCCGGATCCCGGCCGCCGAGCTGGCCGAGGTCACGCTGGGCAAGGGTGCGCACGGCACGGTCGTCCTGTTCGCGCTGACCAAGCCGGCGATGGGGGAGACGGAGCTGGCGCTGCTCCGCGAGCTCGGTGGTGTGCTCCAGCAGCTCGACGACTACGAGGACGTCGAGCTGGACCGCCGGGCCGGGATCACCACGGCGGCGACCCGCGGTCAGCTCACGCTCAGTGACATCTGTCGCCGGCTTCGTGAGCTGGCGCCCACGCTGCGGGCCCACTACGGACGGGTCCGGCCGCTCTACGCCGTGGTCTACGTCTACCTCTGGTTCTGTTTCCTGCGGCGGCGCTGGCCCCGGACCCGGACGAGGGGCGGGACAGCGCGGACACCGCTTGGCATCCTGTTCCGAGCGGGCGACAATGTGGGGCAGCGGGCCCAGGATCGTCACGGAAGGTGAACGTGGACCGACCTGTGGCGAGGAAGGCGGAGGTCGTGGCTGCTGGACCGTCCAGCGAGTGCGGGCCGCTCCGTCCTGACCTGGCGATCCCGTTGGCCGGGAACCTTCCGCCGGTGCTGCGCGGGTTGTTCGCGTTGCGCGAGCCGGCCTTCGACCGGGCCCGCGGGCGGACCGGTCGGGTCGTCGTCGCCGCGGCCGTGGTCCTGCTGGCCGGACAGGTCGCCGTCGTGGACGGGCTGCGCGAGCCGGTCACCGCGCTCGGCGTCGCGCTCGCGGCGTGGGCGGCGGTGCGGGTGGTGTCGCTGATGATCCTGGAGCGACGGCAGCTCGACTTCGCGCCCGGATGGCTCGCGGACCGGTCCGCGTCGCTGCGGACCAGCGAGTTCGAGGTCGTCCGGCTCACCGCGGACGACCGAACCTACGACCTCAACGACGCCGATTCGACCGCCGAACTGCTGCGCCGCGCCGGCGACGCGCGCCTGGTGCTCGACTTCGCCTACCCTCCGGCGAACCTGGAGCGGACGCACCGCCGGATGCGCGACGTGCACATCCACGCCGTGCTGCGGCCGGGAACCCCGGCGACGGTCCGGTTCCCGGACGCCCGCTACGGCCTGGACCCCACCGGCCGCCGGACGTTCTGGCTGCTCGGCGAGCCTGTCCTGGTCACCGCCGCAGCGCCAGCCGGTCGCGCAGCAACTCGTGGCGGAACTGGTAGTAGGGACCGGCCAGGCGCAGCACACCCAGCCGGTGCGCGTCCGCCAGGAACGACCTGAGCCGCAGCGGTGTCGAGCCGCGCAGCGCGAGCCAGATCCGGGTCGTGGTGAACCGTCCGGACGCGCTCGTCGCTAGCACGACCAGGCCGAGCCCACCGGCGCCGAGCAGCATGCCGACCGCCGCGCCGAGCAGCCCCACCAGCACCGGGTGCTCGATCGGCACGGCCAGGTTCGGCGCGCCCAGCACGCCGGCGAGGAAGCCGGCGACCACCGCGCCGAGGCTCGCGCCGAGCGCCGCCGCGGACAGCACCGCGAGCTGGTCGCTGCGCGCCAGGTTGTCCGGGGTGACCGCCTCCTTCGGCTCGGTCGGCTCGGTGAACCGGCGGACCAGCCCGAACGCGACGCCGAACAGCAGCCCGACCACCGTGCCGTAGGCCCCGCCGTAGACCGCGCCGACCGCGATCCCGCCGGCCACCGCGCCGATCAGCCCGAACATCAGGTCCCGGCCCAACTCGTCGCGGCGCAGCATTCTGGGCACGAACCGGCGCGGTGCCTCGGCCGGTACCAGGCCGAGCAGCCCGCCGCCGACGACGCCCAGCGCGAGACCGAGCAGCGCGCCGAGCCCCGGCCGGCCGAACAGCCCCAGCAGCAGCCAGCCGAGCAGCGTCGACAGCGTCCCGCCGACCACGACGCCGTTGGCCACGAACACCCATCTCGGCACCATGCGCCACAGCTGCCACCAGGCCAGCTCACGGTGCTCCAGGCGGGCGAGGAACGCGAGCCAGCGCTCGGCGCGGTCCGGGTGCCAGCGGCGTGGCGGCCGGGCCGGGCTGGACAGCGGCGACGGTGGCCGGGCGACGAACGCCTGCCGGGTGAACTCGTCCAGCAGTCGTGCCTCGACGCGCTCGGACGTGTCCAGCTCGAGCAACTCGGCCGGGTCGGTGCCGGGGTCGCGGTAGGTCGTGCGGGTCAGGGAGAGCATCAACGGCGTGCGCAGCGCTTCGGCGAGCGGGTCGGACTCGTGGTCGGCCAGCCGGTCGAGCACCTGCTCCCACTGCCCCAGCCGGTCGGTCGGGGCGGAGTCCAGCAGGTAGCCGGCGACCGCGTCGTCCTCGAGCGGGAGCAGCGCCACCACCTGCGACTCACGGATCGGGCCCCCGGCGTTGGCCAGGTCGAACTCGGCGCTGCGGCAGGTGAGCACGAGCGGCTCCGCGACACCGCGGTCGGCGTCGAGCGCGCGCAGGGCGGCGCCGCGGCGCTTGTCGGCCATCTCGTCGAGGCCGTCGAGGACGGGCAGGATCCGGTGCTTGGCGAGCAGGTCCCGCACGGCGGTGGCACCGAACCGGGACTCGTTGCCCAGGAACGGATACGTCTCCAGGATGCCGCGCAGCAGCCAGGCGTCCAGGTTCTCCTTGGGGTTCCACCCGGAGACCTGCAGCAGCACCGGCACACGCGCGGTCGTGGGGCGGCGCAGCAGCTCCAGCAGGAGCAGCACGCACAGGCCGGTCTTGCCCGCGCCCGGCTCACCGACGACCACGAGTCGTCGCGGCGCGTCGGCGTAGTCGGTGACGAGCGCGGTGAGGTCGGTGACGGTCCCGCCGCTGCGGCAGCGGACCGGCAGCCGCTGCGTGTCGTCGAGCAGGCGGCGACGTGCCTCGGCCTCCCACTGCCGGCGGACCTCCCAGGCGAGGGCGTCGGCGGCGTCGTCGAGCTGGCCGGGCGAACTGCTCTCGGCGGCGCGGGACCAGCGCGTGGCGGCGAGCACCTGGGCGACGGCGGCCCCGCCGGACAGGATGGTGAGCAGGGTGGTCGCGTTGGACGCGCCGTAGCGGAGCCACATCACCGCGAGACCCGCGACCAGCACGCCCCACACGGCGAGCTGGACGAGCGCGGCGCGTCGGGGCACCGGATCATTCAACCGAACTCGGGGCGCGCGCTCGTCCAGCTCGCCGTGTGGGGCGTGCTGGTCGCGGGTCTCGCGGTGATGTGGCTCCGCTACGGCGCGTCCAACGCGACCACCCTGCTCACCATCCTGT
>DATABL010000250.1:0-45088 GCA_036259595.1 Actinophytocola sp.
GCCCGACGTGCCGGTCGGGCGACGCCGCCACTGTCAGCGGGTGCCGTAGAGGTGTTCGAGTGCCAGTTGGTCCAGATGCTCCACCTTGGCGCCGCGCACCGACGCCTCGGCCAGGTCGAGCTCCTCGGCCCGCAGGTCGGCGAGCGACTCGCCGTCTCCGAGCGTCGACACCGACATCTGGTCGACCCGGGCCGCCGCCAGCGCCTCCGCCACCTCCGGGTCGGCGCGGAACGCCCGCGCCTTCTCCGCGAGGATCAGGTAGTTGCGCATGCACGACCGGGCCGAGGACCACACGCCCGACTCGTCCTCGGTGCGCGCCGGCTTGAAGTCGAAGTGCCGCGGGCCGTCGTAGCCACCGTGCTCCAGCAGGTCCACCAGCAGGAACGCGCTCTTCACGTCACCGTTGCCGAAGCGCAGGTCCTGGTCGTAGCGCGGGCCGTTCTGGCCGTTCAGGTCGATGTGGAACAACTTGCCGTGCCACAGCGCCTGCGCGTACCCGTGCACCACGGACATGCCGGCCATCTGCTCGTGCCCGACCTCGGGGTTGAGGCCCACCCGGTCCGGCTCGTCCAGCTCGCCGATGAACGCGATCGCGTGCCCGATCGTCGGCAGCAGGATGTCGCCGCGCGGCTCGTTCGGCTTGGGCTCCAACGCGAAACGGATGTCGTAGCCCTGCTCGCGGACGTAGCCGCAGAGGATGTCCAGCGCCTCCTTGTACCGGTCCAGCGCGGCCCGGACGTCCTTGGCCACGCCCGACTCCGCGCCCTCGCGACCGCCCCACAGCACGTAGGTCTTCGCGCCGAGCTCGGCGGCGAGGTCGAGGTTGCGCAGCACCTTGCGCAGCGCGAACCGGCGGATGTCCCGGTCGTTCGCGGTCAACGCGCCGTCGGAGAACACCGGGTGGGTGAACAGGTTGGTGGTGGCCATCGGCACCACGAGCCCGGTGTTGTCCAGCGCCTTGCGGAAGCTCGCGATCCGGCTCGACCGGTCGGCGTCGTTCGCCCCGAACGGGATCAGGTCGTCGTCGTGGAACGTGACGCCGTACGCGCCGAGCTCGGCGAGCTTCTCCACCGCGTAGGCCGGGTCCATCGGCTCCCGGGTGGCGACGCCGAACGGGTCGACACCCTGCCAGCCCACGGTCCACAGCCCGAAGCTGAACTTGTGCTCCTTGCCGGGGGTGTAGTCGCTCATGCCCTGCCTCCGGGGACGTCCGTCCACACCGAACCCTCGTTCGCGCTGTGTTCCACGGCCTCGAGCACCCGCTGCACCTGCAGGCCGTCCGCGAAGGACGGTGCCGGGTCGACGCCGTCGGCGATGGCGCGGACGAAGTCGACCACCTCGTGGGTGAAGGTGTGCTCGTAGCCGAGCAGGTGACCCGGCGGCCACCACGCGCCGACGTACGGGTGGGTCGGCTCGGTGACCAGGACGCGGCGGAACCCGCCGGTGTCGCCGTCGGCCCCGTCGAAGAACGACAGCTCGTTCATCGACTCGAAGTCGAAGGCCAGGCTGCCGAGGGAGCCGTTGATCTCCACCCGCATCCCGTTCTTGCGGCCGAGCGCGAACCGGGTGGCCTCGTAGCTCGCCACCGCTCCGTTCGCGAACCGGCCGAGGAACAGCGCCGCGTCGTCGACCGTCACGTCGTCGACGCCGCCGTCCTCGGCCGGTCGCTGGTTGACGAACGTGTTGGTGAGCGCGGTGACCCCGGTCAGCAGGTCGCCGACGAGGTACTGGGTGGCGTCCACGATGTGCGCGCCGAGGTCGCCGAGCGCGCCGGAGCCCGCCCTGTCCTTGCGCAGCCGCCAGGTCATCGGCGCCTGCTCGTCGGACAGCCAGTCCTGCAGGTAGACCGCGCGGACGTGCCGGATCGTGCCGATCCGGCCGTCCTCGATCAACTTGCGGGCGTAGGCGATCGCGGGCACCCGGCGGTAGTTGAACGCCACCATCGAGCGCACGCCGCGCCCGGCTGCCTCCTTCGCGGCCGCGGCCATCTGCTCCGCCTCGGCCACGTTGCTGGCCAGCGGCTTCTCGCACAGCACGTGCTTGCCGGCTTCCAGCGCGGCGATGGCGATGTCGCAGTGCGAGTCCCCGGGTGTGCAGATGTCGACCACCTGCACGTCCGGGGAGTTGACCAGCTCGCGCCAGTCGGTCTGCACGCTCGCCCAGCCGAACTTGGCTGCTGCTGCCTTCGTTCGGCCGAGGTCACGGCCGCCGAGGACGGCAAGGTGGGGAACCATCGGCAGGTCGAAGAATCGATGCGCCGACCGCCACGCGTGTGAGTGCACCGCACCCATGAACGAGTGGCCGACCATGCCGACCCCGATGGTTCCCCCGCTGCCCTCTGTCATCGCACACACTCCGTTGTCACTCGCGCTACCCTCGCCGAAACCCCGCCGCCTGAAGATCAGGAAGCGAAGCCGATGTCCATGTAGGAGTCGACGTTCTCCTTGGTCACCACGGCCGAGTAGGTGGTGATGGAGGCCGGGATCTCGTGCTCGGCGAAGTCCGAGACGCCCTTGCCCTGGCCCAGCAGGCGGGCCAGCGAGATCGCGGTGGACGCCATCGACGGGCTGTAGAGGACGGTCGCCTTGATGACCGTGTTGTCGGCCTTGATCCGGTCCATCATGTCCTTCGAGCCGGCGCCGCCGACCATGATGAACTCGTCGCGGCCGGCCGCGTCGATCGCGGCCATCACGCCGATGCCCTGGTCGTCGTCGTGGTTCCACAGCGCGTCCAGCTTGGGCGCGCCCTGCAGCAGGTTCGCCGTCTGCTCCTCGCCGGACTCCACGGTGAACTCCGCGGAGACGCGCGGGCCGACCTTGAAGCCGTGGCGCGCCAGCGCGTCCTTGAAGCCCTGGCTGCGCTCCTGGGTCAGCGGCAGCGCGTCGATCCCGGCGACCTCGCCGATGATCGGGTTGGCGACGTTCTTCGCCTTCATCTGCTCGGCGATGTAGTTGCCGGCGTTGACGCCCATCCGGTAGTTGTCGCCGCCGATCCAGGTGCGGTAGGCGAGCGGGCTGTTGAAGATGCGGTCCACGTTGATCACGGGGATGCCGGCGTCCATCGCCTTCTGCCCGGCCGAGGTGAGCGCCTTGCCGTCGAAGGGCAGGATCACCAGCACGTCGACGCCGCTGTTGATCAGCGTCTCGACCTGGGCGATCTGCTGGCTGACGTCGTTGGTGCCCTCGGTGGCGTTCAGCGTCACGTCCTCGAACGCCTCCGCCTGCGCCTGGGCGTTGTTGGTCATCGCGGCCATCCAGCCGTGGTCGGCGGCCGGCGCGGAGAAGCCGATGGTGACCTCCTTGCCGGGCTCGGCGTTGTCACCACCGGCGGCGACCTGCTGGGTGCCGCCGGCCTGCTCGTTGGACGTGCAGCCGACGACGATCGCGCTCGCGCCGATGGCGGAGGCACCGAGGAGGAACCGGCGGCGGGCCAGGGACGGGTCGGTCATTGGGGTACTCCCTTGTACATGGGTCGGGGGTGGGTTGGGATGGTTGCTATGTCTTGCGGTTGCGCGTCGTGCCGTACTGGAGGAGCACCGCCACGACGATGATCACGCCCTTGGCGATGTTCTGGATGTCCGACTCCAGGTTGTTCTGCGCGAAGATGCTGTTCACGACGGTGAAGATCAGCCCGCCGATCAGGGTGCCGATGAGCGTGCCCCGGCCGCCGGAGAGCAGCGTGCCGCCGATGACGACCGCGGCGATCGCGTCCAGCTCGTAGAACATGCCGTTCGTGGACGCACCCGATGTCGTGCGGGCGACAACCATGATCGCGGCGATACCGCAGCACAGGCCCGCGATGCCGTACACCATCGCGGTGTGCCACTTGACGTTGATGCCGGCCAGCCGGGCCGCCTCCTCGTTGCCGCCGATGGCGAACGTGCGCCGGCCGAACGTGGTCCGGTTGAGCAGCACCCAGCCGACGACGTACACCACGGCGAGCATCCAGATCAGGGTCGGGATGCCGAACAGGTCGCCACGGAAGAAGTCCAGGTAGCCCTGCTGCTCGACCACCTGGGTGCGGCTGTTGGACAGCCGCTCGGCCAGGCCGCGCGCGGACGCGTACATGGCGAGCGTCGCGATGAACGGCACCAGCCGCCCGTAGGCGATCAGCACGCCGTTGATCATCCCCGCACCGAGGCCGACCGCCAGCGCGCAGACGACCATCACCCACGGGCCGTAGGACTGGGTCGCCATCGTCGTCATCCACACGCTGGCGAGCCCGACCATCGACCCCACCGACAGGTCGATGCCGCCGGAGATGATCACGAACGTCATGCCGACGCTGACCACGCCGATCGCCGCGGCGAGGCGCAGCATCGTGGAGACGTTGCTCTCCGAGAGGAAGGTGTCCGGCTGCAGCACATAGCCGGTCACGCACAGCGCGACCAGCACGCCGACCAGGATCGTCAGCCGCAGGTCCAGCCGCAGCCCGCTCGGCGTGCGCGCGCCGGATGTCGGACCGGTGCGCACCGGCTCCGCACCGTCGGGCGGCGTGCCCGGCTTGTCGACCGACGCCGAGGACTTCTCGCTCACGTCACTCACCGCGCGCCTCCCTCCCGTTCGCTCCGCACCCAGTCACTCACGCCATCACCTCGCTACCTTCCATGACCATGTCGAGCACGGCCGCCTCGGTGAGTTCGCTCGCCGGCGCCTCGGTGAGCAGGCGGCCCTCACGCATCACGAGCACCCGGTCGGACAGACCGAGCACCTCCGGAACCTCGCTGGACACCAGCAGCACGGCGACCCCGGCCGCGGCCAGCTCGTGGATCAGCCGGTACAGCTCGGCCCGCGCGCCGACGTCGACGCCGCGGGTCGGCTCGTCCAGCAGCAACACCTTGCAGTCGCGGACCAGCCAGCGGGCCACCACGGCCTTCTGCTGGTTGCCGCCCGACAGGGTGCGCACCTCGCGGCGCGGGTCGGCCGGCCGCAGGTCGAGCCGCTCCAGCGTGGCCCGCGAGTCCCGCAGCTCCCGGCCCCGATCGCTGAACCCGACCCGGCTGTACTCGGGCAGGCTGGCCAGGACCACGTTGTTGGCCACCGACTGGTCCAGCAGCAGCGCCTGGCTCTTGCGCTCCTCGGGCGCGAGCCCGATCCCGGCGGCGACCGCGGCGGGCACGTTGCCCGGCCGCAGCCGCTTACCCTCGACGGTGACCGTCCCGGAGTCGGCCTTGCGGGCGCCGTACACGGTCTCGAGCACCTCGCTGCGCCCGGCGCCGACCAGCCCGGCGATGCCGACGATCTCGCCCGCGTTGACCGTGAAGCTGACGTCGGCGAACTCGCTTGCCCTGGTCAGCCCCTCGACGACCAGCACCTCGTGTGAGCTGTCGGTCGTGTTCGCGTCGCGGTGCGGGAACACGGTGTCGACATTGCGCCCGGACATCAGGTTGACGAGTTCGGAGGTCGGGGTGTGGGCGTCCAGGTTGGACGCGACCGTGCGCCCGTCCTTGAGCACGGTGACCCGGTTGCCGATGCGGCGGATCTCCTCGAGCCGGTGGGAGATGTAGACGACCGCGACACCCTCGGCGGTGAGGTCGGCGACCACCCGGAACAGGTTGTCCACCTCGTCGGCGGCGAGCGCGGCGGTCGGCTCGTCCATCACGATCAGGCGGGCGTCGTGGGCGAGCGCACGGGCCATCGAGACCAGCTGCTGGCCGGCCGCGGACAGCAGCCCGACCTCACGGCCGGGCGGGATCTCCGGGTGCCCGAGCCGCTGCATCAGCCGGCGCGCCTCGGCCCGCATGTGCCCTCGGCGGGTGAACCCGAACGCGTTCGGCTCGTGCCCGAGGAAGATGTTCTCGGCGACCGAGAGCCCGTCGACGAGGTCGAGCTCCTGGTACATGGTCGCGACACCGATCCGCAGCGCGGCGACCGGCGAGCCGAGCGTCGACGGCTCGCCCTGCCAGATGATCTCCCCGCTGTCCGGCTGGTGCGCACCGGCGAGCACCTTGATCAGCGTCGACTTGCCCGCGCCGTTCTGGCCGAGCAGGCAGTGCACCTCCCCGGCGCGCACCTCCAGGTCCACGCCGTCGAGCGCCCGCACACCCGGGAACGTCTTCACGATCCCGGACATGGTCAACAAAATCTCGCCAGGCTCACTCACAGTGTCTCCAGTTCGCTTCGCTCATCCGCTCGACGCCGTCTTCCCTCGTCCAGACGGCGAGGACAGTTCGGCACGAGCCGGTACCGAAGCTCGACCACTCGCCGAGCCGTCGCCGGCGATGTGTCGAACTGTCCTCGAAGCACGCCCCTCCGCTCCCGCTCACGCCGGCGCCTCCTCGTCTTCTTGTGCGACAGGGGGTACGACGGTCGGGTCGTCGAGGACGCGGCGGAGGGCGGCGAGCGCCCCGCCGGTGGTGGCGGCGGTGAACCCGAGCCGGGAGCCGACCACCCTGGAGCCGCCCGCCCCCGGTGCCAGCACCCCCGCGACGACCTGGTTGCGGATGGGCTCGACGAGCCACTCGGGCAGTGCCGCGAAGTAGCCCCCGAGCACCACCACGGCCGGGTTGAGCAGGTTCACCAGGATCGACACGCCCACCCCGAGCGCCGAGCCGATCTGGTGCAGCGCGTCCAGCGTGCGTTGGTCGTGCTGCGCGGCCCTGGCGCGCACCATCCGCATCCGCTGGTCGAGGTCGAGGGTGGGGTCGCGCACCGGGTCGTCGGGGTCGGCGCAGGCGTGCAGCAGCGCCCCCAGCCCGACCTGGGTCTCCCAGCAGCCGCGCCGCCCGCACGAGCAGTACGGCCCGAGCGGGTCCATGGCCATGTGCCCGATCTCGCCGGCGAACCCGATCGAGCCGCGCACCAGCCGGCCCCCGGAGATCACGCCGCCGCCGATGCCGAAGTCCCCGGTCAGGTAGACCAGGTCGGCCACGGGGTTCGGCCCGGTGTTCATCGTGGCCAGCTCGGCCATCGCGCCGAGGTTGGCGTCGTTGTCGACCGCGATCCGGTCCAGCGGCAGTCCGGTCCGGGCGGCGAGGCCGTCGGCGATCGCGACGTCGCGCCAGCGCAACCGGGGCGCGAGGGTGACGGTGCCGGCGCCGGTGTCGACGAGCCCCGGCACGGAGACGGTGATCCCGACCGGCGGGCCCACCGTGCCCGCGACCTCCCGCAGCGCGGCGACGGCGAGCTCGGCGAGCTGGTCGAGGGCCCGCTCCGGCCCGATGCCCGGCACGTCGCAGACCACGCGGCGGGTGTGGATCAGCTCGCCGGCGAGGTCGGTGACCACGACGCCGACGTGCCCGACGTGGATGTCCAGCCCGATCCCGCACACGCTGGTCGGCCGCAGGTCGACCAGCTGGCCCGGCCGGCCCTGCCCGCCCGCGGACACTCCGGCGGAGTGCACGAGGCCGCGCAGCTCGAGGTCGTTGACGAGGCTGGAGACGGTGGCCTTGGACAGCCCGGAGCGCACCGCGAGCTGGGCACGCGACAGTGCCCCGTGCTCCCGGAGGGTGTGCACGAGCAGCGCGAGGTTCCCTCGGCGCAGACCCGCCTGGTCGACGGGGCGGCTATGGCCCACCGGTGCTCCACTTCGTTGAGGGCCCGATCGAAAGTCGGTGCTCCAACTCACAAGGAAGCGTCTCCTAGCGTCCATAACAGACGCAATACCCCGTTTGGCGCAACATCTGGATCGATCTTTTGAACCAAACCATCAAAAGTGATGCTGATTCGAGACGAAGTGCCAGACTTTGACCAGCTCCGTGAAAGGTTGGTCACCCACCGCCACGGGTGGATGGTGGCGCGGGTCAGCTCACCGAGAAGGCCCGGTCGGTCGCCGACCAGGCGGCGCCGGTCACGCCGGCGAACTCCCCCAGCTCGGAGAGCACGATCGGCAGGTTCCCGGTGGCCAGCGGGAGCGAGCGCCGGTACACCGAGCTGCGCACCTCGGCCAGCAGCGGGTGCCCCAGCCGCGACACCCCACCGCCGATCACGACCATCCCGGGGTTGAGGAAGCTCACCAGCGAGGCCACCACGTGCCCGAGCCGCCGGCCGCCCTCCCGGACCAGGTTCGCCGCGGCGAAGTCCCCGGCCACCGCCGCGTCGCCGACGTCCTGCGCGGTCAGCCGCCCGCGCTGCTCCAGCGCCTCGGCCAGCATCGTCGACCGGCCGGAGCGGGCGAGGGTCAGCGCGTCGCGGGCCAGCGCGCCGCCGCCGAAGTACGCCTCCAGGCAGCCGACCTCGCCGCACGCGCACGCCGGGCCGTAGTCGTCCAGCCGGATGTGCCCGATGTCGCCGGCGGTGCCGGCCACCCCGCGGTACACCTTCCCGCCGAGCACGATCCCGCAGCCGATGCCGGTGCCGACCTTGACGAAGATCAGGTCGTCGAGGGAGCGGGCGACGCCGGCGTGCCGCTCGCCGAGCGCCATCACGTTCACGTCGTTGTCCACGGTGACCGGGCAGCCCCACTTCCCGGCGAGCTCGTCGCGCACGGGGTAGCGGTCCCAGCCGGGCATGATCGGCGGTGCCACCGGCATGCCGTCGCGGAAGCTGACCGGTCCGGGCAGCCCGATGCCGGCGCCGACGAGCCGGCCGGGCACCTTGTCCAGCACGCGGGCGGCGAGGTCGACCACGAGTCCGAGCACGGGGGTGGGCCCGAGCCGCACCTCGCACTCCTCGCTCTGGCTCGCGAGCACCTCGCACCGCCCGTCGGTGACCGCGACGTTGACCGAGGTCGCCCCGACGTCGGCGGCGACGAACCGCAGGTCGTCGGCCAGGTGCACGAGCGTCGACCGCCGCCCGCCGCGGCTGGCGGCCGGTCCGCCGATCTCCACCAGTCCAGTGTCCACCAGACGGGTGAGCTCGCCGGCGAGCTTGGCGCGCGGCAGGTCCAGCCGCTCGCCGAGCGCGACCCGCGACATCGGCCCCTCGTCGCGGAGCAGGGCCAGCAGCCGGGACTGCTGACGGGATCGGGCCCCCTGCTGCTGTCCGGCACTCTGCGCACTCATCGGCCGTCTCCCTGAAGACTGTTATTGCGTCCAATTTATCCCTCCCGGGCCGGGAGACCGGGAGCACCGGCGATATCGGTGCCCAGCAGGAGGGTCGGCGCGAGGTGGGTGACGTCTGGCCCTAGGCTGACCTCCGTGCGTCACGCAACCGCCAGGTTCGTTCCCGCCTTCGTCGTGTCGCTGCTTGCCCTGGTCGTCGCGGCACTGGTGTCCGCCCCGGGGGCATCGGCCGGGCCGAAGCAGGCTCGCAAGGCCCAGCCGGACACCGAGGAGCAGGGGGCCTGCCAGGCCCGTCAGCTTCCGCCGCCGCCGATCGACACGTCGGAGGAGCCGCCTCCCGGCAGCCCGAGCCCCGAACCACTGCCGATCCCCGATGACCCGGTCGGGGGACCCCGGATGGGTGACTGCGGCATCGTCAAGCCGGATGACGCGCCCGCCCCGCCCGGGGGCGTCAACGCGGCCACGTGGGTCATCTCCGACCTGGACTCCGGCGAGGTGCTCGCCGCCAAGGACCCGCACGCCCGCGAGCGGCCGGCGTCGCTGATCAAGAACCTGCTGGCGATCGTGGTGATCCGCGAGCTGCGCCCGGAGACCGTGGTCACCGGGACGCAGGAGGACGCCAACCAGGAGGGGTCGAAGGTCGGCATCGGTCCCGGTGGGGAGTACACGGTCGACCAGCTGCTGCACGCGCTGGTGATGGAGTCCGGGAACGACGCCGCGTGGGCGCTGGCGCGGGCGCTCGGCGGGGTGGACGTGGCGCTGGCCAAGATGAACGCGCTGGCCAAGGAGCTGGGCGCGCTGGACACGCGGGCCGCGACCCCGTCCGGGCTGGACGGCCCGGGCATGACGACGTCGGCCTACGACCAGAGCCTGATCTTCCGCGCGGCGATGCGGTACGAGGAGTTCGCCGACGCGGCGGTGACCCGGTCGATCGACTTCCCCGGCCACAGCGGCAAGGGCGGCTTCACGATCTACAACGACAACGGACTGCTGGACAGCTACGAGGGCTTCCTCGGCGGCAAGACCGGCTTCACCGACGACTCCCGGCACACCTACGTCGGCGCCGCCGAACAGGACGGCCGGCGGCTGGCGGTGGTGCTGCTGCGGGGCGAGCGCAACCCGGACCCGCTGTCCGAGCAGGGCCGCAGGCTGCTGGACTACGGCTTCGACCTGGCCGAGGAGGACTACCGCCCGGTGGGCCAACTGGTCGACAAGGCACCGGAGGCGCAGCCCAAGCAGGACGCCAGCCAGGGTGACATGGAGGGCGTCCGCAAGCCGGTGGAGGAGGCGTCGTCCTCCACCCAGGCGAACGCGGAGCGCTCGGCGTTCGGGAACGTGGGCCTGCCGCTGGTGGCCCTGGCCTCGTTGGCCGTCCTGGTGACCGCCGGCATGTGGCTGCGCCGCCGCCGGGCCCGCCTGGCCAGGGCCAACCGCACCGCCGGGTAGCGAGCAGGCCCCTTCCGCCGCCGGCACCGCGGACCGTCTACCGGCCTGGCCTCACTTCAGGTGCCGGGCGAAGAAGCGGTTCCCGTCGTCCCCCTCGAACCGTGGGACGCCGGTGTGCCCGCCCATGTTGGCGTGCAGCGTCTTCTCCTTGGAGCCGAAGGCGTCGAACAGGTCCAGGGCCAGCTGCCGGTCGTTTCCTTCGTCGTCCCACTGCAGCAGGACCTGCAGCGGGATGGTGACCTGCCGGGCCTGTTCGAACATGGCGCGGGGCACGAAACTCCCGGCGAACAGAAGGGCGGCCGAAATACGTGGCTCGACCACCGCCAGCCGAACACCGACGGCGATGATCCCGCCCGCGTACCCGACCGGCCCCCCGATCCCGGGCACCGAAAGGAGGGCGTCCAGCACTCCCCGCCATTCCGGAACCGCCATATCCACCAACGGAACAACGAGCCGGTCGACGATGTCGTCGTCGACTGGCCGGCCGGCCTCCAGCGCCCGAAGCAGATCGGTCCGCGCCTGCTCCGCGACGGCGAAACGGGGCCGCTCCCCGCCCCCGGGAAGCTCGATGGTGGCCGCGGCGAAGCCCTCCGCCGCGACGTGCCGGGCCCGGGCCACCAGTCGGGGGTACATCTGGCGCAGTCCGCCGGGGTGACCGACCAGGATCAGCGGCGCCGGTGCGGATGCGGACGCGGGCGCCCACAGGATGCCGGGGATCTCGCCGAGGGTGAATTCGCGCTCGAGGACACCGTCGTCGAGGCGCTGTTCGGAAGTGAACCGCACGGTCGTGCCTTTCGGGAGTGCTCGTGAACGGCGCTCCCGGACGACCTACCGCCCGACCGTGACCCCGGAGGGGAGCACCCATGTCGACACGTTCACGGGTACCACCTCCTCGGTCTCTCGCACGGCCTCCGGAAAGGTAGCAGTGGTCGCCGTGGTCCACCAGCCGGTTCTCGCGGAGCGCCGGGGCCCGCCGCGCCGGTTCACGCTCAGCCGCGGGGCCGGGGCCGGCGGCGCCACAGGAAGCCCAGCAGCGCACCCGCGCCGACGAACGTCGCCGCGTCGCGGACGCTGGGGCCTCGGTGGACCACGGTCACCGGGCGGATCACCGCCGGCGGCGGGGGTTCCGGCACGGCCGGCCGGAGGTTCTCCCTGGCCGTCGCCGTCCAGGCGGTGATGAACAGGAGGAACCGCGACACCAGGTTCGCGAACACCAGCAGACCGATGATCGGCCCGAACACCGAACCGGCCGGGGAGTCCATCACCGAACCCAGGTACACGGTGAACACCTGCTTGAGGATCTCGAAACCCACCGCCGCCGCGGCCGCCCCGCGCACCGCCGACCGCACGCTGACCCGCTCCCGGGGCAGCCGGGAGATCACCCACAGGAACACCACCCAGTTCGCCACCAGGGCCAGCACGATCGTCGCCACCCGCAGCAGGAACAGCGCCCACGCGTCGTCGTCCAGGCCGAACCAGCCCAGCACCAGGTCACCGATGCCCGAGCCGACCGCGGTCAGGCCGAAGGACACCGCGAGCGCGAGCCCCAGGCCCAGCAGCGACAGCAGGTCCGACACGGTCTTCTTCAGGAACGGCCGCTGCCGGTACTCCTGCCCCCACTGCGCGGTCAGCGCGTCCCGCAGGTTGCTCATCCAGCCGAGCCCCGAGTACAGGGCCGCGAGCAACCCCAGTACCCCGATCGTGTTGCGTTCCTCGATGGACGTGTCGACGACCTCGTTGATCGTCGGGCCCAGGCCCGACGGCGCCGCCTCGGTGATGCCGGTCTTCATCTCGTCGAGCAGCGCCGGGTTGCCGGCCAGCACGAAACCGCCGACCGCGAAGGCGATCATCAGCAGCGGGAACAGCGACAGCACGCTGAAGTACGTGATCGCCGCCGCGTAGTGGTTCCCGTAGCGCTCGGTGAACGCCTCCCCCGCGCGGGCCAGGTGATCGAGCCACGGCCGCTTCGCCCGCTGCCTGGTCAGGAACGACTCGTTGTCTCCCACGCACAAACGCTAGCCCGGACGATCGGCACCCGCAGGCTCAACCGGCGGGCGCCACGAACCCCAACCGGTCGTAGGCCCGCGCGAGCGTCGTCGACGCCACCTCGCGCGCCCGCTCCGCGCCCCGCCGCAGCACCTTGTCCAGCTCGGCGGGGTCGTCGAGGTAGGTCCGCACCCGCTCCTGGATCGGCGTGACGAACTCGACCAGCACCTCGGCGACGGCCTTCTTCAGGTCGCCGTAGCCCCTGCCCTCGAACTCGGCCGTGAGCGACGCCAGCGGCCGGCCGGCCAGCGCCGCGTAGATGCTCAGCAGGTTCGACACGCCCGGCTTGTGCTCCGGGTCGTAGACGATCTCCCGGCCGGTGTCGGTGACCGCGGAGCGGATCTTCTTCGCCGACACCTTCGGGTCGTCCAGCAGGTCGACGATGCCGCCCGGCGCGGACGAGGACTTGCTCATCTTCGAGCCGGGCTCCTGCAGGTCGTAGATCTTGGCCGCGTCCTTGACGATGTGGGGCTCGGGCAGGCGGAACGTGCGGCCGAACCGGGAGTTGAACCGCTGCGCGAGGTCGCGGGTCAGCTCGAGGTGCTGGCGCTGGTCCTCGCCGACCGGGACGTAGGCGGCCTGGTAGGCGAGGATGTCGGCGGCCTGCAACGCCGGGTAGCCGAACAGGCCGAGGCTGACCCGGTCGGTCTGCTGCTTGGCCGACTTGTCCTTGAACTGCGTCATCCGGCTGGCCTCGCCGAACCCGGTGAGGCACTGCATCACCCAGCCGAGCTGCGCGTGCTCGGGCACGTGGCTCTGCACGAACAGCGTCGCGCGCTCCGGGTCGATGCCCAGTGCGAGCAGTTGCGCGGCCGACACCCTGGTGCGTTTGCGCAGCAGCTTCGGGTCGTGCTCGACGGTGATCGCGTGCAGGTCGACGACGCAGTAGAACGTGTCGTGGGTGTCCTGCATGGCGACCCACTGGCGGATCGCGCCGAGGTAGTTGCCGAGGTGGAACGAGTCGGCCGTCGGCTGGATCCCGGACAGGACCCGGGGGCGCTGCTCTGGTTGCGTCGACACGACGGGAATTCTCCCAGAGCCGGTGGAGGCGGCCGGCGTCAGCCCACGCGCTCGGCGGCCGGCTGGGGGCCGGCGTCGACCGGGGCGGTGAGCGGCGCCGTGACCGACGCGGCCGGGGCCGCCACGGCCGCGGGCTCGCGGCGGCGGTGGTGGCGCAGCAGGCCGGCGACCAGCCCGACGGCGCCGAGGGCGACGGCGGCGATGCCGACCGGGCCGAGGAAGCCGAAGGAGACGGTCCGCACGGCGACGTCGTCGTCCGCGAGCGCGGTGGTGGCCGACGCTCCCTGCGCCGTGACCGCCAGCGCGACGGGAACCAGGACCATGACCAGAACCAGCTTGCTCGTCACCGCCGCCGCGCGGGCGACTGTCGGGGCAACTCGGTCGCGCACTGGTGCGCCTCCTGCGCTCATCACCGTCGGAGTACCCCGAAAGGGGGTGGTGGGGACCGGAACCTACCGACCGTGGTGGCCTGTGAAGGCTCCGTTAGTCCGATCGGTATTGCGCGTGGGAGCGTATCCCCTCCGTGTGCCGGCTATCACGCGGGGGCGGAGGTTTAACCCGGCCGCCGGGTCGCTGATACACAAGCGCAGGTCAGGGCGCCGAGCGCAGCCAGCCGCGCCGCTCGCCCTCGTCGATGATCGCCCGCGCGGCCTCGCCGAGCGCCGAGGAGGCGTCCCCGATGGACGCCTTCCGGGCGCGGACGACGTCGGCCGTGACGCCCGGGGTCCGCCAGGTACCGCCGCGGTTCATCCAGTTGAGCAGCAGCGGCTCCAGCCGGTCCATGGCCTTGGCGAAGCGTGCCTCGGGGGTCCGCCGGGCCTCGAACTCGTCCCACAGCTCGCGCAGGAGCCGCGCCTGGTCGGCGGGCAGCAGCCCGAACAGGCGCTCGGCGGCGGCCTGCTCGCGCGCCACCTGCGTCTCGGCGGCGGTGGTGTCGTAGAGCGGCGTGTCCCCGGCGTGGATCTCGATCAGGTCGTGCACGACGACCAGCTGGATCGTCCGCCCGACGTCGACGGGTTCGTCGGCGTACTCGGCGAGCAGGATCACCATGAGCGCGAGATGCCAGGAGTGCTCGGCGTCGTTCTCTCGCCGCTCCGCGGCCACCAGCGGCGACTGCCGCACCACGGTCTTGAGCCGATCGACCTCGACGATGAACCCGAGCTGCGCGGCGAGCCGCTCGGCGAGCACGTCGGGCAGCGGGTTCCGGTCGGTGAGCAGCGCGTCGTCCACGCCCCGGACCCTCTCAACGCCGAGCCCCGCCGGGCAAGGCGATTACGCTCGGCACATGCGGCGGGTGACGGTGCTCGGGAGCTGTGCGGCGTGGCCGGAGCCCGGCCGGGCCTGCAGCGGGTTCCTCGTCGAGTACGACGGGTTCCGGGTCGTGCTGGACCTCGGGTTCGGGACGCTGCCCCGGCTGCTGGCGCACTGTCCGGGCGGAACCGTCGACGCCGTCGTGGTCACGCACGCGCACAGCGACCACTGCGTCGACCTCAACGGGCTGCTCCGCGTGCGGCACTACGGCGACGACGACCCCGAGCGGATTCCGTTGCTGTGCCCGGACGAGGTCGCCACGCTCGTCGACTCGCTGGAGCCGGAGCCGCGGCTCGCGGAGCTGTTCGACGTCCGGGGGCTACCCGGCGAGCACCGGGTCGGGCCGTTCCGGCTCACCGGGCTGCCGGTGCCGCACCACGTGCCCGCGGTGGGGGTCCGGCTCGTCGCGCCGGGGCTGACGGTCGCCTACACCGGCGACACCGGGCCGCACGAGAACCTGGCCGAGCTCGGCGACCGGGCGGACCTGTTCGTCGTCGAGGCGACGCATCAGGGGGAGCAGGTCAGCGAGCACCTGCTGTGCGCCCGCGAGGCCGGGCGGTGGGCGACGCGGGCGGGCGCGCGGCGGCCGCTGCTCACCCACTTCTGGCCGGATGCCGACCGTGCCGTGTCGGTCGCGCAGGCCGCGGAGACCTACGCCGGCGAGCTGCTGGCCGCCGAGGAAGGGCTGGGGATCGAGCTGTGAGCCGCCTTCCGTCAACCTCCGGGACCGGCACCTCAGGGGAACGTGACGCAACCCAGCCACAAAGTACGTGACCAGGCCGAACGCGCACTGCTCAACGCGGCCAACAGGGTTGATTCCGGGGAGGCGGAACAGGCAGTCCGGTGTTCTACTTCGTGCCGGCCGGTGTCGCCCTGCTGGCACTCGCCTGGGCGCTGGTCGTCCGCACGTGTCGGGACGGCGCCGACGGCCGCCGGGTCGCGCTGCGTGCCGCCGTCCTCGTCACGATCGCGGCGGTCGGCACCGGGATCCTGGTCGGCGGCGTCAACCCGACGTTCCGGGATCCGGCGGCGAGTACGGACGACATCCGTGCCGCCGTGATCATGTGGGAGATCGGCAACGGGGTACGCCTCGCCCTCGCGGCCGTCAGCCTGCTGCGCCGCCCCTGACCGCGGCGCGCTAGCAGGCGTGGCCCTCGAGTGGCTCGAGGTACTCGACCGACACCCAGCGGCCGTCGCCGAGCTTGCGGAAGCCGTTGCGGACGAGGGTGTCCGCGTCGGACTCCTCGCCCTGGGACAGCTGGTCGACGATGTTGGCCGGGTCGATCTCGGGCGCCGAGCGCACGTTGAGACCGTCCACCGTCGCCTCGACGCGGCACTGGGGGGTGCTGGACGCCGGCTCGGCCTCGCCGCCGCTCTCGGCCGCACGCTGCGCGGAGCCCTGGACGTAGATGACGTAGATCCCGGCGGCGATGCCGACCGCGATCAGTGTGCGCTTGAGGCTCCACTTCACCTTCAGCAGCTTCATCGGAACGCTCCCAACGCCGGGTGCCGTCAGCGCCTGTCCTCCAGGTATAACCGAGCCCGCTCGAGTTGGGAACGAGGCTTATTGCACATCACTCGCATGTCCCAACGTTCTACGGGGCGATACCACGTTCCGTCGTCGCACGTGCGGATGCACAGCAGAACGGCGCCCACCACGCGGTGGACGCCGTTCGCACGTGCTGTCAGGCAGCCGCCATCTTCTTCCGCAGGTTCTCGTCCAGGGTGGCGAGGAACTCCTCGGTGGTCTGGAACTCCTGGTCCTTGCCGACCAGCAGCGCGAGGTCCTTGGTCATCCGGCCGCTCTCGACGGTCTCGATGATCACCTGCTCGAGGGTGCGCGCGAAGCCGGACACCTCGGGCGTCGAGTCCTGCTTGCCGCGCGCGTCCAGGCCGCGGGTCCAGGCGAAGATCGACGCGATCGGGTTGGTCGAGGTCGGCTTGCCGGCCTGGTGCTGGCGGAAGTGCCGGGTGACCGTGCCGTGCGCGGCCTCGGCCTCGACCTTGCCGTCCGGGGTCATCAGCACCGAGGTCATCAGGCCCAGCGAGCCGAAGCCCTGCGCGACGGTGTCCGACTGCACGTCACCGTCGTAGTTCTTGCAGGCCCAGACGTAGCCGCCCTCCCACTTGAGCGCCGCGGCGACCATGTCGTCGATCAAGCGGTGCTCGTAGGAAATACCCTTCGCGTCGAAATCTTTCTTGAACTCGGCGTCGAAAATTTCCGCGAAGACGTCCTTGAACATGCCGTCGTATGCTTTGAGGATCGTGTTCTTCGTGGACATGTAGACCGGGTAGCCGCGCTCGAGGCCGTAGCGGAACGAGGCGCGGGCGAAGTCCTCGATGGACTTGCGGTAGTTGTACATGCCGACCGCGACGCCGCCACCCTCCGGGAAGTTCGCGACCTCGAACTCCATCGGCTCGCCGCCGTCGGCCGGCGTGTAGCTGACCGTCAGGGTGCCGGGGCCGGGGACCTTGAAGTCGGTGGCCTTGTACTGGTCGCCGTGGGCGTGGCGGCCGATGATGATCGGCTTGGTCCAGCCGGGCACCAGGCGCGGGATGTTGGAGATCACGATCGGCTCGCGGAAGATCACGCCGCCGAGGATGTTGCGGATGGTGCCGTTGGGGCTCCGCCACATCTTCTTGAGGCCGAACTCCTCGACCCGCGCCTCGTCCGGGGTGATGGTGGCGCACTTGACGCCGACCCCGTGCCGGGCGATGGCGTTCGCCGCGTCGACGGTGACCTGGTCGTCGGTGGCGTCCCGGTGCTCGATGCCCAGGTCGTAGTAGTCCAGGTTGACGTCCAGGTACGGGTGGATCAGCTTGTCCTTGATGAACTGCCAGATGATGCGGGTCATCTCGTCGCCGTCAAGCTCGACGACCGTTCCCTGGACCTTGATCTTGGCCATGTGCCGGGATGCTCCTCTCACGTCCTCGTCGCGCGCGTAGTCTGCGCCAAACGGTACACGCGTACTGCTAACCACGCGCTCCGGGTCACGCCAGCCCACCGACCGCGGCGATGATCCGCCGCGGGACCTCGGGCTGCTCGCTCCCGCCCATGTGCAGCGTGTTGACCGAATACACCACGCGGCGGGACAGGTCGAGGGTGGCGGCCATGCCGTTGTTGTACCCGGGGCGGTCGCCGGTCTTGCCCCAGAACACCACGTCGCCGACCGGGAACCGGCCGAGACCGAGACCGAACTGGGCGTCGGCGTCGTTGGTCGGGTCGCCGTCGCCGTCGAAGGCCTTGACGTCCGGGATGTCGAACAGCAGCGCGGTCTCGGCCGGCGGGAGCAGCCGGCCGGCCATGAGCGCCACGAGGAACCGGTCGAGGTCCGGGGCGTTGGAGATCATCTCGGCGGCGGCCCACTGGAAGGTCGGGTTGGCGTCGGTGATGTCGACGTAGCGACCGTCGATCTCCTCGTAGCCGCGAGCGTGCGGGCCGTGGATGTGCGGGTCCCGGCCGGGCACGCTGGTCGCCCGGAGGTGCAGCGGGCGAATGATCCCGCTCCGGATCGCGTGGGCGTAGGGGCGCCCGGTGACCTGCTCGATCACCAGGCCGAGCACGAGGTAGTCGATGTTGCCGTAGTGCTGCCACGTCCCGGGCTCGAACAGCATGTCCCGGCCGGTGAAGGCGAGGCCGAGCAGCTCGTGCGGGGTCCAGGTGCGGAAGCGGTTCGCGAGGAACCACTCGGGGTCCTTGTGGTCGATGTCGACGCCGGGCAGGCCGGAGGTGTAGTTCAGCAGCTGGCGGACGGCGATCGGCGGGTAGTGCTCGGGGAGGGCGTCCGGCAGGTAGCTCTGCACGGTGCGGTCGAGGTCGAGCCGGTCGCGGGCGACGAGCTGGAGTGCGGCGGTCGCGACGAAGGTCTTGGTGATGCTGCCGAGGCGGAACCGGCCGTGCAGGGGAACCCGGCGGCCGGTGTGGACGTTCGCCACGCCCGAGGTGCCCTGCCAGCGGCCGGCCGAGCCGCGTACGCGCAGGAGCGCGCCGCTGGTCTCGTCGTCGGGCAGCCCGGCGATCGCGGCACGCAGGGTGGAGGGCTCGAGGGGTGGCACGGTGTCGGCGCTCGCACCGCCCGCGCCGGTGACGACGAGGGCGGCGGCCGCGGCCAGGACGGCGATGGTTCTTCTCATGTGGACGAGCCTCGCGAGAATGATCATCCGCGTGATCAGGAGAAGCCCTGAGAAGACCCCCGAACTCGAACCCTGACCTTGCGTCACCTATCGACTATCGATAGGTTTCTATCGTGAAGCGATTGAGGAGGGGAACATGGGAAAACTGACCGTGGTCGCGCTGCGCGCCGTGCTCGTGGCGCTGCTCGCCGGCTCGCTGTTCGTGCAGGCGGTGATGGTGCCGCTGCTGGCCGCCGACCTGGAGGGGCTGAACCCGGACTACGCCTACCTGCGCACGCCGCTCGTCGTCATCGTGGTCCTGGGTGTCGTGACGGCCCAGGTCGTCCTGGTCTGCGTGTGGCGGCTGGTGACGATGGTCCACCGCGGCACGGTGTTCTCCCCCGCCGCCTTCCGGTACGTGGACGTCGTGATCGGCGCGTTCGTGGCGGCGGCGCTCGTGACGTTCGCGCTCGCGGTCGTCCTCGCGCCGGGCGAGGCCGTCGCCCCGGGGATCGTCCTGCTGATCTGCGGGGTGGTGGTGGCGATCCTGGGCGTCGCGCTCGTCGTGCTCGTGCTGCGGATGCTGCTCGGCCAGGCCACGCGCATGCGGGCCGAGCTCGACGAGGTGATCTGATGCCGATCGTCGTCGACATCGACGTGCTGCTGGCCAGGCGGAAGATGTCCGTGGGCGAGCTCGCGGAGCGCGTGGGGATCACGCCGGCGAACCTGGCGGTACTCAAGAACGGCCGTGCCAAGGCCGTGCGCTTCGCCACACTCGCCGCACTGTGCGAGGCGCTCGACTGCCAGCCGGGAGACCTGCTGCGCTGGGAGCCCGAGAGGTGAGACACCCACTGCCCAACCCGGCCAACAGGGTCAACTCCGGGGAGGAGGAACCTTCCACTCGGTGGCGAGCATGGCGAAGACGATCTCGTCGTTCCACTCGCCCTTGACGAACTCGTTCTGCACGAAGTGGGCCTCGCGGCGCAGGCCGAGGCGGGCCATCAGCTTGGCCGACGCGGTGTTGCGGCCCTCGCAGCGGCCGATGATCCGGTGCAGGCCCAGGCCCTCGAACCCGAGGCGCAACATCTCCACCGCGGCCTCGCCCGCGTAGCCGTTGCCGTGGAACGCCGGGTTGAACACGAACCCGAACTCGCCCTGCTTGCTCTCCTCGGACAGCCACGCCAGGTTCACGTCGCCGACCAGCTCACCGGTCTCCCGCAGCACGACCGCCAGCACGAGGACGTCGCCGGCCTTCTCCAGCGACCGCACGGAGACGCGGCGCTTGAGCACCTCGGCCGTCTCGGCCCGGTCGCGTGGGCCGCCGTAGAGGTAGCGGGCCACCTCGGGGAGCTTCTGGTAGGCGTACAGCGCCTCGAAGTCGTCCTCGGTGAACGGGCGCAGGGTCAGGCGGACGGTCTCGATCGGGTACTCGGGTCGCAGCACCTCGTCACCCTAACGGGGCAGGTACAGCAGCCTCCGCAGCCGGCGGTTGCGGCGCAGCACGTTGCGCGTCACCCGGATGGACAGCGAACCGAGCAGCAGGGACATCAGCAGTTTCATGCATCTCAGGATGGGCACGCGCACTCGGGAAGTCGTCAACACCGGCGCGACAACCGTGCTGCGCCACGCGGTGTACGACCCGTGGCCGATCTACTCCCCGCGCGGTAGCGGCCGTGCCATGATGACGCGCATGGCGACCTGGCTGACCACGGACTCCGAGGCGAACGAGCTGCTCGACCGCGAGCCGTTGGCGCTGCTCATCGGCATGCTGCTCGACCAGCAGGTGCCGATCGAGACCGCGTTCGCCGGGCCGAAGAAGATCCTCGCGCGCATCGGCTCGCTCGACGCCGCGGCGATCGCCGAGTACGACCCGGAGGAGTTCGCCGCGCTGTGCTCCACGCCGCCGGCCATCCACCGCTTCCCCGGCTCGATGGCCAAGCGCGTCCAGGCGCTGTGCCAGGAACTCGTCGACTCCTACGACGGCCGCGCCGAGGATGTCTGGACCGCGGGCCGCCCGAACGGCGCCGAGGTGCTCCGGCGGCTGAAGTCCCTGCCGGGCTTCGGCGAGGCGAAGGCCAAGATCTTCCTCGCCCTGCTCGGCAAGCAGCGCGGGCTCACCGCGACCGGCTGGCGGAAGGCCGCCGGCGACTACGCGAAGAAGGGCGCCTTTCTGTCGGTAGCCGACATCGTCGACGAGGCGTCACTGCTCGAGGTCCGCGCCTACAAGAAGGAAATGAAGGCCGCCGCCAAGGCGAAGAAGGCCTGAAAGAAAGCTGCTACGCTGGGCGCGGGCACGAACACCCAGGGTTTTGCTTGCGTCCGAACAAAATCCTGATGATGGTTGGTGCTTTTCTGCCTGCTGAAGAACCCGCCAATTGGTCACACGAACTTCTGTTTGACTACCTGACCGGCGGTGTTTACCGTTCGCGGCGAGTCCGGGTGCGGATACTCAGGCAGAAGGAAAGCAAACGCGGTGAAGATGACCTCCCTCCGGCGTGGCCGGGCTCTGTCCATCCGTACCCGGGTACTGGCCATCGCGCTCGTGCCGTGCATCGTCTTCCTGCTCGCGGGCGCGGGCGGTGCCGGATACCTGATCTACGACGCCGCATCGACGCGCAACTACTTCTCCCTCGCCAGCGACGCCCAGCGGTCGGCGCTCCCGCTGATCGTCTCGTTGCAGGAGGAACGCCGCCTCACGCTGCGCCGCCTGGCCAGCCTCGGCTCCTTCGAGTCCGAGCTGCTCCAGCAGCGCGAGCGGACCGACGCCCTGGTCGACGAGGTCGCCACGAACCTGGGCGAGCTGGCCGACGTGGCCCCCGAGTCGGTCCGGCAGAACGTCGGCCGGTTCGCCACGCTGATCGGTGAGCTGCCCGCGACCCGCATCCGCGTCGACGGCGCCCAGATCAGCGTCAACGACGCGTTCACGTTCTACAACCAGATCGTCGACCAGTTCATCGAGGGCACCCAGGGCCTCGCGCAGTTCGGCCCGGACGCCGAGTCGGTGTATCAGCTCGGCGTCGGGGTCGGCCCGCTGCTCACCGCGATCGACCAGATGCTCCGGGCCGACGCGCTCGCCTCGGCCAACACCGCGGGCGGCCTCACCCCGGCCGACTTCCGCCTCTACCAGGGCCTGGTCAGCTCGTACCACCTGCAGCTGGAGCACAGCATGCGGGTGGCCGTACCCGAGGTCCAGCAGCGGTACGAGGTGCTCAAGTCGACCACGGGCTGGGAGCGGCTGCTCTCGGTCGAGGAGGCCCTGCTCGACGGCGGCCGGAACATCCCGATCAGCCAGGACCTGTGGCGCGGCGCCACCCAGGAGGTCGGCGCCGCCCTGATGGCCCTGCTCACCACCCAGGCCCGCGCCACGATCGCCGACGCGGTGGAGCGGATCGACACCACGCTCACCCAGTCGATCGTCGCGGGCGTGGTGGTGCTGCTGCTCGCCGCCGCCGTGTTCGTGTTCGCGATCCGGCTGTCCCGGCGGCTCATCGAACGGCTCACCCGGCTGCGGGCCGAGACGCTGGAGCTCGCCGAGCAGAAGCTGCCGGCGCTGGTCGAGAGCGTCCGCACCGGCGCGGACGTCACCGTCGACGACGTGCGCCTGACCGGCCACGGCGCCGACGAGATCGGCGAGGTCGCGGACGCGTTCAACTCCGCCCAGCGCACCGCGGTCGCCGCGGCCGTGCAGGAGGCGAAGACCAGGGAGGGCACCAAGACGGTGTTCCTCAACATCGCGCACCGCAGCCAGGTCATCGTGCACCGCCAGCTCAAGGTGCTCGACGAGGCCGAGCGCCGGCAGGAGGACCCCGAGCAGCTGGAGATGCTCTTCCAGCTCGACCATCTGTCCACCCGCGCCCGGCGCAACGCGGAGAACCTGATCATCCTCGGTGGCGGCCAGCCGGGGCGCCGCTGGCGCAACCCGGTCAGCCTCACCGAGCTGGCCCGCGGCGCGGCCGCCGAGACAGAGGACTTCGCCCGGGTCAAGATCGCCAAGCTGCCGGCGATCGCGGTGAACGGGCCGGTGGTCGGCGACCTGGTGCACCTGCTCGCCGAGCTGATCGACAACGCGACGTCGTTCTCGCCGCCGGAGTCGCGGGTGGACGTCCGGGGCAACGTCGTCGGCCGCGGGGTCGCGCTGGAGATCGAGGACCAGGGCCTGGGCATCGAGGCCGACCGGGTCGAGGAGCTCAACGGGATGCTCCACCGGCCGCCGGACTTCGGCATCATGGCGCTGTCCACCGAGCCCCGGCTCGGCCTGTTCGTGGTCGCCCGGCTCGCGGGCCGGCACGGCATCTCGGTCACCCTCCGCGAGTCGGCCTACGGCGGCACCCGCGCGATCGTGCTGCTGCGCGCCGAGTTGCTCACCGACGTGCCGTCCGCCGACGACGTGACGCCGACGGTGACCACCAAGGCCGTCGAGAAGCCGGGCGGGGTCACCCCGACGGTCGCGTCGTTCCTGCAGCCGCTGCCCGAGTTCCCGGTGGTGGCGGCCGCGCCCGGCGAGGACCTGTTCCGCCCGCAGCGACCGGTGGAGGAAACACCGCCCCCGGCGCCGCCGACATCCACAGCGAGACCTCGGTCGACACCGCAGCCGACACCGCAGCCGGCGGCGCAGCCGGCGGGCCGCCCGCCGCTGCCCCAGCGCCGGCGCCAGCAGAACCTGGCGCCACAGCTGCGGGACGAACCGGCGCCGGCCTGGCCGGAACCCGAGGAGGAGGCGGTCGAGGACGGGCCCGACGCGGCGCGCAGCCGGCTGTCGGCGTTCGTCCAGGGCACGAGGCGGGGCCGGGAGGAGCCGGCCGCGGGGAACGGGAACGGCGAGAACACCGTGGGGAGCGTGCGCAATGGGCAACACCGCGCTGAATGAGCTGGACTGGTTGCTCAACGACCTGGTCAAGCGGGTGGCGGGAGTGGAAAGAGCGGTCGTGCTCTCCGCCGACGGACTGCTCATCGGCAAGTCGGACAACCTCGTCGAGGCCGACGCCGAGCACCTGTCGGCGGTGGCGTCGGCGTTCCAGAGCCTGGCGCGCGGCACCGGCCGGCACTTCGGCGGCGGCCGGGTGCGGCAGACCCTGGTCGAGATGGACCACGCGTTCCTGTTCGTCACCGCCGCCGGGCACGGGGCGTGCCTGGCGCTGCTGGCCGAGGAGTCCGCGGACGTCGGCATGATCGCCTACGAGATGAACCTGATGGTCAAGCGGGTCGGGGCGGCGCTGTCGGCGAAGCCGCGCGAGCCGATGGGCCGTCCGGTGCCATGACCGTGGACCAGGAGGCGTGGTTCGACGAGGCCGCCGGGCCGCTGGTCCGGCCGTACGCCGTGACCGGCGGGCGAACCAGGTCGGACACGATCGGCCTCGACATGATCACGCTGGTGGTCGCGATGCGCGAGCACGCCGACCACCTGGAGCCCGAGTCGCTCCAGCTGCTGCGGGTCTGCCAGCAGCCGATCTCGGTCGTCGAGGCCGCCGCGCAGGTGGACCTGCCGTTGCAGGTGGTGAAGGTGCTGCTCAGCGACCTGATCACGCAGAACCTGATGATCTACCGGTCGGCCGCGCAGACCGACGCGCCGAGCCAACACGTACTCCAGGCGGTTCTCGATGGCATCCGGAAACTCTGAGCGGCTCGGGTCGGCGGCGGCGGTCAAGATCGTCGTCGCGGGCGGTTTCGGGGTCGGCAAGACGACGATGGTCGGCTCGGTCAGCGAGGTGCCGCCGCTGCGCACCGAGGAGCTGATCACCGAGGCGTCGGCGGGCGTGGACGACCTGTCGGGCGTGGAGGCCAAGCACACGACGACGGTGGCGCTGGACTTCGGCCGCATCACGATCAACCCCGAGCTGATCCTGTACCTGTTCGGCACGCCCGGGCAGAACCGGTTCTGGTTCATGTGGGACGAGCTGGCCCGGGGTGCGCTGGGGGCGGTGGTGCTGGCCGACACCCGGCGCCTGGACTCGTGCTTCCCGGCGGTGGACTTCTTCGAGCGCCGCGGCCTGCCGTTCATCGTCGGCGTCAACTGCTTCGCCGACGCCTACCACTACACCGACGACGAGGTGCGCGGCGCGCTCGACCTGGACCCACACGTGCCGCTGCTGCTCTGCGACGCCCGCGACCGCGAGTCGACGAAGGACGTGCTGATCACGCTGATGCGGCACGTGATGTCCGATACGAGGCTGGCCGGCGCCCGCTGACGCGGCGAGAATGGGCGCATGTTCACCTACACGAAGGCGTTCAGCGGCTTCTCCGTCGACGACACCGCCGCCGCCAAGCGGTTCTACAGCGAGGTGCTGGGCGTCCGGGTGTCCGAGGAACACGGCATGCTCACCCTGCACCTGCCCGGCGACCGCGACACGCTGGTGTACCCCAAGCCCGACCACACCCCGGCCGCGTACACGACCCTGAACTTCGCCGTCGAGGACATCGAGACGGCGGTGGACGAACTCACCGCGGCGGGCGTGGAGTTCGAACGCTACGACGCCACGGACGCGAAGGGCATCTTCCGCGAGGTGGGCCCGCCGATCGCCTGGTTCCGCGACCCCGCCGGCAACGTCCTGTCGGTCATTCAGGAGGACTGATCACATCCGGTCGGGGGCCTCGATGCCGAGGAGGTCGAGGCCGCGGGCCAGGACGCGGGCGGTCAGGGCGCACAGCGTGAGACGGCTCGTGCGGGTGGTCGGGTCGGCGCGCAGGACCGGGCAGCGTTCGTAGAACGTGGTGAAGGTGGTGGCCAGGCCGTACAGGTAGGCGCACAGGCGGTGCGGTTCGAGGGTGTCGGCCAGGTCGGTGACGGTGTCGGGGAAGGCGAGCAGGGTGATGACCAGCTCGCGTTCGGGCGGCTCGGTGATGGTGACGGCACCCGGCCGGTCCTCGGCGCGGCGGAGGATGGCCTGGACGCGGGCGTGCGCGTACTGCAGGTAGGGCGCGGTGTTGCCGTCGAAGGCGAGCATGCGGTCGTAGTCGAACGTGTAGTCCTTGGTGCGGTCGGTGGACAGGTCGGCGTACTTCACCGCACCGATGCCGACGGCGCGGGCGACGGCCTCCGTGTCCACGTCGCGGTCGTGGACCGTGGCGGCGGCGCGGGTGACGGCCTCGTCGAGCAGGTCGGTGAGGCGGATCGTGTGGCCGGCGCGGGTGCGGAGCATGCGGCCGTCGGTGCCGAGGACCGAGCCGAAGCCGACGTGCTCGGCGCGGACACCGTCGGTGAGCCAACCCGCCTCGCGGGCGGCCTGGAAGATCAGCTGGAAGTGTTCCCGCTGCGGGCTGCCGACCACGTACAGCAACCGGGTGGCGCCGAGGTCGGTGATCCGGTGCCGGATGGCGGCGAGGTCGGTCGTGTCGTAGCCGTACCCGCCGTCGGCCTTGCGCACGATCAGCGGCAGCGGCTCGCCCTCGCGGTTGGTGAAGCCGGCGGGGAACACGCAGTGCGCGCCGTCGCTCTCGCGCAGGAGCCCGAGCCGGTCGAGCTCGTCGGCGACGGGGGCGAGCATCGGCTGGTAGCGGCTCTCGCCGGCGAGGTCGGCGTCGGTCAGCAGGACGCCCAGTCGGGTGTAGACCTCGGCGAAGTGACGGGCCGACAGGTCGACGATCGTCCGCCAGAGCCGCCGGGTCGGCTCGTCGCCGGCCTGCAGGGCGACCACCCGCGCGCGGGACCGCTCGCGGAAGTCGTCGTCGGTGTCGAACCGGTGCCGCGCCTGGCGGTAGAAGTCGTTGAGGTCGCCGATCGAGTGCTCCGCCGCGTCCTGGTCGAGCAGGTGCTCCACGAGCATCCCGAACGGGGTGCCCCAGTCGCCGACGTGGTTCTGCCGGACGACGCGGTGGCCGAGCCAGCCGAGCACGCGCGCGGCGGCGTCCCCGATGATCGTCGAGCGCAGATGCCCGACGTGCATCTCCTTGGCGGCGTTGGGCGCGGAGTAGTCGATGACGACGGTGTCGGGCGTCTCGGCGAGCGGCACGCCGAGGCGTGGGTCGCCGGCCATCGCGGTGGCGAGGCCGGCCAGGACGTCGGCGCGCAGGGTGAGGTTGACGAAGCCGGGCCCGGCGACCTCGGTGGCCGCGCACAGGTCGTCGAGGGAGTCGTGGGCGAGCACGTCGGCGGCGACGTCGCGCGGGGGGCGCCCCAGGCCGCGGGCGAGCGCGAGGGCGCCGTCGGCCTGGAAGTCCGCGCGCTGGGAACGTCGCACCGCGGGGTCCGCCGGGCCGCCGGCGACCGCGGCGAACGCGGCACCGAGACGTTGCTGGAGGAGTGCGACGAGTCCGGGCATGGCGGGACGGTAGCGGGATTCCCGCGCGGCGGCCTCCGGATTACGGTAGAGATCGTGTCGCCGGCTTCGACGTACCCGCGAAGCGGCGCCGGAAGGGCGGCCGCGACCGTGAGGAGAACGCCGTGAAGTACATGCTGCTGATGATGACGACCGACATCGGCCAGCCGCCCATCACCGAGTGGGAGCCGGCCGACGTGCGGGCGCACATCGAGTTCATGGCCAAGTTCACCCAGGACCTGGTGTCCAGCGGCGAGCTGGTCGACGGGCAGGGGCTGGCGCTGCCCGACGAGGCGAGGATCGTCACCGCCCGCGACGGCGGGCCGGCGACGGTGACCGACGGGCCGTTCCCGGAGTCGAAGGAGTTCCTGGCCGGCTACTGGATCGTCGACGTCGACGGCCTGGACCGGGCGCTGGAGATCGCCGCCGAGGCGTCCGCGTCGCCGGGACCCGGTGGGATCCGGCTGAATCACCCGATCGAGGTCCGCCAGGTGATGGACGCGCCACCCGTGGGAGACGTGTGACCGAACCCCGCATCGAGGACCTGCTGCGCGAGCTGGCGCCGCAGGTCCTCGGCGCGCTCATGCGCCGCTACGACGACTTCGCCGCCGCCGAGGACGCCGTGCAGGAGGCGTTGATCGCCGCGGCGACGCAGTGGCCGGCGGACGGACTGCCGGACTACCCGCGCGGCTGGCTGATCCAGGTGGCGTCCCGGCGGATGCTCGACCAGCTGCGCAACGAGCAGGCCCGGCGGCGCCGCGAGGACCAGGTGGCGGCGGTGTCGTCCGAGCCGGTGCCGGTCGACGACGTGGACGACACGCTGGTCGTGCTGTTCATGTGCTGCCACCCGGCACTGAAGCCGGCCGCGGCGATCGCGCTGACACTGCGCGCCGTCGGCGGGCTCAGCACGGCGGAGATCGCCTCGGCGTTCCTGATCCCCGAGGCGACGATGGCGCAGCGGATCAGCCGGGCGAAGGCGCGGATCAAGGCATCCGGGCTCCCGTTCCGGATGCCGACCGAGGCCGAGCGGCCGGCGCGGCTGGCGGCGGTGCTGCACGTGCTGTACCTGATCTTCAACGAGGGGCACACCGCGACCTCGGGCACCTCGCTCAACCGGGTGGAGCTGTCGAGCGAGGCGATCCGGCTCACCCGCGCCGTGCACGCGCTGCTGCCGGAGGTCGGGGAGGTGGCGGGCCTGCTGGCGCTGATGCTGCTGACCGACGCCCGCCGCCCGGCCCGCACCGGTCCGGACGGCACCCTGGTCCCACTGTCCGAACAGGACAGATCGCGGTGGGACGCGGGGGCGATCGCCGAGGGCACCGCGCTGATCACCGCGACCCTGCCGCGCGGCACGACCGGCCCGTACCAGATCCTGGCCGCGATCAACGCCGTGCACGACGAGGCGGCGCGGGCCGAGGACACCGACTGGCCCCAGATCCTCGCGCTGTACGGGGTGCTGGATCACCTGTCCGACAACCCGATGGTGGCACTGAACCACGCGATAGCCACGGCGATGGTGCACGGCCCCGCGGCGGGCCTGGCCTTGCTCGACAAGCTCGACGCCGACCGCCGCATGGCCGCAACCCACCGCCTGGACGCCACCCGCGCCCACCTCCTGGAACTGGCGGGCGACGCCGAACCCGCCGTCGCGCACTACCGCCGCGCGGCCGCCCGCACGACGAGCATCCCCGAGCGGAACTACCTCACCCTCCGCGCCGCCACCCTCGCCGCCAACCACCGCTGACCCACCCGAACGCCGAACTCGCGCGACGGGAACGTACAACTCACGAGCCCCGCGAGTCCCCCGCTCATGACGTGCGAACTCGCGGGTAGGGAACGGGGGCCTCGCGTGGGAAGGGGTGGTGGGTCAGGGTTTGCGGCCCACGGCGGCGGCGCTGCACTGCTCGACCTGGCTGAGGGGGCGGAGCTTGGGGCCGTCCGGCCACCACATGTCGGAGAGTTCCCAGTCGGCGGGCTTGTTGGGGCCCGGGGAGACCAGTTCGAGGCCGGGCATGAACTCCATCAGCTGCGCGCGGGTGCGGAACATGCCCGAGCCCATCGGGCTGTGGATGAAGATCTCCTCCATCTTTCGGGCCAGCGCGCTGTGCTCGGGGGTCTCGGGGTCGAAGAAGTGCGAGATGGCGACGAAACTGCCCGACGGGAGTGCGTCGATATAGTCCTTCATCAGATCGCGGCCGTTGTCGGCGGTGTAGTGGTGCAGCGTTCCGATGTGCAACAACCCGACCGGCTGGGTGAAGTCGATGTGCTTGCGCACCAGCTCGTTGTTCAGCACCTCCTCCGGCCGGAAGATGTCGGCCGACACGAAATGCGTGTAGTCGTTGTCGGTCAGCAGCGCCTGCCCGTGCGCGATCACGACCGGGTCGTTGTCGACGTAGACGACCCGCGCTTCCGGGTCGATCCGCTGCGCGATCTGGTGGGTGTTCTCCGCGGTCGGCAGCCCGGAACCGCAGTCGAGGAACTGCCGGATCCCGCCCTGGTCGGACAGGAACCGCACCGCCCTGGTCAGGAAGTTCCGGTTGGACCACGCGAGGTCGTTCACCTCGGGCGCGACCCGCCGCACCTGGTCCAGAACCTGGCGGTCGATCTCGTAGTTGTCCTTGCCCCCCAACGCCGCGTCGTACACGCGGGCGATGCTCGCCCGGCTCGGGTCGACCCCGACCGGCACCGAGCTCGGTGCCTCGTACTTTTCGGCATCGGACATCGCAAACCTCACAACCGGATCGAGCTTCCGTGGGACCGGCCAAGCCTAGCGACGCCATGTGAGCAGGTAAACGCACCCGTTCGCGGGTCGGCGGACCCTCGAACGCCCATGCATCTGCACATGCGCTGGTAGCGCGTCCGCAGCCGTTACTCGACGGATTCAGCAAAGTCACCCGATCGGTCTAGCGCCAACCAGTTGTTGAACCTGTGGTTAACACCTGGCCTTTCGGTCAGGCCGGCCCCGGCCATCGGCATACCGTTGAACCGGTGGGCATCGGGCAGCTCGTGCAGACCATCCCGGAATTGCTGTTGTCGGGTCAGGGTTCACTCGTTCTGGGCATCGCCGCGGTCATCGCCATCCTGTCCCCGCTCGTGCAGCGCTACCTCGCCACCCGCAGGCGCGTCTACTTCCGCGTGCAGAGCGACTCCAAGATCGGGCTGGACGTCGACCTGCACGACGGCGCGGACGGCGACGGCCACGCCGACCAGCGGCTGATCGCGATCCACGAGCTCGTCGGCCGGCTGAGCTTCGTCGTCATCCGCATCCGCAACACCGGCGGCGAGGTCTCCCTGCGCGACCTGGACGAGCGGGTCGAGTTCACCTTCCGCGACCGGGTCATCTGGAACGCCCGCGTCTCCGACCCCAGCGAGCGCGCCCACCGCGAGGACCTGGTCGACAGCCTCGAGTTCTTCTCCACCGAGTCCGAGTCGACCGCACCCGCCGAGCTGCCTAAGGTGCGTCGCGCCATGCTCCCGCGGATGCTGGAGATCCTGCGCGGCGCGCCGTCGGAGGACCCGGAACCGCCCCCGCCGCGGTGGCACGGCGTGCGCCTCAAGCGCGACCTGACGCTGGCACCCAAGGAGAAGTTCAAGCTGGTCGTGGTCCTGCGCGAACCGGCAGGCAACCCGAACGGCGCGCTCACCAAGGGCGTCGACGGGCCGAGCGGCCGGCGGATCAAGGACGAGCGCACCGTCCGCCGCACGGTGTGGCCGCTGGCCACCGCGGGCTTCGGCGTGCTGCTCGCGGGCGCCCTGGTGGCGACCAACCTGCTCGTCCCGGACAACGCGGTGACCACCGACCCGAACGTCGAGTGCGCCGCCGGCGAGCTCACCGTCGTCGGCTCCAGCGCGTTCGCCCCGACCATGAGCGGCATCGCCGACCAGTACCGGGCGGCCTGCGACGAGGCCGCGATCACCGTGACCCCGACCGGGAGCATCAGCGGCGTGCGCCAGCTCAACGCCCTGGAGCCGGCCCGGCGCGAGACGGTGGCCGCGCTGTCCGACGGCGTGGTCGGCGAGGCCACCCGGGAGCTGGAGCGGCACCCGGTCGCGGTGACCGTCTACACCGTGGTCGTCAACGACTCGGTCGCCGTCGACGGGCTGACCCGCGACCAGCTCCGCGACATCTACCAGGGCCGGTACAGCGACTGGAACGAGCTGCGGCCCGGGCCGTCGCTGCCGATCCGGATCGTCGGCCGCGGCCAGGAGTCCGGGTCGCGGCGCACGTTCGAGCAAACCGTGCTCGGCGCCGCAGAGGGCGCACTCACCTCGGACTCCTGCGAGACCGCCGACCGCGTCCCCGGCGCGCCGACGATCCGCTGCGAGCGCAGCACCGAGGCGCAGCTCCTCGACGAGCTCGCGGTCACCCCCGGCGCGATCGGCTACGCGGACCTGCCGACCACGCGGGAGGCGGAGGCCGCCGGGCGCGCGGTGACCGTGACGCGGCTCGACGACCGGGAGCCCGGGGTCAGCGCCGTCTCCGCCGGGTATCCGCTGTGGACGGTCGAGTACCTCTACACCACGCGCGACCCGGCCGACGGCTCGCTGCTCGCCGCGTTCCTCGACTTCCTGCGCAGCGGCACGGCGCGGGCGGAGCTGCGGACCAGCGGCTTCACCCCGTGCGTCGGCGAGGACGGCCAGACCCACCTGCTCTGCCGCGACTGACCGCCTACCGCCGCAGGCTGCGCGCGGCCGCCGTCGCGCACGCGACCGAGCCGGCACCGAGCACCACGGCCAGGGCCAGCGGCCAGAACTCCTCGGTGCTCGCCGCGAGCAGCACGTTCAGCACGACGGCGGCGAGGTAGAGCACGGCCAGCGCCACCCAGCCGGTCGCGGGATGCAGCATCACTCCGCGCGCGCCGCGGTGCGGTCGGTGTCGCAGCATCGCCCCGCACCTCCCCTTCGACGCACCGCGGTTACCGATGTGATGTCGCGACACACCCGGATTGAGTTACCGCGCAAGGGATATCGATCGGATCACTCGGTCGGATGACTTCGAGCACAGTTCAAAGTCCGCCGTTTCGGGTGACGTAGACCACGTCCGGCTCGCCGCGCGGCACGGGCACCGACAACGTCTCCACCGGCCCGAACCGTTCCGCGAGCCGGGCGGCGAACGCGGGGCTCGCGCCGGCGCTCCACACCGCCAGCACGCCGCCCGGCACCAGCGCGCCGGCCAGCAGATCCAGCCCGGAGTCCGTGTACAGCACCGCGTTCCCCTCGGTGACCGTCCAATCCGGACCATTGTCGACGTCGAGGCAGATCGCCGCGACCCGCTGACCCGGCAGCCAGGCCACCAGGTCGGCCTCGACGCAGCGGGCCCGCGGGTCGGCCAGCGCGTCGTCGTGTCGGGCACGCAGCGCGCCGCGGTTCCAGTCGATCACCGCGGGCTCCCGCTCGACCACGACGACCTCACCCACGCGGGGGTGGTCGAGCGCGGCACGCAGCGAGAACCCGACCCCGAGCCCGCCGACGAGCAGCGTCCCGCCGGCCGGCATCCGCGCCGCGGCCGCGTCGACCATCAGCCGCTCGGACTCGCCGTTGCGGGTGTCCATCAGGAACACGCCGTTGGCGATGATCTCGAAGTGCTCACCGGCGCGGCGCAGTACCAACTCCCCGCACACGCCGTCGACCCGGTCGAGCACCACCGGACTTTCCTCACTCATCGCCCACGAGCCTATGGCGTTACCCTGGTCGGCGGAGGTGGTTCGATGCACGCGCAGGTCGGCGACCGGCTCCACGTGCACGGTCGCAACGTCGGCAATCCCGACCAGCTCGGGGAGATCGTCGAGGTCAGAGGGCGAGACGGCGCCCCGCCCTACCTGGTCCGGTTTCCGGACGGCCGCGAGACTCTGGTCTTCCCCGGCCCGGACTGCGTCGTCGTACGGGACTGACCCGGTTCAGACCCTGGTCAGCTCGTCGATCAGCGCGTCGACGTCGAAGTGCGCGGACTCCTCGCTGATCGGGACGGCCTCCTCGGTCGCCGCCAGGAAGCCCGAGACGGCCTCGTGGTCGAGCTCCAGCTTGGCGTAGCCCTCCGGCGACTCGATCTCCACGACCAGCATGTCCAGCCCGCGCTCGGACTCGGGCCGCAGCCGCACGTCGCCCATACCGGCGGCGGACGCGAGGCCCGCGACGAGCAGCTCGCGGGAGAACACCCACTCGACCCAGCGGTCGCGCTCGGTCTGGAACGCGGCCGTCACCGTGAACGGTTGGTCGGCGCGGTAGGACCAGCGCGAACGAACCGGGGTGGTGCCGTCGTACAGCGCCACGAGCTCCGCGTGAATGGCATCGGTAGTCATTTCCTGGCCCTCCTCCTTCGATCCGCTCCTCGCGGTTCGGTCGGAAGTGAGATGACCAGGGATTTCCCTCGTGACGCGGACTGAACCGAGGTTCACGCGATCCGGTGTCACCGGCGCCACACCGGTAACGCGTGACCTGCGGGGTCAGATAAGCCCGAGACCCCGGACGGCGTCGCGCTCCTCGGTGAGCTCCGCGACCGAGGCGTCGATCTTCTCGCGGGAGAAGTCGTCGATCTCCAGGCCCTGGACGATCTCCCACTTCCCGTCCGCGCAGCGCACCGGGAACGAGGAGATCAGGCCCTCCGGGACGCCGTAGGAGCCGTCGGACACGACCGCCATCGAGGTCCAGTCGGTGCCGTTCACCCAGTCGTGGACGTGGTCGATGGCCGCGTTGGCCGCCGACGCGGCCGAGGACGCGCCCCTGGCCTCGATGATCGCCGCGCCGCGCTTGGCGACGGTCGGGATGAAGGTGTCCCGCAGCCAGGCGTCGTCGTTCACCGCGGCGGCCGCGGTCTGCCCGCCGACCTCGGCGTGGAACAGGTCGGGGTACTGGGTGGCGGAGTGGTTGCCCCAGATCGTCATCTTCGCGATCTCGGTCACCGGCACGCCGAGCTTGGCCGCGAGCTGGGACAGCGCGCGGTTGTGGTCGAGCCGGGTCATCGCCGTGAACCGCTCGCCCGGCACGTCGGGGGCGTGGGCCTTGGCGATGAGGGCGTTCGTGTTCGCCGGGTTGCCCACGACGAGGACGCGGACGTCGTCGGCGGCACCGGCGTTGATGGCCTCGCCCTGGGGCTTGAAGATGCCGCCGTTGGCCTCGAGCAGGTCGCCACGCTCCATGCCCTTGGTGCGGGGGCGGGCGCCGACCAGCATGGCGACGTTCACGCCGTCGAAGGCGCGCTTGGCGTCGTCGGTGATGTCGATGCCGGTGAGCAGGGGGAAGGCGCAGTCGTCGAGTTCCATGGCGGTGCCCTCGGCGGCCTTGAGCGCCGGCGGGATCTCCAGCAACGACAGGCGCACGGGCGTGTCCGGCCCGAGCAGTTGCCCGGAGGCGATGCGGAACAGCAGCGCATACCCGATCTGACCGGCGGCACCGGTGACGGTGACCTTGACGGCAGCCTTGCTTGCCACAGAGATCCCTCCCAAAGGAACAGCGGTGGTTCGGAGGCTAGCAACCAGGTCGCCGGGGGTGCTTGCGCGGGTGACAAGGCCGCCGCCCGCCGGGTGGTCCTGGGCGTGGATGCCGGAAACCTGCGGTTTCGCGCGGAATCATGGTGGCAACGCGGCGATGGGATCGAGCGATGACAACGATGACAACGGTGTTGAACGGACTGTGTGGAGCTGGCCCAGCTGCCGGCTCGGGTCGCGGTGCGGGACTCGAAGAACCCGGGCGGGCCGATGCTCGTCGTGGATCAGTTCTCGATGGTGAGGGCTACCGCCATCATGCAGACGCCGAAGCCGGTGTAGGTCAGCACGTCCACCCCTCGGCTGCGGATCGCGATCAGGCCTGCCTGCTCGTCCGACAGCAACACGCGAAGGCCCGCGGCCAGGACCAGCGCGGCGCCCATCAGCACCGTGCCCTCCCGCCAGTGGTACAGGATGATCCGGACCAGCCCGACCGCCACCACCGCCAGCACCAGGCCGAACGGCAGGTGCGCCAGCACCGGGTGGCGCCTGCGCTGCGGCGTGGTCATCCCAGGCTCCGCTCGGCCGCCTGCACCGTGTTCGTGAGCAGCATCGCGACCGTCATCGGGCCGACCCCGCCCGGGATGGGCGCCAGGTAGCCCGCGACCTCGCGCACGTCCGGGTGAACATCGCCGACCAGGCCCTGGTCGGTCCGGGTGATGCCGACGTCGAGCACGGCGGCGCCCGGCTTGACCATGTCCGGCGTGATCAGGGCGGGGTTGCCGGCGGCGGCCACCACGATGTCGGCGCGGCTGACCTCGGCCGCCAGGTCCTTGGTGCCGGTGTGGCAGAGCGTGACGGTGGCGTTCTCGCTGCGGCGGGTCAGCAGCAGGCCGAGCGGGCGGCCGACCGTCACGCCGCGGCCGACGATGGTCGCGCGTGCGCCGGCGATCGGTACGTCGTAGCGGGTGAGCAGCTCGACGATGCCCCTCGGCGTGCACGGCAGCGGGCCCGTCTCGCCGAGCACGAGGCGGCCGAGGTTGGTCGGGTGCAGGCCGTCGGAGTCCTTGGCCGGGTCGACGCGCTCCAGGGCGGCGCCGGCGTCGAGGTGGCCGGGCAGGGGCAGCTGGACCAGGTAACCGGTGCAGGCGGGGTCGGCGTTGAGCTCGTCGATGACCGCGTGCAGCTGGGCCTGCGTCGTGTCGGCGGGCAGGTCACGGCGGATCGAGGTGATGCCGATTTTTTCGCACGCGCGGTGCTTTCCCCGGACGTAGGAGTGCGAGCCGGGATCATTTCCTACCAGGATCGTGCCCAGTCCAGGCACAACCCCTCGCTCAGCAAGAACGCGCACACGCAAGCGCAAGTCATCGAAAATTTTCTCTCGGGTGGCCTTGCCGTCCAGGATCGTTGCCGTCACGACCGTCATTCAATCACCGGCGGACGGCGGCTACACCGACCGCCACCATGGTGAGTACCGCGCCGATGACGCTGGTCGCCGACAGGGCGGCGCCGGGGGACGGCACCACGGCGTCGAGGACCACGGCTCCGGCGAGCTGCCCGGCGACCGAGCCGAGGCCGAGCAGCAGCACCCCGGTGAAACGGACCGCCGTCACCGCGGTGAGCACGGCGACGATGCCGAGCACTCCGCCGGTGTAGAGCCACCAGTCGTCCGGCGGGGCCTGCGGCCACCCGCGGACGGCCAGGTCGACGGCCGCGGCGAGGACCAGCACGATCGTGCCGACGGCGAAGTTGACCATGGTGGGCACGACCACGTTGGCCGACTCGACCCGCACCAGCCCGTTCACCGCGAGCTGCCAGGCCAGACCGACCCCGGCCAGCGCCGGCAGCAGGGCCCACCACAGGCCGGCCGCGTCACCGAGCGCGACCCGGTCGGACACCGCGACGGCGACGGCGAGCACCGTGATGGCGGCCCCGGCGGTCCGCGTCGGCGTGACCGGCCGGGCCTCCCCCGGGCCGACGCCCCGGCGGTCGACCACCAGGCCGGCCACGGTCTGCCCCGCGACGACGGCCACCGTGAACACCGCCACACCGAGGATCGACACGGTCAGGCTCTGCGTCGTCACCACCCAGGCACCGCTGGCCCCGCCAAGGCACTGCCAGACACTGAGCCGTCCACCACGTACGCTGGTCCGGAGCCGAAGCAGACCGGCGCGGGCTGACGGGGTCGAGGAGACGGCCACCACCAGCAGAACGGCGCCGACCGCGAAGGAGATGAGAGCGGCGAAGACCCCGTCGTGCATGAGCTGTCCGAGCTGGCCGTTGACCCGGCCCTGAACGGCGAACGCCACCCCGCCGACCGCGGCGAGGGCGGCTCCCGCGACCCGTACGCGTGCGGGCGGATGGTGTGGTGAGGAGATCACGTGTCGACATCCTCGTCCACGGTTCTGCGAAGGTTGACAGTGGCTCAGGTGCGTACCGAGCCGCTGGCGGAGCGACAAGGGAAGATGTGAGCGTGGCACAACCGACCCAGCTAACCCCGACTGAGCAGGACGCCCTGGTCAAGCAGATCGGGCTGGCCATGCTGCGCGTCGCCCCGGACGACTGGGAGCAGCTGACCGTCGACTACCGGGCGGTCGGCCGCTACTCGGAGGCGACCGGGCAGGTCGTCTTCTCCGACGGCGGCACCGAGGCGTGGACGATGCCGCCCGACCTGCAGGGGCTGTTCGCCCGGCTGCGCGGGGGCATGTACCGCGAGGGGCGCGGCACCTGGTTCAACGCCCGGTACCGGCTCGATCACCCGTCCAGTTACAACCTGGAGTACGACCGGGAGGAGCCGGCGTGGGAGAGCCCGCCCCCGCCGCAGGCGTACCCGGACGACATGCGGCTGTTCCCCCGCACGGACGACAACGTGCCGGCGTGGTTGCGCCGCCGGCTCTCCTCCGCGCCCGCGCCCCGGTTCCGGGTGGCGCGGATCTTCGACGGTCCGCCGGGCGAGGACGGGCGGCCGTCGGTGAACCGGCCACCGGTGGAGCACGACGACCTGGGCGACGTGCTGCGGTATCTGGACGGCGCGCCGGTGGTGGGGCCGGCGCGGGGGTACGACATCGACCGGTTCGACCCGGACGGGCGGCCTGCGGTGCCGGTGGCGTTCCACACGGACGGCACGTGGATCTGGCCGGCGGCGGTGAACTACTACCTGCGTGAGCACGACGTGCCGCCGGAGCCGGAGCTGGTGGAGCACATCGTGCGCGGACACTTCCAGATGCCGATGGTGGACGACGCGACCCGCTCGGCGGCCGCGGCGTTCCTCGGCGCCGGGCCCGGGCCTGGTGGTCCCGGTGGTCCGGGCGGGCCTGGTGGTCTTGGTGGGCCGGCCGGGTCCGGTGGACCGGGCGGGCCGGCTGGGCCTGGCGGGCCTGGTGGACCGGCCGGGTCCGGTGGGCCGGGCGGACCGGTTGGTCCTGGTGGACCTGGTGGACCTGGGGGTCCGCAGCGGATGCAGCCGCCGCCCGGGCCGACGCGGGCGCTTCCGGTGCCGGGTGGACCGGGGGGTGGGCCTGGTGGGCCGCCGCCGGCCGCCTTGCCGTCGCAGGGGCCGCCGGGGCGGACCGTCGACGCGCTGCGGACGCGGCTCGACGAGCTGGGGATCCCGGGGACCGCGTACCGGATCGGGCCGCCGGCCGGTCGGGCGTGGACGATGGACCAGACCGAGGACGGCTGGCGGGTCGGCTGGTTCGACCGTGAGTTCGTGGCTCCCGCGATGTTCGAGGACGTCGCGGACGCGTCGGCGTTCCTGCTGGGCAAGCTGCTGCTGGACGCCGACCGGTGGCAGTCCGGGGCGGCGCCGCCTCCGCCGCCCGCGATGCCCGCGCCGGTGCCGCCGCCGGCCGAGGATCCCGGTGACTTCGCGCTGTCGAACGGTGTGGCCGAGGGCTTCATGCCGCCCGAGCCCGCGCGCCGGGCACCCGAACCGCCGCGCCGGCCGGACTCGCCGCGGGCCGAGTTCGACTTCGACCGGCCCGAGCTCGGGTCGGATGTGGCGGAGACGCAGCTCAGTCCTCCGGTCGACCGGCCCCGGCCGGGTGGCCAGGAGGCCGGTTTCGAGCCGCCGCCCCGTCCGGAGCGCAGGGATCGGCCCGACTCGCCGTTCGGCTCCCGCGCCGACCGGCGCGACCAGTTCGAGCCCGCGTTCGACGGCGGCCGCGGTGAGCCGCGGTTCGACGCCCGCCAGGAGGGCGGGTTCGACCCCGCCCGTTCCGACCGGCCGGACGCGGGCTTCGAACCGCCACGTTCGGACCGCCGGGACCCCGGCTTCGACCGCCCGGACTCCCCGTTCGACGCGACCCGCATCGAACGCAACCCCATGCACTCCGACCCCACAAGGGACCGCGACCCACTGCACTCCGACCCGACCCGCATCGAACGCAACCCCATGCACTCCGATCCGACGCGGGCCGATCGTGACCCGATGCGGTCCGACCCGACGCGGGTGGACCGGGAGCCGGTGCGCTCGGACGCGACCCGGGTGGACTCGCCGTTCGTTCCGCCGCGGGCGGAGCCGCCGTTCGAGCAGTCGTTCGAACCGCAGTTCGAGCCGCAGTCGTTCGAGCAGTCGTTCGAGCCTCCGCGCGCCGAGCCGCCGCGGTCGGACGCGTTCCACACCGACTCCCCGCCCCGCGGCGAGCGGCTGCCGGAACCGCCGAACCACCACGAGCCGGCGACCACGATCGCCCCGCCGGCAGCCCGGCCGGCGCCCGCGCCGACGGGCGGCTCCGGGGCCGCGTCGGCCAACCAGGAGTGGCCGATCGGCCCGCTGCCCGGCGAGCCGCCGCTGACCCTGTTCCGCGGCAAGCGCCTGGTGGAGCTGGAGCCCGGCATGGAGTTCGACCGCTTCGGCGACGACGACGGGAACCTGGTGTACGCGCTCGGCACACCGTTCGCGGAGCGGTCGCTGGTGCCGGAGTGGATCGACCGGCCGTACCACGCCTACCGGGTGCGCCAGCCCGTGCAGGTGCTGACCGGGTCCGCGATCCCGTGGTTCGACCAGCCGGGCGGCGGCACCGCGTACCTGCTGCCCGACGCCGTCGGTGAGCTGCTGGCCGGCGGCCAGATCGTCGAGGTCAACGGTCGGGAGCGCCCGGCCTGACACCTCACCCGACGCGGAGGCCGTGCGCGGCGGCGAAGGCGACGGCGGTGTCCAGGTCGACCAGGGCGCCGGCGAGCTTGGCGTGCGTCAGGCCGGTGGCGTCGAGCTTGGCGCCGCGCAGGTCGGCGCCGTCCAGTTTGGTCTCGTGCAGGCGGGCGCCGCGCAGGTCGGTGTCGCGCAGGTCGGTGTCCCGCAGATCGGCGCCGACGAGGTTGGCCTCGCGCAGGCGCAGGCCGGCGAGCGTGGTGCGGCGCAGCGCGGCCTCGGTGAGGCTGGCCAGCGTCAGGTCGGAGTCGGCGATCGTCCACGGGCGGAACCGGCACTCCACGAACGTGGAGCCGATCAGGCTGCACGCGGTGAACGCGCTCTCGGTGAGCGTGGTGCGCCGGAACACGCAGTTGCGGAACGCGGTCGAGTTGTGCCTCGACTCGCCGAGGTCCGCGCGGGTGAAGTCGCAGTCGGTGAACGTGCAGCCCTTGGTGACCATGCCCCGCAGATCGGCCTCCACGAACGTGCACCGCTCGAAGTGCCGGTCGGTCCAGTGCACGCCGGGCAGCACGGCATCCCGGTAGTCCTCGTCACCTTCGGCCATGCCGAGCACCTTAGGCGGCGCCGGGTGCGTAGTGCCGCACCGCGAACGCGACGGCCGCGGCGAGGTCGTCGTCACTGGTATCCCAGGCCGCCTGGACCGCGGGGCCCCAGGCGTGGCAGCCGCGGGCGGTGAACTCCTTCTCCTCGGGGTTGTTCTCCCAGGTGGCGAGATCGAACTCCACACCGTGCAGGAAGAGGTCGAGGCCGAGCAGCGCGAGGTCCCAGCCGCAGCCGATTCCGATCGTGTGACCGGGCCCGTGGCCGCGTACCAGATCGTCGACGACCTCGGCGGGCCGACGCGTGCTCCAGCTCCAGCACGGTGCCGTCGCCGTCGGGTGCGAGGCGGACCTCGACCTCGGTGGCCATGCCCTCGCCGAGAGTCCAGGTCACCTTGATCAGGCGCGGCCGCTCGCAGCGCAGGATCTCCCCGCCGGCGTTGTCCTTGAGCTGGAACGTGCCGCCGAGCCGCAGTTCGCCCTTCTCCGTTCGCGCCCAGCTGGATCACCGAGATGGTGCGCCGGCGTTAGGGAACGACCACGACGGGGCGGCGCGCCCCGGCGACGAGAGTCTTCGGGACGCCGCTGCCCCGGCCGACGACGATGCAGTCGGCGCGCCGGTCCTCGGCGACGGCCTCCAGGCCGTGCGCTGGGTCGCCGCGGTAGTGCACCAGTTCCCAGCGGACGCCGACCGCGTCGAGGTAGCGTTCGGCGGACTCCCGCAGCTCCTGGACGAACTCCGCCGCGGCCTCGGCGGCGGTCGCCATGCCGATGGGCGACCAGTAGGCGGGGCTGGTCAGCGGCTCGACGTAGACGAGCACCAGCCGCGCCCGTTCGCGGCGCGCGAGGCCGGTGGCCCAGGCGGCGGCGTTCTGCGCGCGGTCCCCACCGTCGATCCCGACCACGATGACGGCAAGCCCGTCCTTGCCGCTCTCGAAACCGGGCATTCCCGGATCTTACGCCCGAAGGACGGTCCACCAGGAAGGATCCTGGTGAACCGTCCGCGGTCAACTCGGTCAGGCGTCGTCACTCGACCAACCCGAGCACCTGTCGGGGCCAGGCCGGATGTTCACGCAGGCCCGGTACTCGACGTCGGCGCCTTCGGCGAAGGACTTGTTGTACTTGGCACTGTTGCCGCATCCCCCGCTGAAGTCCTCCCGGTTCTCCGAGCCACCGTTGACCTTGTACCTGAGGTACACGGGGTTGCCGTCGCAGCTCCTGTCGTACAGGCGGAAGACCTCACCGTACGAGGTGAAGGTCGCTTCGGCGCCACTGATCTTGGCGCTGCTGTCCGCGTACGCGGCCGGTGCGGTGAACACCGCGCCGCCAAGGGCGAGCGCGAGCGACGCGCCGAATGTGAGCGCCACCTTTTTGATCATTGTTGTTACCCTCCGAGTTGTCGGGTGTCCGCCGGCCCCCAAGCCGGCTGCCGACAAGAATCCCCACGACGCTTTCACCGGGCTTTCGCGCCGATGAAAGCCGTCAGCGGAAGTCGCGGGACTTTCCGGGGATGCTCAGGCGGAGCGGCTCCAGGTGGTCGGCCACCAGGCTGGTCACGCCCTCCGCGTTCTCCAGCATGCCGCGCACCAGCAGCGCCGAGGAGTTCCGCGCGATCCGGCTGTAGCGCGACCACAGACCGCGCGAGCAGACCACGTTGACCATCCCGGTCTCGTCCTCGAGGTTCAGGAACGTCACCCCGCCCGCGGTCGCCGGGCGCTGGCGGTGGGTCACCGCGCCGCCGACCAGTACCCGTGTTCCGCTGTCCACTTCGGACAACTGCGCGGCCGGGAGGGCGCCGAGCTCGTCGAGGCGCTCGCGGACGAACTCCGTGGGGAACGTGTCCGGTGACAGGCCCGTCGCCCACACGTCGGCGACCGCCAGCTCCAGCGGGCTCATCCCGGGCAGGGCCGGCGCGTTCGCGCCCACCGTCGTGCCGGGCAGCCGGTCGGGGCGTTCGCCGGCCACCGCGCCGGCGGCCCACAACGCGGCACGGCGCCCGACGCCGAAGCAGTCGAACGCGCCGGCCGTCGACAGGGCCTCGACCTGGGGCCGGGTCAGGGTGATCCGCCGGGCCAGGTCGGCCATGTCCTGGTACGGGCCGTGCGCGACGCGTTCGGCGACCACGCGCTCGGCGAGGTCGTCCCCGAGGGTGCGGACCGTGCCGAGCCCGAGGCGGACCGCGGGCCCGTCGCCCTCCAGGGTGGCGTGCGGCAGGCTCGCGTTGATGTCCGGGCCGAGCACGGTCACCCCGTGCCGGCGGGCGTCGGCGACCAGCGACTGCGGCGAGTAGAAGCCCATCGGCTGGGCGCGCAGCAGCGCGGCGCAGAACGCGGCCGGGTAGTAGAGCTTGAACCAGGCGCTGGCGAACACCAGGTAGGCGAAGCTCAGCGCGTGGCTCTCCGGGAAGCCGAAGTTGGCGAACGCCATCAGCTTCTCGTAGATCCGCCCGGCCAGCTCGGCGTCGATGCCGTGCCCGGCGGCGCCGTCGTAGAACCGTTCGCGCAACCGCTCCATCCGGTGGGTCGAGCGTTTGGCGCCCATCGCGCGGCGCAGCTCGTCGGCCTCGGCCGGGGTGAAGTCGGCGACGTCGACGGCCATCTGCATCAGCTGTTCCTGGAACAGCGGCACGCCGCGTGTCTTCTTCAGCGCCTTCTTCAGCAGCGGGTGGTCGTAGGTGACCGGCTCCTGCCCGTTGCGGCGGCGGATGTAGGGGTGCACCGAGCCGCCCTGGATCGGGCCGGGGCGGATCAGCGCGACCTCGACCACGAGGTCGTAGAACTCCTTCGGCTTCATCCGGGGCAGCGTGGCCAGCTGCGCCCGACTCTCCACTTGGAACACTCCGATCGCGTCGGCGCGGGCGAGCATCGCGTAGACCGCGGGGTCGCCGAGGTCGAGGTCGTCGATGCGCACCTCGGTGCCGTGGTGTTCGGCGACCAGCTCGACCATGTACCGCAGCGCGGAGAGCATGCCGAGGCCGAGCAGGTCGAACTTCACCAGGCCGGCGGCGGCGCAGTCGTCCTTGTCCCACTGCAGGACCGTGCGTTTGTCCATCCTGGCCCGCTCGACCGGACAGACCTCGCTGACCGGACGGTCGCAGATGACCATGCCGCCGGAGTGGATGCCCAGGTGCCGCGGGAACTGCTCCAGCTGCCCGGCGAGCTCGAGCACCTGCACCGGCACGTCGTGGTCGTTGTCGTCCACTGTGGACTTAAGCGGGCCCCAGCGGTCGATCTGCTTGCTCCACGCGTCCTGCTGGCCGGGCGAGTAGCCGAGCGCGTGGGCCATGTCGCGCACGGCGGACTTGGCGCGGTAGGTGATGACGTTGGCGACCTGGGCGGCGTGGCGGCGGTCGTAGCGGTCGTAGACGTACTGGATGACCTCCTCGCGGCGGTCGGACTCGATGTCGAGGTCGATGTCGGGCGGGCCGTCGCGGGCCGGGGCGAGGAAGCGTTCGAACAGCAGCTCCCACCTGACCGCGTCGACCTTGGTGATGCCCAGCGCGTAGCAGACCGCCGAGTTGGCCGCCGATCCCCTGCCCTGGCAGTAGATCCCGTTGCGGCGGCAGAAGTCGACGATGTCGGAGACGATCAGGAAGTAGCCGGGGAAGTTCAGTTCCTCGATGACGTTCAGCTCGTGCGCGAGCTGGGCGTAGGCCTTCGGGTTCTGGCCTTCGGTGCCGTAGCGCTCGCGCGCGCCGGCGTAGGTCTTCTCGCGCAGGTAGCTGAGCTCGGTGTGGCCGGGCACGTCGAAGCGCGGCAGCTCGGGTGCGACCAGCTTGAGGTCGAACGCCAGCTCGAGGCCGAGCATCGCCGCGCGGTGCACCGCGCCCGGGTAACGGGCGAAGCGGCGGGCCATCTCGGCGCCGGAGCGCAGGTAGGCGGTGGGGGCGGGCGGGAGCCAGCCGTCGAGCTCGTCGAGCGAGCGGCGGGCCCGCACGGCGGCGACCGCGGCGGCCAGGTCGCCGCGGTTGGGTTGGGCGTAGTGCACGGCGTTGGTCGCGACGAGCGGGAGGTGCAGCTCGAGGGCCAGCTCGGCGAGCAGGTCGTTGTGCGCGGTGTCGAGCGGGAGGCCGTGGTCGATCAGCTCGACGAAGACGTGGTCGCGGCCGAAGAGGTCGACGAGTTTCCGGAGCTCGTCGAGTGCCGCGTCCGGGCCTTGGGTGATGAGCTTGGCGCGGACGGCGCCCTTGCGGCAGCCGGTGAGGACGACGCACTCGCCCCGGGTCTCGGCGGCGACCTCGGCGAGGTCGTAGACGGGGCGGCCCTTCTCGCTGTGCTCGGCGAGCTGGCCGGAGGTGATGGCGCGGCAGAGCCGGGAGTAGCCGGTGGTACCGGTGGCGAGCAGGAGGAGGTGCTCGCCCTCGGGATCGGCGACGCCGTTCTGCGGCTGGGTGAGGCCGAGGGACAGCTCGGTGCCGAACGCCGTGCGCACACCCAGCTCCCGAGCCGCCTCGGCGAAGCGGACGACGCCGTACATGCCGTCGTGGTCGGTGATGGCGAGCGCGTCGAGGCCGAGCAGGGCGGCGGACTCGACGAGCTCCTCGGGGTGGCTGGCGCCGTCGAGGAAGCTGAAGTTGGAGTGGCAGTGGAGCTCGGCGTAGGGGACGCGGGTGTCGGCGCCGGCGAGGTCGGTGGGTTCGGGTGGGCCGCCGCCGGCGGGGGCGGTGTAGCGCTCGCGGTGTCTGGTCCAGGCGGGGCTGTCGCCGCCGTCGCCGGGGGGGTCGTGGTCGGGTGGGCGGCCGGAGAGGATGCGTTCCAGCTCGGACCAGTTGACGGGTGGGTTGTTCCAGCCCATCGTTCACACTGCCAACTGTCGGATCGTTGAACCATCGGTCGCGCGGATCG
>DATABL010000251.1:0-8584 GCA_036259595.1 Actinophytocola sp.
AAGGAAGCGCTCAAGACCGTCGACGAGCTCTACCTCGCGACAGACGGCGACCGCGAGGGCGAGGCCATCGCCTGGCACCTGCTCGAGGCGCTCAAGCCGAAGATCCCGGTGCGCCGGATGGTGTTCCACGAGATCACCGAGTCCGCGATCCGCGCCGCCGCCGACAACACCCGCGCCCTCGACCAGGACCTCGTCGACGCCCAGGAGACCCGGCGCATCCTCGACCGGCTCTACGGCTACGAGGTCAGCCCGGTGCTGTGGAAGAAGATCACCCGCGGGCTGTCGGCCGGCCGGGTGCAGTCGGTCGCCACCCGGATCGTGGTCGACCGCGAGCGTGAGCGGATGAAGTTCGTCCCCGCCTCGTACTGGGACATCTCCGCCAAGCTCGACGCCGGTGCCGACGCCGAGCCGCGCAACTTCGGCGCCCGGCTGCTCACGGTCGACGGCACCCGCCTGGCCACCGGCCGCGACTTCGGCCAGGACGGCCAGCTCAAGTCCGGCACGAACGTGCTGCGGCTGGACGAGACCGAGGCCCGCCGGCTCGCCGAGGCGCTGACCGGCGCGTCGCTGGCGGTCTCCAGCGTCGAGGAGAAGCCGTACACGCGGCGGCCGTATGCGCCGTTCATGACGTCGACCCTGCAGCAGGAGGCCGGCCGCAAGCTGCGGTTCTCCGCCGACCGGGCGATGCGGATCGCGCAGCGGCTGTACGAGAACGGCTACATCACCTACATGCGTACCGACTCCACGACGCTGTCCGAGACGGCGATCGCGGCGGCCCGGTCGCAGGCCCGCGAGCTGTACGGCGACGCCTACGTCTCGCCGCAGCCGCGCCAGTACACCCGCAAGGTCAAGAACGCCCAGGAGGCGCACGAGGCGATCCGCCCGGCCGGCGAGGTGTTCCGCACGCCGGGGCAGGTCGCGGGCGAGCTGGAGTCCGACGAGTTCCGGCTCTACGAGCTGATCTGGCAGCGCACGGTCGCCTCCCAGATGGCCGACGCGCGCGGCACCACGATGTCCGTGCGGATCACCGGCACCGCGGCGTCGGGGGAGGAGTGCACGTTCGCCGCCTCCGGCCGCACGATCACCTTCCCCGGCTTCCTCCGCGCCTACGTCGAGACGGTGGACAACGAGGAGGGCGGCGAGGCCGACGACGCCGAGCGCCGGCTGCCGCGGCTGGAGAAGGGCCAGGGCGTCACGGCCACCGAGCTGAACCCGGACGGCCACTCGACCAGCCCGCCGCCGCGCTACACCGAGCCCAGCCTGGTGAAGACCCTGGAGGAGCTGGGCATCGGCCGCCCGTCGACGTACGCGTCGATCATCAACACCATCCAGGACCGCGGCTACGTGTGGAAGAAGGGGTCCGCGCTGGTGCCGTCCTGGATCGCGTTCTCCGTGGTCGGGCTGCTGGAGCGGCACTTCGGCCGGCTGGTCGACTACGACTTCACCGCCGCGATGGAGGACGAGCTGGACCGGATCGCGGCCGGCGAGCAGCAGCGGACCCAGTGGTTGACCGGGTTCTACTTCGGCGGCGACGTCGGCGCGGAGGGGTCGGTCGGCCGGTCGGGCGGGCTGAAGAAGCTCGTCGGCTCCGGCGTCGACACCATCGACGCGCGGGAGATCAACTCGATCCCGCTGTTCGCCGACGAGACCGGGCGCACGGTCGTGGTGCGGGTGGGCCGGTACGGCCCCTACCTGGAGCGCGACGGCGACGGGCCGGACGGGGCGGCCACCCCGCAGCGGGCGAACCTGCCGGAGGACCTGCCGCCGGACGAGCTGTCGGTGGAGATCGCGGAGAAGCTGTTCGCCACCCCGGTCGAGGGCCGCTCGCTGGGCACCGACCCGGTGACCGGACACGAGATCGTGGCCAAGGAGGGCCGGTTCGGCCCGTACGTCACCGAGGTCCTGCCCGAGCCCGAGGAGGGCAGCAAGGCCAAGAAGCCCAAGCCGCGCACCGGCTCGCTGTTCAAGTCGATGGAGATCGGCAGCATGACGCTGGACGACGCGCTCAAGCTGCTGTCCCTGCCCCGCGTGGTGGGCAACGACCCGAACAGCGGCGAGGAGATCACGGCGCAGAACGGGCGCTACGGCCCGTACCTGAAGCGGGGCACCGACTCCCGGTCGCTGGCCAAGGAGGAGGACATCTTCACAGTCACCCTCGACGAGGCGCTCAAGCTGTACGCGGAGCCCAAGCGCCGGGGGCGGCAGGCGGCCGCGGCGGCGCCGCCGCTCAAGGAGATGGGCAACGACCCGGCGTCGGGCAAGCCGATGGTGGTCAAGGACGGCCGGTTCGGCCCGTACGTCACCGACGGGGAGTACAACGCCTCGCTGCGCAAGTCCGACAGCGTCGAGACGCTGACCGACGAGCGCGCGGCCGAGCTGCTGGCGGAGAAGCGCGCGAAGGGCCCCGCCCCCAAGCGCAAGAAGGCACCGGCGAAGAAGGCGCCCGCGAAGAAGTCGACGGCCAAGTCCAAGGCCTGAATGCCCTGAAGGTCATCTTCGCCGGCGCTGAGCGTCTCGAAGGTGCACCTTCAGGGCGTTTCCCCGGGTTAGCCTCGCCGCGTGAGTGGGAGGGCGAGCTCGACCGGCGTGCCGTCGAGGCGTGGCTGGCGGACGACCAGCCGCCGAAGGGCCGGCTGTTCGGGATCGAGCTGCCGGTGAGCCGCGCGCAGGTGCAGGTGTCGATCTTCCTGTCGGTGTGCTCCGGGCTGCTCGCCGACGTTCGAGTCAGCCTCGCGGTGCGGCAGGTTTATCTCGCCCGGCGGGCCGCGGGCACCTACCCTGGTAAGCGGACGGTCACCGAGACGTAGCACAGGGAGACGACGACGATGACCAACGACGGCACGCAGGACCCCGGTCCGCAGCCGGTCCTGTCCGATCCGGTGTCCGGCCTGGTCACCGGGTCCGGCTACGCGCCGGAGCCGCTCAAGGTGCGGGTGGTCGAACCGCCGATGCCGGACATCTCGGCGGTGCGCGCGGCCATGGCCGGCATGCTGGACGAGGACTCCGAGCTGAACTTCGACCTCGTGCAGCCGGCCGAGACCGCCGCCGAGCGGACCACGGAGATCCCGGTCCAGGCGTCCTCCCCGGAGAACGCCCCGCCCGAGCCCCAGGCGGAAGTCCCGGCGCCGGCCGCGCCGGTCGAGGATCCCGCGCCCACCCCGCCGGTCGGGATCCCGGCCCAGCAGACGGCCGAGCCCGCGACGTCGTCGGCCACGGTGCCACCCCAGCAACCCCGGGCGATCACGCCCGGCAACGTCGAGAAGCCGCGCCGGTTGCCCGCCCGGTTCCGCCGGAAGCGGCCGCCGAAGCCCGCGACGGCGATGGGCCGCAAGTCCTCCGCGCCGAGCATCGCGGCCATCGCGGTGTTACTGCTGGTGATCGCCGTGCTCGCGATCGTGCTCATCGCGAGCTTCATCGACACGATCGGGTCGATATTCGCCTAGGCCTCGTGCACCCGGCGCGATCGTGCGTCGGGCCACCTACTACCGTCCGGTCATCCTGACGTGCTCGGCTGCCGGTTACGCTGGTGCCGAGCTGCGTGGAGATGGGGTGGCGGGTATCAGCGGGGGCACGGGTTCCAATCCGGAGGCCGGCGCGACAACGCCGGCCGAGTCCAACGCGTCGATCACACACCGTGCGCGGAGCGTCCTCGCCATCCGGGCGTTCCGCAGACTCTGGGGCGTCACCTACCTGTGCAGTGTCGGTGACTGGTTGTCACTGCTCGCACTGACCGGCCTGGTCATCCAGCTCACCGAGGGATACCAGGCGCAGAGCTTCGCCTTCGCCGGCGTGGTGCTCACCCAGCTGCTGCCCGGCCTGCTGTTCGCGCCGCTCGGCGGCCTGCTCGCCGATCGGTTCGACCGCCGCAAGGTCATGGTCGTGTGCGACGTGCTGCGCTGCGGGCTGTTCCTGTCGATCGCGATCGTCGGCACCACGTGGTGGCTGTTCATCGGCAACTTCCTCATCGGCTGCTGCGCGCTGCTGTGGATCCCGTCGAAGGACGCGGCGGTTCCGAACCTGCTGCGCCGGCCCGACCAGGTGGAGACCGCCAGCCAGCTCGGCCTGGTGATGACCTACGGCATCGCGGTGATCAGCGGTACCGGCCTGTACGCGGCGATCACCGGCATCACCACCAACCTGAACATCCAGCCGGACCCGGAGGGCCTGGGCATCGCCAAGATCATCTTGGTGATCAACGGGCTGCTCTACCTGACCAGCGCGATCCTGGTGGCGACCAGGATCCCGGAGCTGTCCCGCCGCGACACCACCAGCCGTCCCGGGCGCCGGGAACGCAAGGCGGTCGAGGAGGACAAGCCCGGCTTCCTCGCGATGGTCCGGGACGCGGCCCGGTTCGTGCGCAGCACCCCGCTGGTGCGCGGCCTGCTGATCGGCATGCTCGGCGCGTTCGCCGCGGCCGGCGCGCTGATCGGCTCGGCCCGGCTGTACGCGAACAGTCTGGGCGGCGGCGAATCGGCGTTCGGCCTGCTGTTCGTGGCGATGTTCGTCGGGCTGGCCACCGGCATGGCCGGCTCGCCGAAACTCGCCCGCCGGCTGCCGCACAACCGCCTGTTCGGCATCGCGATCGTGCTCGCCGGGCTGACGCTGGTGCTGGTCGCGCTGTCCCCGCACCTGGCCGTCTCGCTGATCACGGTGACGATGCTCGGCGCGTGCGCCGGCTCGGCGTTCCTGACCGGCGTGACGATCATCGGCTCGCAGATCGAGGACGCCATCCGCGGCCGGATCAACGCGATCTACCAGTCGCTGATGAAGATCATCCTGGCCGGCGCGATGGGCCTGACGCCGGTGCTGGTCGGCCTGGTGCGGCCGCGGACCGTGATCGTCTGGGGCCGGGAGATGACGATCGACGGCACCCGTCCGGTGCTGCTCGCGGCCGGGTTGCTGGCCGCGCTGGTCGGCGTGATCGCCTACCGGCAGATGGACGACCGGCGCAGCGAGCCGATCCTGGCCGACCTGCTGGCCGCGATCCGCCGCAAGCCCCGCCGCTCGACCGGCCTGCTCGTCGCGATGGAGGGCGACACCGTCCAGGACACGGCCGTCCAGGCGAGGCTGCTCGCCGACTGGCTGCGCCGCCCCGGCACCAAGGAGGTGGTGCTGGCCAGCGATCCGACCCTGGACGACGAGCGCCTGCAGACCGTGCTCTCGGGCGCGCAGCTCGCCGGGGCCAGGGCGCACGCGCTGGTGGCCGCCGCGGTGCGCGCGGACATCGTCGAACGCCAGATCCGCCCCGCGCTGGAGCGTGGTGCGCTCGTGGTGATGGAACGGTTCGTGGACAGCCCGCTGGCGCACCTGTCCGCGGCCGCCGACCTCGACCCGGCGGAGCTGGAGGGCCTGGCCGACTGGGCCACCGCGCGCCTGCGTCCGGACGTGACGGTGTTGCTGGACCGCGACCCCAGCACGCTGCCGGAGAGCCGCAGCCGCCCGCCCCAGCACCACTGGCACGTCCAGCGGGTGCTGACCGAGATGGCGTCGGCCGACCCGGACCGGTACGTGGTGGTCGACGCCGACGGCACGCCGGAGGAGGTGGCGGTGCGGGTGCGGCTGGCGGTGCAGGCCGCGCTGACGGACCGGCGGCTGGCGAGCCTGGTGCCGAGCGACAGCCGGGCCCCCGTGCCGGCGTCGACGGTGTCGAAGGTGGAGACTTAGCGGGTGAGTGTCTGGTCGCAGGTGGTCGGTCAGCCCGATGCGGTGGAGGTGCTGACGTCGTCGGCGGCGGTGGCCGCGTCGATGGTCGACGGGACGTTCAGCGGGTCGGCGTCGCCGGTGCCGCACGCGTGGCTGTTCACCGGCCCGCCCGGCTCGGGTCGCTCGGTGGCGGCGCGCGCGTTCGCCGCCGCCCTGCAGTGCCACACCGGCGTCGGCTGCGGCGAGTGCCCCGGCTGCCGGACGTCGATGGCCGGCACGCACGCGGACGTGCACGTGGTCGTGCCGGAAGGCCTGTCGATCTCGGTGGCCGAGATGCGCTCCCTGGTCCAGATCTCCGCCCGCCGGCCCACGGGCGCGCGCTGGCAGGTGGTCATCATCACCGACGCCGACCGCTTGACCGAAGGTGCCGCGAACGCCCTGCTCAAGGCGGTCGAGGAGCCACCGGAGCGGACGGTGTTCCTCCTGTGCGCCCCGTCCGACCACCCCGAGGACGTCCCGGTGACGATCCGCTCCCGCTGCCGCCACCTGGGCCTGCGCACCCCGTCCCCGGCCGCGATCGCCGAGGTCCTCCACACCCGCGACGGCATCCCCGAACAGATGGCGACCTGGGCCGCGTCGGTCTGCGGCGGCCACGTCGGCCGAGCCCGCCGCCTGGCGACCGACGAGTCGGCCCGCACCCGCCGCGAGTCCGTGCTCCGGATCCCGCTGAGCCTCCGCCGCCTCACGGACGTCTTCACCTGCGCCGACCACCTCGTCAAGTCCGCCGAAGCCGACGCGACAGAGGTGAGCGGCACCCGCGACGAGGCTGAGAAGGACGCCCTGAAGACCGCGATGGGCCACGGCGGCACCGGCAAGGGCACCGCGTCCGCGACGAGGGGCAGCGCGGCGGCGATCAAGGAGTTGGAGCGCCGCCAGAAGTCCAGGGCCACCCGAACGCAGCGGGACGCGATCGACCTGGCGCTGGTCGACCTGGCCGGTTTCTACCGGGACGTGCTGGTCACCGCCGCCGCGTCCCCCGCGGTGCTGAACCACCCGGACCGTGCGTCGGACGCTCGAACGGCGGCGTCCACGTGGACCCCGGAGTCGACCCTGCGCCGCCTGGAGGCCGTCCTGGCGTGCCGGGAGGCGCTGGAACAGAACGTGAAGCCGCGAATAGCCATCGAGGCCATGCTCAGCACCCTCCACCACGGCTGATCGGGTCTCAGCGACCCAAGAACTGTCGGTCCCCTCGGGTAGAATTCAAATTCGGGGGACCCCCCGCCGTGCGAATGGTCCTTTCGCACGGCTTCCACCCGTTCGAGTCAGTTCACCTTGTCGGATCCGGAGCCGTCAGCGTCCTCGTCGGCCTCCGACCCGCTGGCACCGTCATCGGGTCCCGAGCCGCCGACGGGAACCATCGCACGCGGGGTCCGCGAGATCGGCACCGCCGCGACCAGCACCACGCCGAGCAGCAGCATCGCCGTGCCCGTCCAGAACAGCGGGATCGCCTTGTACGCCAGCGTCGTGTAGGCGAGCTCCCGCGGCGCCTTGCCCTGCGGCTCCGGGGTCGGCGGCGGCTGCGGCTGGTCGGAGGTCCGGCACACCACACCCCCGGCCGGCGCGTACGCCCGCGCGATCTGCTCACCCAGCGACACCTGCACCAGCGCCGACGGCAGGTTCGGCAGCCCGAGCGCCTTCGTCGGCAGCACCTGCAGGTCCAGCATCCGCGCCGTCGCGCCCAGCTGGAAGCCCTCGAACGGGTCGGTCATCGCCGCGCGCTTCTCGTCCAGCTGCGCGACCCCGAGCCGCAGCACGCCCAGGTCGAGCGTCCGCAGCCCCTCGCTGACCCGCTGCCCGTTCGCCAACAGCCCGCCGATGACCGGCAACCGCTCCGCCCCCGGCACCTCCGGCAGCGGGATCCCGATCGGCACGTCCATCGTCGGGTTCGCCGCGTCGAGCCGCCCGAGCCGCCGCCCGCCCTGCCACACCTCGATGACCGGCGCCGTGTACTCCACCGACGACGTCCTGGCGTCCCCCGTCGAGGTGACCTGCAACGTCGGCTGACTCACCACCCGCAGCTCCAGCGCGAACGGCGTCCCCGCGAGCAACTCGAGCGCCGCCACCCGCAACGTCGACGTCGACCGCACGGCCTTGTTCGCCGATCCCGGCATGTCGACAAGTTGCACCGTCGACCGCGTGGCCAGCGTGTTCGGCACGCTCACCAGCGACCCGCGCCCGTCCGCCCGCGGCTTCCCGTCCCCCGACAGCACCCCACCAAGTGTGCTCAACGGCCCCGCGAGCCGCCGGATCCCGTCGATGATCGCCCGATCCGCCGAAGCGCCGAGCCCAGGCGCGTCGAACACCCCACTCAGGTCGCCCACGTCCGGCAGCGTCGGAATGGAGTTGACCAGCGACAGGCTCCCCACCTCGGTGGACGCGTCCGACACCGTCCCGACACACGGCCCCAACACGTCGTCCCACTGCGCGTGCACCTGCCCCCGCAGTCCGCTGGCCGTGATCAACCCGTCCAACGGCGTGTCCGGCAGCGAAAGCCCCCCATGCACCGGCTCGGAGTTGTCCGGCGGCGCGGTCTGCGCCAACGCCCCCGGCGCCCGCGGCGACGCCCCCTGCACCGCGAGCCCGCCCGGCGCCGCCTCCGCCACCGCCCGCTCGAACGCGAGATACGCCTCCGAGTTCACCTGCGCGGACGACACCCCGAACCCCAGCTCCACCGCGGCCTGCCGAGGCAGCTTGTCCGCCATCCCCGGCACGATCGACCTGGTAGGCGCCGAGTTCGGCAACACCCGCACGATCCCCAGCCCCGTCCCCGCATCCGCGACGACCCGAGCCCCCGGCCCGTCCCCCACCGGCGCCGACATGGGCGGCGACCCAGGATCCCCCGGCTCCGGCACCGGCGTAGTCACCGGCTGCCCCACCGCCG